>NZ_JAEDXV010000037.1:0-40330 GCF_036877645.1 Terriglobus sp. ADX1
CTCCCGCGATTTGTTCCGCGGATTATTGCAACACAGTATGACGGCTTGCGTGTAAAGCGACGGCCAATGTATGGGGTTGGTTTCCCGGTTGTTATTGAAACGACTCGACCGCGGGCCGCATTTGGTTCACTTTCTTAACTAATTTCCTGCGAAACATTTTCTTGCGGGGTCGCGTCTTTAGGAGCAGATTGTTACTTGTCCGTTCGCGGATTTCTGCGAGGGTTCTTCGTGCGTATGCGCCGTCCATGGCAGCGTCTTTCTTTGACCGCCCCGTTTCTGGGAGCGGCCATGTTGCAGGCGCAGACAACCCCACCTGCGCCTCCTGCAGACGCGCCGCCGCAGGCTGCGACTGCGCCACAGGAGGTACAGGGCGGCACTATTACCGGCACTGTAACTTCAGCCTCTGCGACGGAAAACAACGGCAAGAAGGTCGCGGGAACACCGCTGCCCGGCGTGACCATTACCGCCACGAACACGCTTACCGGCAAGAAGTATTCCACCGCGACAGACGTGACCGGCAGTTTCCGCATGACCATTCCGCGCAACGGACGGTATGTGATTCGCGCGGAGTTTGCGGCGTTTGCAGCGTCCACAGCAGAAGTCGTGTTGAATGCAACGCAGCACGAAGGCAAGGCTGCGCTGGAGTTGGAGCTGGCATCACGTGCGGCTGCTCGCACGGCACAGGAAAGCGGCACGACTGTGGCAGGCGTCAATGCGCAAACGCTGGCGCGCGGATTGCAATCGCTGCGCGGCGCGCAGTCGAACACAGCGGACACGCAGGATGCATCTGCTGGAGGCGAAGCTGCTCCCACGATGGCTTCGATTGGTGGAGCGGATGCAACGGGCGCTGATTCAGTCGCGGTAAGCGGACAAGCTGGGCAGATCAATGGTCTTGCCGGATTTAACGAAGACGAGATGCGTAACCGCATTCAGGATGCGATTGCGAATGCGCAGCGAAATGGTGGCGGACAAGCCGAGATTGCCAATGCCATTGTGGGTATGGTGGGCGGCATGATGCAGGGCGGCCCCGGTGGTTTTGGTGGGCCCGGCGGTGGCCCTGGAGGTTTCGGGGGGGGCGGTGGATTTGGAGGACCCGGTGGTGGTTTCGGGGGCTTTGGTGGTGGTGGCGGATTTGGCCGCGGCGGCTTCCGCAACTTCAATCCTTCCGCTATTCATGGCAACGTGTATTACACCGCGGGTAATGCCGCTCTGGATGCCACGCAGTTTTCCATCACAGGTAATCCTGTGAAGCCTGCCTACAGCACTAATCGTTACGGCATTGCGTTGAACGGATCGCCATACATCCCTGGCCTGTTCAAGCCGAGCACAAAGCAGAACCTGTTTCTGAACTGGACCGGTCAACACAACACCACGCCGACCAATATCTATGGCACTGTGCCCACGCTGGCGCAACGCAATGGTGATTTCAACGGACTGACACAACCCGTGAGCGGTGTGGCGACACCGGTGATTCTTTACAACCCGTACACCGGCACCACGTATGGCGATTGCACCACGTATACCAATTCCACTTGTAATGTGATCACCACGCCACTGAGCGCGCAGGCGCAGGCGTTGTTGCAGTACATTCCCACACCGAATGCAGCCATCAGCACCAGCAACCAGAACTATAACTACCAACGCATTGCGACGATTGGAAATAACAGCTCGCAGATTTCAGCGCGTTTCATGCGACAGCTTGGATCCAGTGCAGGACAGGGCTTTGGTGGCGGAGGTCGTGGTGGTGGCGGAGCCCGTGGTGGTGGCAATGGACGCCAACAGGGACCTGCTGTGTTGCGCCAGAATCTGAGCGCGAACTTTGCGTACTCGCATGTTGCAAGCGATGCGCGCGGACTGATGGCTGCACTGGATGGCAAGACCGTCAGCAATGGTTACAACCTGGGCACGGGATACCAGTTGAGCTACGGGCGCCTGAGCAACAGCCTGACGCTGGGATGGAATCGCAGCCGTGGCATCACCACAAACAACTTCACGAACGGCACAGTGGATCCCGCAGGCGTGGCGGGCCTCACGATTCCGAAACCCCTCACAGCACAACAGAGCTTGTACTACGGTGTGCCAGGGCTTTCATTTACGAACTTCACCGGCATCTCAGACACACAGCCCTCAGACCGTTTGCAGGAAGTGTTCACGCTGAGCGATGTGGTGAGTTGGCGGCATGGCAAACACAACTTCCGCTTTGGATTTGATGGCCGCCGCCAGCATCTGGACATGATCGCAGGCAGCAACGGCCTGGGTTCTTTCTCGTTTACCGGCTACGCCACGCAGTCTCCGTCCGGTACGAACGCTACAGGCACTACGAGTGGTTCTGCCTTTGCAGATTTTCTGCTGGGTGCGCCACAGACTACAGCCATTCAGGCAGGCAGCAACAAGATTTATCTGCGCGAGTGGATTTACGACTTCTATCTGCAAGACGACTATCGCGTGCGTCGCGATATCACGCTGAACTATGGCCTGCGTTACGAATACTTCTCGCCATATATCGAAGAGAACAACCGGCTGGTGAACCTGGATCACAACGCAGACTTTACGGAATATGCGCGTGTGGTTTCGGGTGCCAGTGGGCCTTATAGCGGAGCGTTTCCGCGGTCGCTGATTACGCCGGATCGCGCGCTGTGGTCGCCGCGCATTGGTGTTGCGTGGAGTCCGAAGTACGTCAAGAACACGGTGGTGCGCGCAGGCTATGGCTTGAACTTTAACGTGGGCCAGTATGCGAATTTCGCGAACTCGCTGTCGTATCAGCAGCCGTTTGCCGTATCGCAGAACAACACGGCAAAAGTTGGCAGCACCGATCAGGGTTGCGGCAACATCACGACCGCAGGTTCCGCAACCGGTAGCCTATTCACACTGGCAAATGGTTTTAACTGCACTTCGTCTTCGATCCTGCAGAACACGTTTGCAGTGAACAAGAACTATCGCCTGGGCCGCGTGCAGGTGTTCAACATGGACATTCAGCACACGTTCCCGCTGGGCATTGTGACGAACGTTGGCTACAACGGATCGCTTGGAAGCAGCCTGGATCTGCGTCGTTCGCCGAACCGCACGGCAACCTCCGTCGTCGGTAATGCGCAATCGATTGTGTATGAAGATTCGATTGGCGATTCACGCTTCCATTCGCTGAGTGTGAATGCGCGCAAGCGGCTGCAGAAGGGCGTGTCGTTGCAGGCCACATATCAGTATGGCCACTCGATTGATGATGCGAGTTCGATAGGCGGCGTGGGCAACAACACCATTGTGCAGAACGATAAGCGCATTGATCTGGAGTACGGCAACAGCAGCTTTGATGTACGCCACCAGGTAACAGGAAACTTCCTGTACGAGCTTCCTTTTGGCCCGAACCGCGCGTTCCTGAATCAGGGTGGCAAGTTGTCGAAGGCGCTGGATAACTTTGGTTTCAGCGGCACATTCACCTTTGCTACCGGAACGTACACGACGCCGCAGTATCAAAACACGGTGGCGCAGGCCTCAGCAGGTAATAACTTCACGCTGCGACCAGACCGTGATTTTTCACAGCCGATTACAGGTGCGGGCACGCTGAAGAGCTGGTTCAATACGAAGGCGTTCACCACACCATCCTCTTCTGTGGTCTTCGGCACAGCGTCGCGCAACAGCATTGAACTGCCGGGAACGGTGTCTGTGAACATGTCGCTTTCAAAGTCGATTCCGCTGGGCGAACTGCGCAACTTTGAAGGCCGCATCACTGCGTCAAACGTGTTTAACACGGTGCAATACACCGGTGTGAACGCAGTGCTGAACTCATCCACTTTCGGGCAGATCACGAGTGCGGCCCTGCCACGCAAACTCACTTTTGATGCGAGGTATCGGTTCTAATGGCACATACGCTCCGTTCTCTCGCATGCCTTTCACTTTGCGCCAGTGTCGCATTGGCGCAGCAGCAACAGCAGTCGCCGGTGCAGTTGAACACGCCGGTGCAACAGGCACCTGCGCCGCAGCCGGGACAGCCGGCATCCACTGGAACCAGTATTCAGCAGGTGGGCGACAGCACATCGCAGAACTTTACGTTACGCGTGGATAGCAACATGGTGCTGACCAACGTTGTTGTGCGCGATAAAAAGACCGGTGCGGTCATTAAAGATCTGAAAGCTTCAGACTTTACGATTCTGGAGAACAACAAGGCGCAGAAGATCTCATCTTTTGATTACCAGACTGTGGATCAGGCTGCACGTTTGAACGAAGCCACTGTCAGCGGCAAGGCACCGACGATTGCGCAGATTCTTGATCGCAGCATGGGTGCGGATCAGAAACAGTTGCGCGACCATCGTTTGATTGTAATGTTCTTTGACCTGTCAAGCATGCAGGATGAAGACATTGATCGTGCGGTGGATGCTGCGAAGGATTACATCAACAAGAAGATGGCGCCGGCTGACCTGGTGGCGGTGGCGAGCCTGAGCACATCGCTTTCACTGGACCATGACTTCACTGCCGACAAAGACCAACTGCTGCGCACGGTGAGCAAGTTTAACGGCAGCAACGAAGGGGCGGCGTTTGCCAACGGAGCCACCGCAAGCACTGACGTTACCAGCGAAGATGGCACCGGCTTTACCGCGGACGATACGGAATACAACAACCTGAATACCGATCGCCAGCTTTACGCGATTCAGACGATTGCGAAGAGCCTGGAGAAGCTGGAACAGCACAAGAGCATGCTGTACTTCAGCGGCGGATTGACGCGGCAGGGTATTGAAAATCAGGCCAGCATGCGCGCTGCAACCAACGAAGCAGTGAAAGCAAACATGGCCATTTACAGCGTGGATTCGCGCGGCCTGGAAGCGCTGTCGCCGCTGGGTGATGCAAGCACCGGATCGTTGCGTGGCACGTCTGCATACAGTGGGCGTGCGATGCAATCGCGTCTGGATTCCAACTTCTCGTCGCAGGAGACGCTGGGCACACTTGCCTCTGATACTGGTGGCAAGTTCTTCTCAGACTCGAACGATTTCGCACCGGCATTCGCGCAGATTCAGCACGATACTGAGGCGTATTACATTCTTGGCTTCCGGTCCACGGATCAACGGCGCGATGGAACGTTCCGCCATCTGACGGTTAAGTTAAATAACCATCCTGATGCGAAGCTGGAGTATCGCCCTGGCTATTACGCGCCCGCCGACTTCAAACACCAGAAGACGGAAGATCGCGAATATGCGCTGAACGAACAGTTGAAGAGTGATCTGCCTGCCGTAGATATTTCGATGTACCTGGAAGCGTTTTATTTCCGCGTTTCGCCGAATGAGTACTACATCCCGATGTCGCTCATTGTGCCGGGTTCGCAGATTCCATTCACGCGCACGAAGGATCAGGACAAAGCGACGCTGGACATTGTTGGCCAGGTAAAGAATGCGCAGGGCATTGCTGTGGGCAATGCGCGCGAAACGATCAAGCTATCTGTCGATGGCAATCTGGGCGCGGCGCGGCGCAATATTCAATACAGCACTGGCTTCACGCTGGCACCCGGACACTATCACGTGAAGTTTGTGGCGCGTGAAAACGAGACGGGCAACATGGGTTCGTTTGAGACGGATCTTGTGGTTCCGGATCAACGCAAGCAGCCGATCAAGCTGTCGAGTGTGGTGTTGAGTTCGCAGCGTACGCCTGCTGCGCAACAGCCGCGACGCCCGGGGCCGATGCCTCCGGGAATGCAGGCGCCGGTGAATCCGCTGGTGCAGGATGGGCAACTGTTTGTGCCGAATGTGCCGCACGTCTTCCGGCAGGATGCGCACATGTATCTGCTGTATGAGCTTTACGATCCGGCGAAGGCAACTGCTGTGGCGCAGCAACAGGCTGCAACGGAAGCGAATGCGAAGCAGAGCGGCATGAAGGCGCGGCCAGCGTCTGGCGGCATCCACGTGCTGACTTCCATTGAGTTCCTGCAGAACGGGGCTAAGGTGTTTGAGACGCCGCTGGTGGCAGCGGACACACTGAATGAACCGGAGCGCGGTGCGGTGGGTTTCAGCTTTGATGTGCCGCTGGATACGCTGAAACCGGGCACGTACATCTGCCAGGTAAATGTGGTGGATGACACTGCGGGAACATTCACTTTCCCGCGACTGGCACTCAAAGTTGTTGCGCCCACACCGACCGCTGCACCTGCTGCGCCTGCAACACCGGCAGCACCCACTTCCACTTCGGCGGCTCCTGCGGGAAACTAAGAAGCAGGATGCAGTCGCGCGCCACGAAAGACGTTTTGTTGCAGACCCCACATCTGGAAGAGGCCACGGCCTTCTATCGGGATGTGCTGGGTCTGCGTGTGTTTTTGAATACCCCGGATATGGTGGGGCTGGATGCAGGCGCGTTTTCTCTATACCTGGATCGCGCTGGATCGCTTGGCCCGGTGTTGGAGTTTCTGGTGACTGATGTTGCGGAAGCTCGACGCAACTTATTGAATCGCGGCTGCACAGTGATTGCGGATGATCCTTCGATTCCGCGCTTGTATATGCGTGACCCTTTCGGCCTGATCTACAACGTCGCTCAGGATGCGCATGCGGTGAAGGATGATCCGGAACCGATTCGCGATCCCGAACCGCCGCCGCACTATTGATCGGCCTTCGGTCGACACCGTGGCCGCGACGTGCGAAAGTGTCTTGAACCCAACACATTGGAGAAGACACACATGCCCCTGCCAAATGATGAACGCGTGGTTGCCCTTGCTAACGATCTGCTGGCACAGTTCGATGCCATCTTTGGCGTTCATCCAGGATTCCGCGCTGCACACGCCAAAGGCGCGTTGCTGGCGGGTGTGTTCACACCTTCTGCCGAAGCAGCGAAGCTATCGCGTGCGCCGCATTTCAACCAGCCTTCCACTGCAGTACGCGTTCGTTTCTCCAACTCCACGGGTCTGCCGATGTTGCCGGATAACGATGCGAATGCCGATCCGCGCGGCATGGCGGTGCGTTTTGTGCTGGGCGAACACAAGCACACGGACATTGTGTCGCACTCGGTCGATGCGTTTCCCGCGCGTAATGGCTATGAGTTTCTTGAATTCCTGAAGGCAGTGAAGGCGACGGACTTCGCAAATTTTGCAGGTTCGCCTCTGGAGGCGTTTCTGGGCTCGCATCCTGCGGCGCTGGCATTCGTACAGATTCCCAAGCCCGCCCCCAGCAGTTTTGCACGCGAAACGTACTTTGGCGTTACGGCGATGGAGTTCCTGAATGCGGACGGTGCTTCGCGCTTCGGTCGTTATCGCATTGTGCCGGAAGAGGGTAATGACTTTCTGACAGCCGAGCAAGCTGCCACGAAGGATGCGAACTTCCTGATGGATGAAATTCGCAGCAGCGTTGCCACGAAACCGGCGAAGTTTACGTTGGCGGTGCAGCTTGCGGACCCAGGCGACGTGGTGGATGACGCAACGATTCATTGGCCTGCGGAGCGCGAGGTGTTGACGCTGGGCACCATTGAAATCAATGCGGTGGTGCCGGACGATGCTGCAGAACAGAAGACCATCATCTTTGATCCCATTCCGCGCATTGATGGCATTGAGGCTTCGGCCGATCCACTGCTGGAACTTCGTGCGGCAATCTATCTGATTAGTGGCCGGAGACGGCGTTCGGCTTAAGTTTTCTTGCTGTCAGAAAATCCGGCGGCATCTCACGGTAGAAGAATCCTGCTAAGGTTTTTTGCTGAGAGGTGCCGCTGTGCTGAATCGTCGTGACTTCGTTCGTCTTGCTGCCGCTGCTTCTGCAGCCACGTCCCTTCCTGCAACCATGCTGCCGCAGGCGCCAAAGAAGGTCCGCTATGCGGCAGTGGGGCTAGGCCGCATTTCATGCCAGCACTTTATGCCGGGCACGAAGATGGGTCAGTATGGCCAGATCACCGGGCTTGTCAGCGGTCATCCGGATAAAGCTGCGAAGTTTGCCGCGGAATATGGTGTGCCGGAAAAGAACATCTACACGTACGAAACGTACGACCAGATGAAGGACAACCCCGACATTGACGCGGTCTACATTGGCCTGCCAAACAACATGCATGCGGAGTACACCATTCGCGCGGCGAAGGCGGGCAAGCATGTGTTGTGCGAGAAGCCTATGGCCAACACGCCTGCCGATTGCCAGGCAATGATTGACGCGTGCCGCAAGGCCAATCGCAAATTGATGATCGCGTATCGCTGCCAGTTGGAACCTACTTTCCTGCAGGCGCGCAAGATGATTCAGGATGGCGTCATTGGCAAGGTGTGGGCTCTTGAAGCGGCAAACGGATTCAACATTGCCCCGAATGAGTGGCGCAGCGATGCGAAGTATGCGGGCGGTGGGCCGTTGATGGATGTGGGCATTTATTCGCTGAACGCATGCCGCTGGCTTCTGCAGGAAGAACCACAGGACATCAGCGCGCATAGCTATGTGGACCCCACGGATCCACGCTTCAAGGGCGTAGAGGAAACCATTGGTTGGGTCATGAAGTTTCCTTCAGGCGCCATTGCCACCTGCAATACAACGTATGGCGCCAATCAGGAAGGCTTCACGCGGCTGCACGGCAGCAAAGGCACGTTGGAAATTTTTGGTTATGGATACGACGGCATTCACATGACCGTGAAATCCAGACCGCAGGTGGAACAGCCTCAACCGGACACAAACAAAGACCCGCACCAGTTTGTGGTGGAGAGCGACTACTTCTCGCGCTGCGTTCTGGACAACAAGGAACCCGGCCCGAACGGCGAAGAGGGTCTGCGAGATATGCAAGCGATTGCGCGTATCTATGCGGCAGCGAAGAAAGCTTAGTTTGATTTGGCGCGGCCTCGAAGTGCGATAGCATAACGCCACCGCTACGCATTTCGAGGTCAACCGCTGATGAGACCGGATCGCCGTACCTTTTTGAAGTCGGCTGCTGCCTGCGCACCTGTTGCCATGATGAACGCAGCACGTGCAGAGGATCAGGCCGCTGCAACAGTTGCCGTGAAGCTGACGCCCAACTCCATTCCCGTTGCCGATCTGCCGAAGCATTATGACGTGGAGACCGGCATCCACAACCTGGAGAACGGCTACTGGGGCGTGATGCCGCGTGCCGTGGCGCAGGTGTATACGGAGCAGTCAGCATATGTGAATCGCAACAACTCCATCTGGGCGCGCAATGTGTTGCCCGGTGGCGCTTGTCTTGCGGCGGGTGGACGTGAGGCTCGTGAGGCCATTGCGAAGATGGTGGGCGCGCATACTGACGAAATTGCCATTACGCGCAGCGGTTCCGATGCGTTGCAATCACTCATCTGCAACTACAAGGCGATCAAGCCGGGCGATGCTGTCATTTATTGCGATCTGGATTACGACGCGATGATTGCCAGCATGGATTGGCTTGGCGACCATCGTGGCGCGCAGGTGGTGAAGTTCGATATGCCGGAGCCTGCGACCACCGCGAACATTCTTGCCGCGTATGAAGATGTGTTGAAACGCACGCCCAATGCAAAGCTATTGCTGGTGACGCAGGTATCGAATCGCACCGGGCTTGTTACGCCAGTGAAAGAGATTGTTGCGATGGCGCGAGCGCGCGGCGTGGATACCATCTGCGATATTGCGCATGGTGTGGCGTGTCTTGATTTTCAGATTGCTGATCTGGGCTGTGATTTCGCCGGATGGAGCGTGCATAAGTGGACTTCTGCGCCGCTGGGCACGGGTGCGATGTACATTCGCAAATCGCGCATTGACGACATTGATATTGCGTATGACAACCACGAGATTCCGCCGCATGACATTACGGCACGTGTACCTGCGGGTACGGTGAATTTTGCGGCGCTGCTGTCGATTCCGACCGCTGCGGATTTTCATTTTGCTGTGGGTGGTGCGGCGAAGGAAAAGCATCTGCGCAGCCTGCGTGATCGCTGGGTTCATGCGGTGGCTGATCTGCCGAACGTGGAAATTTGTGTGCCCGATGATCCTGCGCGTTACTGTGCCATCACCAGCTTTCGTTTGAAGGGCATGCACACGAACGAACAGGCGCAGCATCTACAGCAGGTGTTGTTTGAGAAGTATCGCGTGCATACCGTATGGCGGAAAGGCGTGGCGAAGGGGCCTGTCATCCGCGTGACGCCAGGTTTGTACAGCACGTTTTCCGATAGTGATGCGCTGGCGAATGCGCTGCACAAAGAACATGCCATGTTTGTCTAAGCGTTCTGAAGAATCCTGAGTAAGGAGAGCCTTTATGGCGAAACTTGTGTACGGATTGAACCAGTCTCTGGACGGCTACGTTGACCATGACAAGTTCATGCCTGAGGTTGCGCTCTTCCGCCATTTCATTGAGGAAGTACGTGGCACGACCGGCATGATCTACGGTCGGCGCATGTACGAAGTGATGCGGTACTGGGATGAAGATCAGCCGGACTGGGAAGCGCACGAACACGAGTACGCCGCAGCGTGGCGAAGCAAACCAAAGTGGGTAGTATCGCGTTCGCTTACTTCTGTTGGACCGAATGCCACGCTTGTAGCCAATGATCTTGAAACGGTGGTACGCCGGTTGAAGGCCGAGTTACCGGGCGAGATGGAGGTCGCAGGCACCGAGCTGGCGCAAAGCCTGACAAATCTTGGGCTTATCGATGCGTATCAGATCTACCTGCACCCTGTTGTGCTGGGTAGTGGCAAGCCATTCTTTGCCGGGCCGCAGCCACCACTTCGTCTTGCCGCAAGTGATCGCATTGTCCCGAATGTGATTCGGTTGACGTATGTTCCTGCTTAATGGAACGGCTGGCCTGTGGGGGGTCGGACTAGGGTAATGCCGCCAGGGTGGTATGCCGTCTTCCACCAACGATTTTGCAAAGCAGCTTTCGATGGATGTTGCGCTCCGCGAAAAGGCGAGATTCTCAATCTGTCGAGAGGGTTCTGGATGCCCTCCAACAGAAAAGAGCGCTTTAAGAAATGCATGATCTGATTGTTGCTGCCGGTTTCTTCGCCATGGTTCTCTCTCCTTGCATCGTCGCCACCATCGTCGGCCGCACAGAATCTGAGGCGTAACCCTCCCCCAATGCGGGCCTGATCGTGGCGCCGCTATGCCCCTCTCTCCCAATCGTTGGCAATCCCGTTCCTAACGAAACCCGCCGTAGAGCAGGTTCGCGGAGCAACCCCTAGTTTCTCTGGCCGCTTAGACGGGCCGCAGCCGCGGCCTTCTGGTCTCCCTTTCGCTCTGCTGCTGTCTGATTCTTCTTCGGCTTGCAGCTCCCCTTTTCTCCCTGCATCTTTCCCGGAACGGGCTCATAGCCCGGCCAGCATGCGTTTGCTGCCGCGGTTTTCTTGCCGCCCTTCGTTGCCGCAGACTTCTTTCCCGGGGTCTTTTTCGTATCCGCACCCTTAATGTGCCGCCGGTTTGCGGCCGTTTTCGTATTGGCGGATTTGGTTGCGCGTTTCGCTGTAGCCTTTTTCGCCACGGTCTTGCGGGCGGTGGACTTTTTGCTTGCTGTCTTCCTCGTTGCTGCTTTTCTCGCAGTGGCCATAACCACCTTAGAGCGAGAACCGCCTGTGCGCGTTCACTGGTGCTTTGACAGAAAGATGGGCGTTTTCATGGCAGTCGCAAACGAATAGGGCCTTTTGCAGTGGCAGCATTCACGGGATGACCGCGCTGCGTGATCTGCAGTCTTCCCTCGTCAGCCATCCCCGCAGCCACATTGCGAATGGGTTCCATCCACGGCTCCCAATCGCTTCGGGTATCGCCTGCAATCGCACGCGCCACCTCGCTGGGGCAGATCGTTTTGCCCTCACCGCGCTGCTTCAGCAGATGCAGGATGGTGGCGCGGATAGTGCTTTCTTCACGTTTCATAGCGAAATCGCTCCCATCTTTTACACTTAGATGGTTATGGCTAATTTCCCGCCACTTAGCGAGCAGCTTGACCTGATTACCAAGGGCGCTGCCGAAATCATTCCGTTGGACGAACTGACGAAGCGCATTGAAGCTTCCATTGCCAGCGGCAAACCCATGCGCATCAAGGCCGGGTTTGACCCCACTGCACCCGATCTTCACCTGGGCCACACGGTGCTGATGCGCAAGCTGCGTCACTTTCAACAGCTTGGCCATACGGTCATCTTCCTGATTGGCGATTCGACAGCGCTGATCGGCGATCCCACAGGGAAGTCGCAGACGCGCAAGCCGCTGACACGCGAACAGATTGCAGCCAATGCCAAAACCTACCAGGATCAGGTCTTCCGCATTCTGGACCGCGACAAGACGGAGATTCGCTGGAATTCCGAGTGGCTCGACAAGCTAGACTTCGCTGAAATGGTGAAGCTGATGGCGCAGTTCACCGTGAGCCAGATGCTGGAGCGGGAAGATTTCCATAAGCGCTTCAACAACGAGGAACCCATCGCGCTGCACGAACTTATCTACCCGATCGTGCAGGGTTACGACTCCGTTGCGCTTCAGAGCGATGTGGAACTTGGCGGCACGGATCAGAAGTTCAACCTGATGCGTGGTCGCGACCTGCAGCGCCAGTTCGGCCAGCAGCCACAGATCATCCTGATGATGCCCATCATTGAAGGCCTGGACGGTGTGCAGAAGATGAGCAAGTCGCTGGGCAACTACATTGGCGTGGATGAGCCGCCGTTTGAGATGTTCGGCAAGCTGATGACCGTGGGCGACGACCTGATGTGGCGTTATTGGACGCTGCTGACTGACGTTCCTGCCAGCGAGATTGAAACAATGAAGGCGAAGGTTGCCGATGGCTCGCTGCATCCCATGGATGCGAAGAAGGCCATGGCACGCACCATTACTGGAGGCTTCTCATCGCCGGAAGATGCGCTGCGCGCGGAAGAGAACTGGTCCACACAGTTTCAGAAGGGCGGCACCAGCGAGGACACGGAGCGTGTGTCGTTGGCGAAGGCTGACCTTGCGTTTGAAGAAGCGACGAACACCATTGGCACAGACAAGCTGATGGTGGCTGCGGGCTTCTGCCCGTCGATGGGTGAAGCTCGTCGCAAGCGTGCCGAAAAGGCCGTGAAGATTGACAACGCCACGGTGGAAGATGCGCGGCTTGCCATTGCATCGGGAACGGCTGAGTTACTGGTGAAGCTGGGCAAGAAGACGAAGATCGTTACCGTCTCGTAGTTACACAATCAGAACGTCATCATGCGGCGGTGACAGGTGTGAGAGTAGGATGTTGGCCATGCTCTCGCACCTGTCCCGCCGTCGTTTTCTACAGGGCAGCGCCGCTACTGTGGCCGCTGCACGTGCTGCTTCCATGTGGCCGCAGAATGCCATGCGCATTGCTTCCGGCCCGTTTCAACCCACCTGGGATTCGCTGAAGGCGAACTACAAAACGCCAGACTGGTTTCGCGATGCGAAGTTTGGCATATGGGCGCACTGGAGCGCGCAATGCGTGCCTGAACAGGGCGATTGGTACGCACGGAGGATGTACATGCAGGGCGACCCCATCTACGAATGGCATGTAAAGCACTACGGCCATCCCACGAAGTTTGGCTTCATGGAAATCGACAACCTGTGGAAGGCCGAGAAGTGGCAGCCGGAGCAGATGATGCAGCTTTATCAGGCTGCGGGCGCAAAGTATTTCTTTGCTCTGGCGAATCATCACGACAACTTTGATAACTACGCGTCGACGTATCATCCGTGGAACTCCACACGCATTGGGCCGAAGCGCGACATCATTGGCACATGGGAAAAAGTCGCACGCGCGCATGGCATGAAGTTTGGCGTTTCAAATCACAGTTCGCATGCGTGGCACTGGTTCCAGGTGGCGTATGGGTATGACGCTGTTGGACCGCTTGCGAATCAGCGTTACGATGCGGCCACGCTGACCAAAGCCGATGGCAAAGGCAAGTGGTGGGAAGGCTATGATCCTCAGGTTCTGTATGCGGGACGCACTGATCTTGCAATGCCGGACGGAGTGAACACCATCGCTGCGCAAAACGCTTGGCATAAAGATCACGATGGTAAGTGGCACGAGGAAGACCCGCCGCAGAATCCACACTTCTCAGAGCTATGGTTTCTGCGCTGCAAGGAGCTTTTTGATAAGTACAACCCGGACCTTGTCTACTTTGACGATGAGGAATTGCCCTTTGGCGATAAGGGTTTGAGCGTGACGGCGCATCTGTACAACACCAGCGTTGCGCGGCACGGATCGCAGCAGGCTGTGGTGTTTGCGAAGAAGCCCGGCCCGAACCACATGGGCGGATTTACGCTGGACATTGAACGCTCGCGTTCCACGGAGATTCTTGCGGAACCGTGGCAGACGGATACGTGCATTGGCGATTGGCACTACAAGCGTTCACTGTTTGAGCAGCACAAATACAAGACTGCCGATACAGTGATTGCGCTGTTGATTGATGTGATCAGTAAGAACGGCAATCTGCTACTGAGTGTTCCAGTGCGTGGCGATGGCAGCCTTGACGAAGATGAGCATGCGTTCCTTCAACAGCTTGCTTCGTGGGTGCCTGTACACGGCGAGGCTATCTACGGCTCGCGTCCGTGGAAGGTCTTTGGCGAAGGTCCGCCGGAGCCGATTGAAAAGAACTTCAGCGAGAAGACGCGGCCACACACGGCAGAGGACATTCGTTTCACCACAAAGGGCAACGTTGTTTATGCGTTTGTGCTGGCGTGGCCTACGGATGGCAAGGTGCGTATCAAATCCATGCGGCGTGGTGGGGAACACACGCCATCTTCCATCCACCGTGTGGAGATACTGCCCAACACAGCACAGTTGAAGTGGACGCAGACAGCGGATGCGCTGGAGGTCACCATGCCTACAGACAAGCCGAATCCTTACGCTTATGTCCTGCGGATCACGACTTAACAATGTAGCGAGCCACAAACGAACGCAGCGTGCGCGGCAGACCGCTGCGACGCTGCGTTTGCTTTGCGTGCGGACTTAATCGATGGTTGTTGGCTTTGCAGCGAATAGCGGCGCAAAGCTGCCGCGATACTGCAGGAAGACGATGATCCACAGCACGGCTGCCAGCAGACCGGGTGCAATACCGCCGGGGTTCATGGTGACGTGGAAGGTGAGGATATTCACCAGTTCCGCTGCAAGGATGACCAGCGCCAATGGGACAAAGAAGCCGCTCAACAGCAGCAGTCCTGCGACAAGCTGGAAGGCAAAGAACATGTACGAATAATGCGACATCGCCACGCCAGTGAAGAAGTGAATAGCGTTCGGGTCTGCCGGTGGTGGCTGCTTGATGAAGTTCAGGAATCCATTCAGGCCGAAGACCGTAAAGATCAGTCCCAGCAGATAACGGGCGATGGTTGCTGCGATTTTCATTGCGAGATCCTCTGCGTGAAGTAATTCGATATCAAAACAAGTTACAGCTATCGGATTCGGGCCTATGAAAAAAGGGTGCAGAATTTTTTAGGCAGCTTTGCGGTGACGCGACCGCAGCATACTCCGCGATGCCAGTAGGTACAAGGGAATTCCGCATGCCGCAATGATGAGCGCGAACACCAGTGCCGGGATGTTGCCCACATGTTCATCACGCGCGGCCCAGAGTGCAAAGAGCATCAAGCCCACGGGGCCACATCCCAATACCACGGCAAACCACGTGGGACCGGGGACGCGAAAGGGACGCGGCATCTGCGGCTGACGTCGCCGCAGGATGACCAGCGCGGCAAATTCCAGGATCAGCGACAGTCCCCATAGCAGAACGTCGATGGTGATGAGTCGTTCAAAGGTTAGCTTCAACGCCAGTGCCCAACATGTGGCGCATATGATCAGCGAAACCCATGGCACATGGTTGCGATTGCGTTTTGCCAGTACACGCGGCAGCAGGCCGTCGCAGGCCATGGCATAAGGCAAGCGCGTGTAGCTGAGTGTGAGTGCGTTGAATGTGCCCATGCTGTCCAGCGATCCTGCCAGTACAACACCGACTGCCAATGCCGTGCCGCCGAGAAGATGCGCAGCGTCGGCCCATGCGCCGGTGGAGAAGCGATCCGCGGGAATGCCAGCCCATGCCACGGCCGCAATGGGGATCAGGTATGTGAGCATGACCATGACCGCGGCCAGCAACATCACGCGCGGATACGTCCGTTGCGGCTCTTCTACTTCGTTGGCGATGGTGGTTGCGTTGTCCCACCCCATGTAATTCCACATGGCCACAAGAATCGCAGCAGGCAGATCAATGCGCGAAGGTGCGCCCATGGCAGCGTGCGGCGTGTGCGACCCCGTGTAGATGGCAAGAACAACCAGTGCCATAAACGGACTCAACGCCAGCAACCAAATGAAGACCGAACCGTTCCCCACCGACTTGGCTCCGCGCAGATTCCACAATGCTGAAAGCACCACCACACCGATCTCAAGCGCCAGGCCGCGATGTCCGCTGGTCATGGCGGGTGCAACGCGACCAAGGTAATCGACAAAGATCGTGGGATAGATGGCCATGTCAAAGATAGAGGCCGCGAGCGATAGCCACGCTTCCTGAAATCCCCAGAACGGTCCCATGGCACGGCGCACCCAAACGTAAAAGCCGCCCTCTTCCGGCATGGCGGCGGAGAGTTCGCCCAGCATCAGTGCGGTGGGCAGACTCCACACGAACGGCAATAGAAACAGTAGTAAGAGTGCGCGGCCATAACCGGCGAAGCCAATGATGTCTTCCAGCCCGTACGGGCCGCCAGAGACCATGAAATACGTCGCCGCCAACAGCGGGATCAGCTTCAGTTTGCGCGCGTGGGTCGTGGTCATTTTCTGGTTGGTATCACCTGGCGTTTGCAGATGTGCGTGATGTTGAATGTATCTTTTTCACGCGGCCTGTGCGGAGGAACTTTGGCCGATGTGCTAACGTGCCTTGATGTGCATTGCAGCAAGTGTTGGCAGAGGCGGTAAGAATCTTCGCGACGACGTTCGCACCGTGCAACTGCTGCTGAACATGCACCATGCGCAGGTAACCGGACCGTTGGTGGCGGATGGCGTTTGTGGCATAGCGACCATTGCTCTGATTGAACAGTTTCAGCAAGGCGTGATTGGCGGAAACGACGCTGCGGGACTTGTCACACCGGACGGCGGAAACTCTGCTCACGGTTCGATACTGCGTGCGTTGCGCAGCAGTATGCCTCCGGGATTCACTGCAGAAAAGCTGGAAGGCATCCTGATTCACGCCGCTGCTGCTGATACTGCGCGTTTCTTTGCGCCGATGCTGGCGGCCATGCAGTCTGCATCCATGGACACTGCACTGCGGCAGGCGCATTTTCTGGCGCAGGTAGGACATGAAAGTGCAGAGCTGCGCTACACCGAAGAGATTGCCAGCGGCGCTGCGTATGAAGGCCGCAAAGACCTGGGCAACACGCAGACAGGTGATGGCGTGCGCTTCAAAGGCCGTGGGCTGATGCAGTTGACCGGCCGCACGAACTACACGGCGTTTGGCAAATTCATTGGGCAGGATCTTTTGACGCATCCACAACTGGTCGCAAGCGATTCTCGTCTTGCCGTGGATGTGGCGACATGGTTCTGGACGAGGCACGACCTGAATACGCTGGCCGATGCCGATGACATTCTCACGATTACGCATCGCGTAAACGGTGGTGAGAACGGGTTGGACGACCGCAAGACAAAGCTGGCGCGCGCGAAGTGGTTTCTGATGGATCCGCATCCCGACCCGGCTCTGCCTGGGTTGATTCAGGCAATGGAAGCAGTGGCGTTTGAGCCGGTCGAACACCGCGCCAGGAAGCGCACAAAACATCGCAAGAAGCGACACCATGTGAAGACGCCTTGAAATGGCGGCTTCTCCGTCTGGACAGGAACGGAAATCCACGGATATAGTTCGGGGGCTGGATTATTCCTTGTCAGAGCGGTCTTAAAAGACAGCCACACCGCCCACTGACGGATAAGGTGTCGTGCCCATGCAGGTTTCCCGCCGCAGCTTCCTGAAAAGTGCCGCAGCCACGAGTGCTGCCATTGGCTTTCCCACCATTGTTCCCTCTTCAATCTTTGGGCAGTACGCTCCGTCCAAGCGCATCAACGTGGGCGCGATCGGCGTGGGCCGCATCTCGCGTGGGCATGATCTTCCCGGCATCTGGCAGTACGACAAGGCCAACATTATGGCTGTCTGCGATCTGGATGCGCACCGTGTGGAAGAGGGCAAGCAGCTTATCAACGGTGTGTATTCCAAGAAGCGTGGCGGTGCACCGTACAACGGCGTAACGGGCTACAGCGACTTCCATGAGTTGCTTGCGAATAAAGACATTGATGCAGTGGTGATCAGCACGCCGGATCACCAGCATGCTCCTTGCACCGTGGCCGCGGTGCGCACAGGCAAAGACGTTTACATGCAGAAGCCTGCATCGCTGACCATTGCAGAAGGACGCTATCTTTCCGATGTTGCGAATGCCTCAGGACGCATTGTGCAGGTGGGCAGCCAGCAGCGTTCGTGGAAGCAGTTTCGTTACGCAGCAGAGCTGGTACGCAATGGTCGCATTGGTGAGTTGAAGCATGTGGAAGTGGGTCTGCCCGGTGATCCTGCGGGCCCGGACGCGCCGCACATGCCCGTTCCCGATGGCTTCAACTACGACGCATGGCTGGGCACCACACCTGAGGTGTATTACACGGAAATGCGTGTGCATCCGCAGCAGGGCTTTGACCGGCCGGGATGGCTGCGTTGCGAACAGTTTGGTGCGGGCATGATCACGGGGTGGGGCGCGCATCACATTGACTCCGCGCATTGGGGCATGAACACGGAATACACAGGCCCTGTGGAAGTGTGGGGCACGGCCGAGTTTCCCAAGAGTGGCCTGTGGAATGTGCATGGCAAATTCCTGACGCATGCTCGCTATGCCAACGGCGTCACGATGGATATCTCCGGCGACTTCCGCAATGGCATTAAGTTCATTGGCACCAAGGGATGGGTCTTTGTCACGCGCACGGAGCAGTTGACCCCGACCGACATGGGCAAGGCCGCAGACGTGAAGGCGACTGGGCTTGAGGCGAGCGATCCCGCGATTCTCACGTCGGTCATTGGGCCGGACGAGATTCATCTTTACGTGAGCGACGATCAGCACGGCAACTGGCTGGACTGCATTCACACGCGGCAGTTGAATATCTCGCCGATTGAGATGGGACATCGCGCCTGCTCCACATGCCTGGTGCATCAGATTGCGATGCACATGCCGAACGAGCATCTGCACTGGGATCCGGTGAACGAGCGATTCATAAACAATGACGCGGCCAACAAGTGGCTCTCGCGTCCGCAGCGCGCCAAATACGCATTCATGCCGCAGCACGCCTAAGGGAGAAAGAGTTGTGAAGAAGATTCGTCTGGCCGCACTCGCGTTGCTGGTCACCGGTTGCACCGTCGCGCGTGCACAGGCTCCTGTGACATTCACCGCCGAACAAGACCACCAGAACATGATGGATCAACTTGGCATCAAGACGTTGCGGCCCGGTCCGAGTGGTGATGAAAAGGCACCGAACCATGCGAACTACGATGAATCCAAAGCGAATCCGTATCCTGATCTGCCTGACCCGTTGACGCTGAAGAATGGAAAGAAGGTCACCACACCACAACAGTGGTGGACGGAGCGCCGTCCGCAAATTGTGGAAGATGTGGAACGTGAGATGTATGGCCGCTTGCCGAAGAACATTCCTGGTGTGACGTGGCGCGTGGTGTTAACCGATAAAGAGATGGTTGGACGCACGCCCGTCATTGCAAAGCGGCTTGTGGGACACGTGGATAACTCGGCCTATCCTGCGATCAACGTCGACATTGAAGCGACGGAAGTGATTCCTGTAAACGTCAAGGGCCCCGTGCCGGTGCTGGTGATGTTTGGTCAGAGTGTTCTTCCTTCGCCTGCGCAACCCACGCCGCCTGAACTGGAGCGCGTGAATGAAGCTCTGCGCAAACTGCTGGCGCAACAGGATCCATCGCTGAAGGAAATCTTCGACAAATACCCGGCTTACAACCCGATTGCATCGCAAGCAGTGAATCCATTCACAGGTCGCGCTCCTGGTTTGCCCCCTTACACAGCCGACACGCTTCCTGCGACGAATGAACTTGTTGCCGCGGGATGGGGTTATGTTGCGCTGAGTACGACGAGCATCCAGGCGGACAATGGACAGGGCATTACGCGCGGCATCATTGGCCTGACGAATCATGGCCAACCGCGCACGCCAGAACAGTGGGGAGCATTGCGCGCATGGGCATGGGGTGCGGCGCGTGTGCTGGATTACCTTGAAACTGATCCTGCCGTGAACTCGAAACAGGTGGGTATTGAAGGTGTCTCGCGCTATGGCAAAGCCGCGCTAGTGACGATGGCGTTTGAGCCGCGCTTCGCCATGGGGTTGATTGGTTCCTCGGGTGAGGGCGGCGCAAAGCTAAGCCGTCGCAACTTTGGCGAAGCCGTCGAAAGCCTTACCGGTGGCGAGTATTACTGGATGGCTGGCAACTTCATGAAGTACGGCGCGGAAGATGGCAAGTTCGGCCGCAAGACACCGGGCGATATTCCCATGGATGCTCATGATCTGATTGCCCTCGCCGCGCCGCGTCTGCTGTTCATCAGCTACGGCGTGCCGGAAAAGGGCGATGCGAAGTGGCTTGACCAGAAGGGAAGCTTCATGGCCACGGTGGCCGCGCAACCGGTGTATCAACTGCTGGGCGCAAAAACGCTTGGTGTTCCTAACGACTATCACGCCGACAAGGTGCAGATGCCGCCGGTACTGCATGGATTGCTGGATGGGCAACTGGCATGGCGACAGCATGATGGTGGCCACACCGATCTGCCGAATGTGCCGTACTTCATTGAGTGGGCCGACAAGTGGCGTGCGGCTGGCCCATTGCCGGTGCAGCCGCAATGAAACTGTTCGTAAACAAAACTATCTTTCTGGCTGCGGTAGCATTTTGCTGCTCTCTGAGCGCCGTTGCGGAAGATGGCGCAGCGGCGTGGCTTCGATACGCGCCGATTGCTAACGCGAAGATATATGCATCGTTGCCAACACGCATCGTTGTCTTTGGTGATACGCCAACGGATAAGGCAGCAGCCGTCGAACTCCAGCGTGGCCTGTCGTCCATGCTGGGGCGTGCCTTCACTGTGGAGACAGCAGCACCGCAGTCGCAGGTCCAACACGGCGATGCCATTGTCCTAGCATCTACAGTTGATTCTCGTCACATGTTCGACCTTGAGGGGAAACCACTCGGATCAGAGGACTACCGGACCTTCTCGCAGTTCGAACATGGTCATGGAATGGTGGCGGTACTTGGCGGTACGTCACGTGCGGAGCTGTATGGCGTATTTCATCTTCTGGAAACTATTGCTTCGCAGCGTCCGCTGCCACAGGACGAACTACAATCGCCCGCTGCGCAGATTCGCTGGAGCGACGAGTGGGACAACATGGATGGCACCGTGGAGCGCGGCTATGCTGGCCCGTCCATCTTCTTTGAGAATGGACACGTCCGGCAGGACCTTACCCGCGTTGGTGAATATGCGCGGATGCTTGCCTCTGTCGGAATCAACGGATGCAATGTAAACAACGTCAATGCAAATCTGCAAACACTGTCTGAACAGAACCTGCGTGACCTTGCGCGTGTTGCCGAGGCCTTTCGTCCGTGGGGTGTGAAGCTGGCGTTGAGCGTTGACCTTACGAGTCCACAGGTAGTCGGTGGCTTGGACACGTTTGATCCTCTCGATCCGAAGGTTGCTGCATGGTGGCAGAAGAAGGTGGATGAGATTTACACACTCATTCCGGACTTTGCAGGCTTCACCGTGAAGGCTGATAGCGAAGGGCGCAAGGGGCCATCGCAATATGGGCGCACGCCTGCCGATGCCGCGAATGTGCTGGCGCGTGCGCTGAAGCCGCATGGCGGGGTCGTTCTGTATCGCGGCTTTGTCTACAACAACCATCTTGACTGGAATGACAAGAAGGCTGACCGCGCGCGTGCGGGTGTGGATAATTTTGTGAAGAACGACGGCACATTTGAATCGAACGTCGTCATCCAGATCAAGGAAGGGCCAATCGACTTTCAGGCGCGCGAAGCTGTTAGTCCACTTTTCAGTGCGTTAAAGAAGAGCAACGTTGCGATTGAGTTGCAGACAGCGCAGGAATACACGGGGCAGCAGCGACACATGGTGTTTCTGCCGAGCATGTGGAAGTGGGTTCTGGACACCGACCTGCGTGCGAACGGCAAGGCAACACCGGTGAAGCAAATCGTCACGGGCCACACCTTCCCAAATGCAGATGGCTCACCACGCTTGAGTGGTTTTGTTTCTGTGACCAACGTCGGCATGGAAACGAACTGGTTGCACCATCCCATGGCGCTTGCGAATCTGTATGGCTTCGGCAAGCTTGCATGGAATCCGGATACGCCGCTGAGCGAAATCACCGATACGTGGACGCGCATGACATGGGGCAACGATGCGCAGGTGGTCAGCACCATCACGTCAATGTTGGGTAAGAGCTGGAGCGTTTACGAGGGATACACCGGCCCCAACGGCATGGGAACACTCACCAATATTCTTGGCTATCACTTTGGTCCGGGCATTGAATCGGCAGAGCGCAATGGATGGGGCCAGTGGTTCCGTGGCGAAAAAGACGGCATTGGCATGGACCGCACATCGCACGGCACTGGCTACGTGCAACAGTACGCACCGGAGCTTGCAGCGAAGTATGAGGACCCCGCCACCACCGGCGATGATCTGCTGCTGTTTTTCCATCACGTGCCGTACGACTACAAGCTGCACAACGGCAAGACGCTGGTGCAGTCCATCTATGACACGCATTACGCTTCCGCATTGGCCGCGGCAGAGTATGTACCGCAGTGGAGTGCATTACAGAACAAGATTGATGCAGAACGTTATGCACAGACGTTACGACTGTTTGAGTTTCAGGCAGGTCACGCCATCGTGTGGCGCGATGCGATTAACAACTGGTTCCAGCGCATCTCCGGTATTGCCGATACGCAGGGCCGCGTGGGACATGACAAGGGCCGCGTGGAAGCAGAAGCCATGCAGTCCACGGGATTTCAAACCATCGACGTGAATCCGTGGGAGACAGCATCTGGTGGCAAGGCTGTGAATTGCCAGGTGGCTGCGGGATGCACGCTGACCACCACCACGCAGCAACCAGCAGGCCGATACAACATTGCCGTGAACTACTACGACATGTGGAACGGTGTTTCAAAGTACGAACTGTTGGTGGATGGTAAAACCATCGCAACTTTCGCCGCCGACGATAAACTTCCACCTGCGCAGTTTGACCCGAACCCCGATGGACAGACTGCGGCTCGCTACACCGCATACAACGTGGCGCTGCATCCCGGCGCGGTGATCACACTGCATGCATTACCCGATATGCGGCCTGAGTTGCAGAACGTGATGCCGTCCGCCGAAGCCAATAGCCAGATCCGTGCGCGCGACTATCGAGAATTTGCGCCGGTAGACTATATCGCGATTGGCCCTACCGGCCTCATCACACCGCAGTAAGCTGGAGCCCACATGAAGATCACAGGCGCACGCCTCATCATCACCTCGCCGGACCGCAACTTCATCACGCTGCGTATTGATACAGATGAAGGCATCTACGGCCTGGGCGATGGCACGCTGAACGGGCGCGAACTCGCCGTTGCCAGCTATCTCACAGAGCATGTGATTCCGTGCCTGATTGGCCGTGATCCGTTTCAGACGGAGGACATCTGGCAGTATCTCTATCGCGGTGCTTATTGGCGTCGCGGGCCGGTTACGATGGCCGCGATTGCAGCGGTGGATGTGGCGCTGTGGGACATCAAAGGTAAGGCGCTGAACACGCCTGTCTACAACTTGCTTGGCGGAGCCAGCCGCAACGGTTGCATGGTGTACACGCATGCCAACGGAGCGGACATTGCAGAGGCCGTGGACTCCGTGCAGAAACATCTTGCGGAGGGCTACATTGCTGTTCGTGCGCAGGCAGGTGTGCCGGGCATTGCTTCAAGTTATGGCGTGCCGAAGAAGGGCAAGCCGTATGAGCCCGCCGAGCGCGGTTTGCCTTCTGAAAGTCTGTGGTCCACGGAAAAGTATCTGCGGTTTGCGCCGAAGCTTTTCGATGCAGTGCGAAACGCCGTGGGTGAAGATGTTCATCTGTTGCATGACGTGCATCATCGACTCACGCCGATTCAGGCGGCGCGGCTTGGCAAATCGCTGGAGCCGTACGACCTGTTTTGGATGGAAGACGCAACGCCAGCAGAGCATCAGGAAGGTTTCAAGATCATCCGCCAGCACACCACCACACCGCTGGCTGTGGGAGAAGTCTTCAACTCTATCTGGGACGCGCATGATCTTGTGCGTAACCAGTGGATCGACTATCTGCGCATGACCGTGTCACACGGAGGCGGCATCACACCGGCGAAGAAGACCGCCGACTTCTGCGATCTGTATCAGGTGAAGACGGGCTATCACGGTGCAACGGATCTTTCGCCCGTCACCATGGCCGCAGCACTGCATGTTGGTTTAGCGGTGCATAACTTCGGCATCCAGGAACACATGCCACACACGGCACTGACCGACGAAGTCTTTCCGCATGCCTACAAGTTTGAGAACGGCTATATGCATCCCGGCGATGCGCCAGGCTTAGGCGTGACGATTGATGAAGATCTCGCCGCGAAGTATCCGTATCAGCGCGCTTATCTGCCTGTGGCACGACTACTGGATGGAACGCTGACCGACTGGTAACTTATCGTGCAGGAACCAGCTTGCGGCGTTCGGTTTCCAGGTAAGTGAAGCGGATGCGGTGGATCACGGTGACGGTGCTGAGGAACGCGAGCACCCACAGCGCGGGAGCCATCACGCCCCACGTGTCGCACAGTGCGCCCAGGATAACCAGAACGATGCGTTCCGGCCGTTCCATGAAACCTACCTTGCACGATCCGATGAGAGCTTCCGCGCGAGCGCGTGTATAGCTGACCATCAGCGACGCCGTCATCACGAATGCCACCAGCACCACGTACACAAAACGGTTGCCGCGAGCGTAATAGACCAGCAGACCGAAGAAGATGGCCACATCGCTGTAGCGGTCGATCACGGAATCAAAGAACGCACCGAAGACGCTGACCTGATTCGTCTGACGCGCAACGCGGCCGTCGACCATATCAAATAAACCGGCACCAATCAGGATCAGGCCCGCATACAGGAACATGCGGTGCGCGTTTTCGCCGCGCGCGTAGCCAAAGAAGAACGCGGCCACAATGTTGATGATGAGGCCGATGAAGGTCAGCGTGTTCGGCGAGATTTTCGACAGCGCCAGTCCGTTGACGATCTTTTGCAGCAGCCATCCGCTGCCCTTGCCAAAGGCGCTGGTCCAGGTGAATCGAGAGCTCATGCGTCCGTGCGTATCCTCTTCCAGTGTAGCCCGTTCGGGGCGGCGCGCGGGGAGTCGAAACGTGTCGCGGACGGCAGCGACCAGAGCTTCGCGCGGATTTTCCGGGTCTTCCTCCTCTGCAAAGGGCAGGGGAAGCGTCTGTGAGGATGCTGATTCTGGCAACGCGTCCACAGCAAGGGGCGTGGATCGCCGCGTGCGCGGGGCTGTGGCGCGCAGCTTCCAGCGGTTGCTCATAGGCGGCAGGGGAGCCACATCCGGCGGCACCCAACCTGTCCGTGCAGCCTCAGACTTCAGCGTTTCCGGCAGCCAGAAGGCGTGGAGAGGATTGCCCTCCTCTTCCGGATAGTCCGCCATAGCCTCGGCAAATGTCTTGGCGTCCTGCGCGGCCAGCAGGCGCATCCAGCCCTGCGTCACGGTCTCGTTGTAATGCGCGGCATTGCCGGTGCGCAAAGCGAAGTTCTGCAGCCCACGGCGAATGCTGTCCAGAGCATCGTCAAACGGCAGACGCTCCAGCAACAGCCACGCCAGGCGCAGATGATCGCCGTGGTGAAACTGGCTGGTGGCGATGTCGCGGTCCTGAAAAGCACGCAGAAAATCCCCGTCCGACATCGCCGTACAACCAAACCTGAGCATCCGTTAAGTTTACGCCGTTGGCTCTATGGCTCAGACGTAAACGTGCCCATCGGCAGACCCGCGCTGTTGTACAGATAGTCCGTCACCACGGCCGCCCAGCCGTAGCGGATGTACTTCGGCTCTTTCACGGTGGACGAGGTCGCCACCACCGTTACGCGATCACCAATCTTCTCTACGCGAGCTTCCGCTGGTACGAACTTGTGGTCGGCGCCCGCGATTTCGAATCCGCCCACCGCGCCAGCCTTCGGCGCGAGGCCTTCCGCATGGGTGAACCAGGCGCGCATACCGTTGGGTTCCGTGGTGGCCTGCTCAAACATGGGCGAGAAGCCCTCTGCCTTTGCCCCGTAGCTGATGCTGAGCGCAGCCGCGGCCAGTCGTGCGCCAACAGCCTGCTTGTCACCGGGATGAATGTTGGTGGGATGTCCCACGTCCAGCGTGACGGCCATGCCGGTGTTCACCAGCGACAGCGTCTTGCGCTGCGCATCGCGCACCGTGCTCCATCCGTCCGGCGTGTTGCTGCCCCAACTGGAGAGCTGCACGAAGAGGAACGGGAAGTCGCCCTGCGCCCACTGGTGCCGCCAATCCTGAATCATGCCGCCGAAGATCCGACCGTAATACGGCGCATAGGCTGCACTCTGGTCGGCTTCGCCCTGATACCAGATGGCACCGCGGATGGCGTACTTCGTATAGGGCGCCAGCATGCCGTTGTAGAGCGCTGCCGGACTCCATGAGCTGTTGCGGTCTGTAAACTTCGCATGAGGCACCGGCGTTCTTCCTGCGGCTTTGTCGGCCTCGTCCTGTGCGGCCAGATTCGCTTTGATTTCATCGATCGCGCCCTGGTCGGCAATCATGCCCGCGCCGTTGGTGAACAGGCTGCCCTGCCCCAGGAAGCCCGCCCCGCCTGCGCTCATCCATGTCATGGCTGGCGTTCCACCCCAGCTTGTGTCGATAAGGCCAATCGGCACGCCCTTCTCATGCTCCTGCAGATCGCGCCCGAAGAAGTAAGCCACAGCGGAGAAGCCAGCTGCCGTCTCCGGCGTGCAGACGGTCCATGTGTCGTCGGTATCTGACAACGGCACCGCAGCAGGACGTTTGTGCTGGAAGAGCAGTCGAATCCTGGGATGATTCGCCGCCGCAATTTCCTTCTCGTGGTCCTTGATCTGGGTGTCCGGGTTGAATCCCTTCAGCGGCATCTCCATGTTGGACTGGCCGCTGGCAATCCACACATCGCCCACCAGCAGATCGTTACGCGTGATGGGAGCAGCCGTCGCATCGCCGCTAACCGTCAGTGTGTACGGACCACCCGCAGACTCCGGCTTAAGCCACGTCTCCCACTGGCCATAGCTATTCGCCGTAATGCTCAACTTCTGCTGATGAAAGCTGACGGAAACCTGCTCGCCGGGCCGCGCCCATCCCCACACACGCACCGGACGGTCACGCTGAATGACGGCATGATCGGAAAACACGTGCGGCAGACGCACCTCAGCAGCCAGCGGAAGGCTGCACAGCGCAAGCGAAACGGAAAGCAGCAGACGACGCATCAGGATTGCTCCTAAAAAAGTGAAATTTGGTGACGGCGGAGTGCCCGTGGCACAAGGCAGGAGGAGTGTAACAAGGTTCGCCGCAAGCGTTTCCGAACGATGACGCGCGAGTCTTACGAACCTGTTGTTACGTCTACTTCTCTATCTGCAAATTTGCCAGCGGTTTGGCGTTCTAAGCCCGTAAATGCCGGGTTACAATGAGCGCTACCTCGCACAGTTTCCTTTGGCTTTCCCCGTATTTGGGGGAATTCCGCTTCAGTTTGTTTGTTGTTTCATCCACGTTTGCTGGAGGTTTCCCTTGAAACACCTGATAGCTCTTTCCCTGAGTGCGGCCCTGCTGATCACACCGCAGGCCAGCCTGGCGCAGTCGGACAAGGATGCAGCCCTGATTGCCAAAGCGCACAAGATTCACGACCACGTGATCACGCTCGACACGCACAACGACATTGAGCCCTCAAACTTCACGGCAGACTGCAACTACACCATGCGCCTGACCACGCAGGTGAACATTCCCAAGATGATTCAGGGCGGCATGGATGTGTCGTTCATGATCGTCTACGTGGGACAGGGCCCGCTGACGCCCGAAGGTTATGACAACGCCTACAAGCAGGCGATTGCGAAGTTCGACGCGATCCATCGCCTGACCGAACAGATTGCGCCGGACAAGATTGGCCTGGCGCTGACGCCAGAAGACGTGATCCGCCTGCACAAACAGGGCAAGAAGATTGCCGTCATCGCCGTGGAGAACGGTTATCCCATCGGCCTCGATATCAACCGCGTGAAAGAGTTCTACGATCGCGGCGCACGTTATATGTCGCTGGCACACAACGGCAACAGCCAGCTTGCCGACTCCAACACGGGCGAGACTGACGGCTATCTGTACAACAACGGACTCTCACCGCTGGGTCGACAGGTCATTGCGGAGATGAATCGGCTGGGCATGATGGTGGACCTGTCGCATCCGTCGAAGGGCGCGAACCTTGAGGCCATCAAGCTTTCCAAGGCTCCGGTCATTGCATCGCACTCCGCCATGCGCGCTCTGGCGCCCAGCGTGAGCCGCGACATGGATGACGAACTTCTGGAGGCGCTGAAGAAAAATGGCGGCGTGGTGCAGGTGGTAGGCTTCACCGGATTCCTGAAACCAGATTCGCCGGAGCGCACTGCTGCACTGAAGAAACTGCAGGAAGAGTTCTTCGGCGAAGGAACAGGCACACGCGGCGGACGCGCAGCTGGCGCACAGTCCACACCGCGGCCTTGCCCGGTGGAAAGCGCAGAAGGCACGCAACAACGCCGTGGTGGCGGCATTGGCGCTTACCTGAACATGCTTCCTCCTGAAAAGCGGGCAGAAGCTCAGAAGCAGATGGCGGAGATCGATGCGAAATATCCCGCTGGCCCGCGTGCCAATGTAAGTGACCTGGTGGACCACATTGACTATGCCGTAAAGAAAGTCGGCATTGACCACGTTGGTATTTCGTCCGATTTTGACGGCGGCGGCGGCATCGACGGATGGAACAGCACCGACCAGTCATTCAACGTAACGCTGGAACTGGTTCGCCGCGGTTATAGCGAAGAACAGATTGGCAAGCTGTGGAGCGGCAATCTGCTGCGCGTGTGGGGCGAGGTCGATAAGGTCGCCAAGCAACTGCAAAAGGCGCAGAAGTAAGCGCGATGGATTTCGTAAGGGCATGGCTTCGCGCGATGCCTTTACAGAAGAAGCAAGAGGAGAAGTAATGAAGACAAGATGGATAGCGGCTGTGGCTGGCATTGCCCTGGTGGGTTGTCATGCTGGAGCGCTGATGGCGCAGGAAAAGGAAGACCGCACGCTGCTGACGCAGGAGCAGATGACGGCCATCATCAACGAAGTGTCGGGCGAGCGCGCCATGCACAACGTGCTGGAGCAGGTGCCGTACCAGTTTGTGCGTCCGCCGTCGGAGTATCAGGGACACTTCCGCGAAGCCGAAGCAGTGGCCAAGATGGCCAAGGAATATGGTTTCAGCAAAGTATCCATTGAGGACTATCCCAGCGGCACCACGTATCAGCCCACCGTGGGCGAGCTGTGGACGACCTCGCCCAAGAGCGTGAAGATCTATGACATTCACGACATCCCGGAAGTGCTGGCATCGACCAACGCCAACGGCGACATCAGTGCTGACCTGGTCGACGTGGGACAGGGCACCGCAAAGGATTTTGAAGGCAAGGACGTCAAAGGCAAGTTCGTCCTCTCTCTTGCACCAAGCGGTCTGGCTGCCATCTATAACCGCGCCGTAGATGCAGGCGCCATCGGCGTTGTGGGCATCAGCGCAATTGGCGCGGGTGATCGCGCAGTCGACTATCCCAACGAAGTTGTGTGGACCACCGTTGTGGCCAAGCCCGGCACCGTTGCATGGGCTGTGTCGCCGCGTGTGGCGCGCCAGTTGGAAACGCAGTTGAACCGCGGCCAGAAGGTCACCATCCGCTCCATCACCAAGAGCGAGCAGGTGCCCAACAAGCAGGAACTGGTCCACGCGGAAATCCCCGGCGACGGCAGCACCACGCAGGAAGTGGCCATCGGCGGCCATCTGTTTGAGGCCTACATCAAGCAGGGTGCAAACGATGACAACTCCGGCGTTGCACTCACGCTCGAAGTCGGCCGCGCATACATGAAGCTTGTCGCGGAAGGCAAACTGCCCAAGCCGAAGCGCACCATCAACTTCCAGTGGGTGCAGGAGATCAGCGGCACCAACGCGTGGTTCAACGCGCATCCTGAAAAGGCGAAGGTCATCATCGGCGACCTGAACTTTGATATGGAAGCCCTGCGCCTGACCGCGAGCCGCAGCTTCTGGATCATGCAGCGTACGCCGGACACCTTCCCGTCGTACATCAACGACATTGGCCAGAGCATGATGGAGTACATCGCGGAAGTATCCCGCGAGCGTGTCCGTTATCGCGCGCTGGGCTACGGTGCATCGCAGCCCGTCGAGTCGCCCAATGGCAGCAACGACGCCTTCTACATCAAGGTCGACAAGCACTACGGCTCCAGCGATCACGTGACGTACATGCAGCACGGCATCCCGGCCATCATGTTCATCACCTGGCCGGACATGTGGTATCACTCGTCGCAGGACACACCGGACAAGGAAGATTCCACGCAGTACAAGCGCGCTGCCGCAGTGGCAACGGGGTCGCTTGCTGCTCTGGCTTCCGGTACGGATGAAGAAGCTGCACGCATTCTGAATGAGAACCTGGGCCGCGGCCTGGCACGTATGGGCGAGTCGCACACCAAGGGCCTTGGCTACATTGCCGATGCAACTGATGCCGCTTCGCTGAACACCGCATACAAGGAAGCACGCATCGCCATTCTGCATCAGGCTGCGGTAGAGAAGGGTGTTGTGGATTCTGCCAGCGTTCTGTGGACCAATGCAGACAGCGGCAAGAAGAACACCTCTGCCTTCGCTCCGTTGATTGACCAGCGCGCCACCACGTTGCTGAGCGAAGTGAAGGCTGCCTACCAGCTTCAGGCTGCGCAGCGCGGCATCACGCCCAGCGAACCTGTGCAGACAGCGGAAGAAAAGGAAGCTGCCAGCATCCTGGTGGAACCTGTTGCGCGTACCGGCGCGGCAGGCGGACCGGGTGGCGGCGGACGTCGTGGACCGCAGACCGGCCCGCAGCTTCCGCAGGAGATGAACGCAGAGTTCCAGCTCCTGCTGCCGAAGCACCTGACCGCGCTGGAAATCCGCGACTTCCTCTCCGGCGAATTCACGCCGCTGCCGCTGGCTGACCTGATGGAAGTGCTGCATGCACGCGAAAAGGCTGGCCAGATCAAGCTGACGCAAAAGCCTGCAGAAGCTCCCGCAGCAGCCAAGGGCAAGAAGAAGAAGTAATCAACAACCACAAACGAAAAGCCCACCTGCGAATCAGCAGGTGGGCTTTTTACTTTGCAGAAGAAAGAGGAAGTTACGCTGCGTCGTGGATCGTCGTCAGCTTCAGAATCTCCAGATCACGCTTGCCGTTGGGCGTAACGACGGTGGTTTCGTCGCCCACCTTCTTGCCCACCAGAGCCTTGCCAATGGGCGAAGTGGTGCTGATCAGCCCCTTGGTGACGTCGCTCTCTTCGCTGGTCACCAGTTTGTAGGTAATCTCTTCGTCCTTGGTGGTGTCAAAGACGACCACGGTGGAACCAAAACCTACCTTGTCCGCAGGAATGTTCGCCAGGTTTACCAGCGACAGTTCCGCCATGCGCTTCTTCAACTGGCCAAGGCGCGCGTTCACAAATTCCTGGCGCTGCTTCGCCATGTGATATTCAGCGTTTTCGCTCAGGTCACCTAGCGCCACAGCCTTCTTGATCTCTGCGGGCAGTTCCGTGGTCAACTCGTGTTCCAGGAGTCTGATCTCTTCTTCGAGCTTCTTCGTAATGTCGAGCATAGCGATGCTTCCAATCAGGCAATAGAAATCTGGGAGCGCGGCCAGGTCGCGCCGTTCGGCAACGAGGCTCCAGGAGTAAGGTTTGATTCTACCAGTCGGGCGAAATACGGGCTTCCGGCGACTACTTCGCCGGAAGCACCAGCACCTGCACGCTCAACGGCGGCACCGTATGGTGAATGGATGCAGAAGCACGCAAACGGGTCACCTGAGGCGTGATACGTTCCGGGTCCGTGATGCTGTTGGTGGCCGTACGTGCGTCGCCCTTCAGCGTAACGAGCGTTGCATTTGCCGCCGGCGTGGCGCCCTGCACCTTCACATCCAGCACCTGCGGTTCCGTGGAACCGTTCACCAGCTTCACGTAAATCTCACCCTTGGCAGGATCGCGCGTAACCGACGTGAAGAAGCGCGTATGCACGCCGCCGCTCAACTGCGTATCTGAAACCTCAGTGCCCAAGTACTGCGCAAACATGCTCTGCGCGTAATACGAGGGTGAGCCATAGCTCTTCGCCGCGTCATAGCCAATGAGATCGCTCTCCCACTGCATGCCGCCAGGGTTCACATTCACGAACAGCGGCGCATAGGCAGACATCTCGATCAGGTCGCTGTTGCGCTCCATACCCGTCATCCATGCGGCGTCCGCCAACGCAGCACCAAGATCAGTTGTCGGCGAACCTTCACGCGTAGCCCACTCGCCCACAAAAATCTTCGGCCCTGTGCGCGGCACATGATCGTAGTGATCGGTCATGGCATAGAACTCTTCCGCTCGCTTGTAATAGTGGTCGTCGATAAGGTCGGGCTGCAACCCGCGCTTCACCGGCGCCGTGGCGATCAGTTTCAGGTTCGGATACTTGTCGCGGATTGCCTTTGCAAACTGTGGCCAACGCTCGTCATAACTGCCGGAACGATCGAGATTGTCCTCGTTGCCAATCTCCACATAGTGCAACGGAAACGGCTGCGGATGCCCCAGCTTCGCGCGCACCGCGCCCCACTTGGTATCCGTGCTGCCCATGGTGAACTCAATCTCGTCCAACGCATCATCCACAAAGGGCTGCATGTGCGCGCCCGCAGCAATGTGCGTACCCTTCAGCGAATAACCCGCATACACGGCCAGCACCGGTTCAATGTTCAGATCCTCTGTCCATTCCAGAAACTCCAACAAGCCCATCCCATCGGTCGACGCATAATTCCACGGACTCCGATGTCCGGGACGATCCGCCAGCGGCCCAAGTGTGGCCTTCCAGTCGAAGCGCTCTTCCACCGTGTCGCCTTCCAGATAGTTGCCGCCGGGCATGCGCAGGAACTTCGGATGCATCGCGGCCATCATCTCCATCAGGTCAGCGCGATTGCCATTCTCGCGGCCCTTGTACGTAGGCGGAAACAGGGACACAAGCTGCAGCATCACGCTGCCCGGCTTCTTAAAACTCAGCAGCAGATGATTGTTTGCGCCGACCTCAATTCTCCCCGTGTGCAGCGAGAACGTGTGCTGCTTCCAGTCGCCAGTAATGCCATCGACGGTCGTCGTCGCAGCTACCTTGCCCGTGGTGTTGTTCACCAGCGAAACCGTCATCGCACCAAGATCGCCGCGTGCGTAGAACGAGCCGTTGTATGTGGTGTCCGGCTTCAGCGCCATGCCCCACCAACCATCGTTGCGCACACCGGCAGGCGCGGCATCGGTCGCCGTCGTAATATCCACACGCATACTATCCAGCAACGCATCCGACGGGCCATCGCCGGACACCATCTTGATCGTCGCAGCGGAGTCACCTGCGTTGTCCACGATCCAATGCTGCATGCCGCTCCAGTCATGGTGGAACGTACGATTGCGCACCATCTCTGCATACAAGCCGCCGTCGTAGGAGTAGTTAATCTCCTCCGTCATCAATCCATAGAGCATGGGACTGACGGGATGCACCGGCTTATCAGCCTGGATGGTTAACGTGGCCTGCGCACAGGCAGCAGAAGCGGTCAGCACCGCAGTGAGTGCAAGAGCAGAAAGTCTTGTGAACATGGGTTTCTCCAAGCGGTACGATGCTATCGCAAAATGAATTTGTTTTTTACGTGCCACGAAATTTATTACTTCGTTTCTACGATTGCTGCATGGAGTACCAAAGCGAAAAGGATCCCCGCGATGCTTCCGTGCCGCTACGTGCCTGGAGCTTTCTCGCAAGAAATCTTCCAACAGCAGCAACACATCCAAACGCGCAGGGATCCTTCGCTTCGCTCAGGATGACAACATCAGATAACGTGCGCCAACACTAGATTGACTGGTTCAACACACGATTCAATCGCTGCACAAACGTCGTTGGATCCTTCAATGGCACGCCTTCCAGCAACAACGCCTGATCAAACAACAACCACGCAGCATCATCCACACGGCTGTTGCTGGGATCAGCCAGCAGCTTGCGAATGATCTCGTGATCGGGATTGATCTCAAGCGTGGGCTGCATGGCAGGCAGGTCCTTCTGCCCCATCGCCTCCATCATGCGACGCATCCGTGCCGAAGGCTCGTCCTCATCACTGACGATCACGGAAGGACTATCCGCCAACCGCGACGACGCACGCACATCCTTCACTGCATCACCGAGTGTGGCCTTGATCTTCTCCAGCAACGGCTTCAACTCTTCCGTCTTCTCTGGAGACGCCTCGTCCTTCACGTCTTCTGAAGTGGAAGACTTATTGACCGACTTGAATTCCACATCGCCGTAGTTCGTCACCGCGGAAAAGACGATCTCGTCAATCTCATCATCCAGGATCAGAACTTCGATGCCCTTCTTCTTGTAGATCTCCAGCAGCGGCGAATTGCGCAGCATGCTTTCCGTTCCGCCGGTGATGTAATACAGCGCCTTCTGCTCAGGCTGCATGCGTTCTTTTGCTTCCGCCAAGGACGTCAGACCTTCCACCTTGGTCGACTTGAAGCGCACAAGATCAAGCAGCGTATCGCGGTTTGCGTAGTCGCCGTACACACCTTCCTTCAGCGGACGGTTGTACTCCGCGATGAACTGCGCATACTTCTCCTTGTCATTCGTCGCAATGGTCTTGAACTCAGACAGGATCTTCTTCACGCTGGCCGTCTTGATGCTGGTCAGCACCTTGTTCTGCTGCAGAATTTCGCGCGACACATTCAGCGGCAGATCTTCCGAATCAATAATGCCGCGCACAAAACGCAGATACGGCGGCAGCAGATCCTTTGAGTCGTCCATGATGAACACGCGCTTCACATACAGCTTCACGCCGCCCTTGTAGTCCTGCTGATAGAGATCAAGCGGGGCCTTCGACGGAATGTAAAACAGCGTGGTGTATTCCAGCGTGCCTTCCGCGCGCGTGTGGAACCAGAACAGCGGATCATCCCAATCGCCCGTAAGCGACTTGTACATTTCCTTGTAATCGTCGTCCTTCAACTCCGACTTGGAACGACGCCACATGGCACTCGCAGCGTTCACCTGCTCCGTGGTGCGCGTCTTGATGGATTCCTTCTTCTCCGCGTCCCACTCGCTCTTGTCGTACGTCAGGAAGATGGGGAAGGCGATGTGATTGGAATACTTCTTCACAATCTCCTGCAGTCGCCATCCATTGGCGTACTGCGCGCCCTCATCATTCAGATGAATCACGATGGTGGTTCCCGCAGCGCTGCGTGCGTGTTCACCAGAGACCTCTTCCAGATCGAAGCCGGTCTTGCCGTCGCTGGTCCACTTCCACGTGGTCTCTTCACCCGCCTTGCGCGAATAGACATCCACCTTATCCGCAACCATGAACACGGAATAGAAGCCCACACCAAACTGACCAATCAGGTTCGAGTCTTTGCGTGCATCGCCCGAAAGCTGCGAGAGGAAGTTCTTCGTTCCCGAGCGCGCAATGGTGCCCAGGTGCGAAATCAAATCTTCCTTGTTCATGCCAACGCCTGTGTCTGAGATCGTCAGCAGCTTGTTCGCTTCGTCCAGTTCCAGGTCAATGTGCGGCGCATCAATGCCATTGCCCACCAGCGCCTTGAACTTCTCATCCGTCAGGCTCAGGTGGCGCAGCTTATCCAGCGCGTCCGACGAGTTGGAAATCAGTTCGCGGAGAAAGATCTCCGGGTGCGAATACAGCGAGTGAACGATCAGTTGGAGGAGTTGCGATACTTCTGTCTGAAATTCCTGCTTAGCCATAGCACCCACCATTATCGCCAAATCTTAAGCTGGAATGAAGTCCCCACATAAGGATGTGCAAACAGTAACTGCCCTCTGGAGAGGGCAGTTGCTGTGGCTCTTGTGATTAAGAAATTACGCCTTGGCCAGTTCCTTGGCCTGCTCCACGAAGGGCTTCTTCCAATCCTCTTCGCTGATCTTGCCGTACTGGATGCCGGCAGCTCCGCCAGCAGCAAGGAACGTTATGTCGGTAAGACCGATGAAGCCGAGAATGTGCTTCAGGTACGGCGTCAGCATGTCATACGCCCCGCTGGGCTCGCCCTGGGGATACGCACCAGCACTGGCCACAATGACAGTAACCTTCTTGCCCAGCAGCGTACCCACGGGACCGTTCTCCGTGTAGTTCACAGTCACACCCACACGCACCAGGTGATCGATCCATGCCTTCAGGACAGCCGGAACCTGGAAGTTGTACATGGGTGTCGTGATCAGGATGTGGTCAGCGGCCTGCACTTCGGCAATGATCTCGTTGGAAACCTTCAGCGCAGCCTTGCTCTCCTCCGAATGCTGATCCGGCGGCGTGAATGCGCCGGCAATCCACGGAAGATCAAGGAAGGTCGGCTGATTCTTTGCCAGGTCGCGCTCCACCACGGTGCCGCCAGCGTGTGCTGCCTGCCAGCCCTCAAGGAACGTCTGTCCAAGCTGGCGCGAATACGAGTAGCCACCACGCGGGCTTACATCAATCTTCAAAAGCGATGCCATGTGCGAAAAATCTCCGGAAACGAGAAATGGATTTGATCGTGCGATCTTTCTGATGACATTTCTATATCGAAAGATTCGACATGGAAAAGAATTTTTCATAACAACTTTCCCCGAAACCCAAGGGGTGACGCTTATTCGCGCAGGATGCCCAATGTTCCCAACCACGTCTCCACCAGTCGCGGCCATCGCGTGGCGGGATATTGTGTGGGTCGCAGACCGAACGCGTGGCCTCCCTGCGCGTATACGTGCAATTCCGCAGGCACGCCTATCTTCTTCAACGCCATGAAGTAAGAGATGGAATCTTCTACTCTGTCCACGTCATCATCCTCGTTCTGCAGAAGGAACGTAGGCGGCGTCAGTTTGGTTATGTGGTCGCGGATATCTGGATTCAGCGTGATGGTATTCGCCGCCATCGAGAGATGCCCCGGATAGAGAGCCACCGCGAAATCCGGACGACAACTCACATCGTCAGCCGCATCGGTCCGCGCGTAGATGCGCTTGTCCCAATGCACGCTCATCGCCGCAACAAGATGACCGCCCGCGGAGAAGCCCAGCACACCGATCTTCTTCGGATCAATGCCCCATTCCTTCGCGTGAAAACGCACCAGCCCCACCGTGCGCTGCGCGTCCTCTAACGCTTCTTTCGACTGCGGATACGCACCCGACTTCGGCAACACTCCTTCGCCCGGCACGCGATACTTCAGCAACACACACGTAATGCCCTTGGCAATCAGCCAATCGCATACCTCAGTGCCTTCCAGGTCGATGGCCAGAATCTGATAGCCGCCACCGGGAAACACCACCACCGCCGCGCCCGTGGTGTTTGTCTTCGGCTTGTACACGGTCATTGTCGGCACGGAAGCGTTGTTGATGTAATTCCATTCCCGCCCCGCAACCGGCGACTGTGGGCCGGTATTCTTCAACGTCTCCGGCCCGGTAGAGGGCCGCGCATCCGGAATCGTGGTCTTCCAGATAGGCACCTGTACATGTCCGGAGGAAGGCTGCCATGGAGGCAACACAGTCTGCGCGCAGCCGGGTGCGAGCAGGCTTAGGAAAAGGGTGAACACATACGCCAATCGCAACCGCTTCATCGGCCGGCTCCTGAAAGTTGAAATACACACGGAGGCCGCGGTCTCGGCGAAACGATTTGTGCAGCAGCCTATGCGCCGAGTCTAGGAATTTTTCTGCTGTGCAAATCCCCCGATGCACAGGCAGGGAATCTGCTTAGTTATTGGGTCCGTTCTGCGCCGCGCAGAATCAATTCCAGCCCCTCTTTATATCGGCGATCGAAGCGATCCAGCAGGATGGGCCCGGCCTGTCGCAGCAGGGGGAATTCCTCGCGGCTCAGCCATTCACTGCGCTGTTGCAGGTCATACTGCGGCGAACGCTCGCCGGGTGACGGATACACCACCTGCTCTTCCTGCACAAAACTCAGCGTGTAGCTGTACACAGTGCCAAGCAGCACCACCGCCTGCCGCGTGGTGAATCCACTTTCTACCAACCGCTGCCCGATGCGCTCCACGGTGCGCATGTACTCCTTATCGGTGAGCCGCGTACCCGCCACCATGCGCGCACCATCACGATACGCCAGCAACGCTCGCCGCAGACCATGGCCAAACGCCGTGATCCAAACATCCCACTCTGCCGACTGCTTCTGCGGCAACAGATGTGGCGCGCCTTCTGCCAGCAGCAACGTCGCCATGGCATCCAGCAGCGCCTGCTTATTCGCAAAGTGCCAATAGATCGCAGTCGCCTGCACGCCAAGCTCGCGTCCCAGCAGACGAAGCGTCAACTGTTCCAGACCCACCTCGTTCAACATGCGCAGCCCGCCGCGCACCACGCTTTCGCGGTTCACTTTCATAACGGAAGCCAGATTATCACGCTTGACAGATAAAGTTGAACGATGTTCAACTTTATATTGAACATCGTTCAATAATTTGCGCCACATACTGTAGGCAACAAGTACAGCAAGGAGTAAGCCACATGAAAGCAGCCATCATTCCAGCAGCGGGTGCATCCCCTGTCTTCAGCACATTCCGTGAGCCCGTCGCGGCAGACGGCAAGGTGATTGTGAATGTGCGAGCCTCCGCGCTGAGCCACCTCAGCAAAGGCCGATCGTCCGGTGCGCATTACAGCTCGGACAACGTCTTCCCCTCCGTTCCCGGCGTGGACGGCACCGGCACCACGCAAGATGGCCGTCGCGTGTACTTCGTCCTTCCCGAAACGCCCTTCGGCGCACTAGCCGAACAATCATTGGTCGATGAGAAACTCTGCATTCCTCTGCCGGATGGCCTGGATGACATCACCGCTGCGGCGCTTGCAAATCCCGGCATGTCCGCATGGGCGGCGCTGGTGGAACGCGCAAAGTTTCTTCGTGGTGAAACCGTACTCATCAACGGAGCTACCGGCTCCGCGGGCAGCATGGCCGTGCAGGTGGCAAAGTATCTGGGCGCAGGAAAGATTCTCGTCAGTGGCCGCAACGCGGAGAAGCTGGAAGCGCTGCGTAAGCTCGGTGCGGACGAAGTGATTCCATTCACCATCGACGCCGATCACCCCGATGGCGCAGACGCATTTGAGCAGGCGCTGAAACCGCACTTCCGCAACGGCATCGACGTGGTGCTGGATTACCTGTGGGGCAGCAGCGCACGCGCCATCATCGCCGCGATTGCACGCAACGTGGAAGATGGCCACCGCGTTCGCTTTGTGCAGATTGGCTCTGCATCAGGCGAGAACAGCATCGATCTGCCCGCCGCAGCGCTACGTTCTTCCGCAATCGAACTCATGGGCAGCGGCCTGAAATCCGTCACTATGGACAAGCTTCTGGAAGGCATCGGACACGTCTTCGAAGGCGCGGCAAAGGGCGCTTTTCAGATCGCCATGGCAACGCTGCCGCTGGAGAAGATCGCGGAAGCATGGCAGGCACCAGGCGAACCACGCATGGTCGTTACCATCCCCTAAACCGCAGGTGAGGCGGCTTTCAGCCCGTGCGAATCGTGTGGAAAGCTCAGGCCTTCCACACAACCGCCTCTACTTCAGTTCAAACTCCATCAGCGCCTGCGTGGTGAACTGGCGCGCCTTGCCGCCCGCCACATAGGGCTTGTAGCGCCACTGCTGCACCGCGTTTAGTGCGGCATCGCGCAACTGCGGTGGACCACTGATGACGCGTGCCGCAGCGACATTGCCTGAGGTATCCACAACCGCTTCAACCTTCACGGCCCCCTCCACATGCGCGGCCGATGCCGCCTGAGGATAAGAAGCTGCCGGGCTGTAAATAAGGTTGGAGGACATCACCCCCAGCGACGTGGGTCGTACCGTTCCTGCAGATGTCGATCCCACAGTGGCGTTCGCAGTACCAAAAGATGACGGCACATTGGCCTTGGCCATCAAGGTATCGCTGTTATTGAGCGGCGTGCGACGCAGCAGCCGCGGATAGCGACGCCCTGTGCTGTCGTATTCGGCCTCCTGCTCCGGTGTCAGACCGGGGCGGTCAAGCTGCTTCGAAAGCGTGCCAGCCGAAACAGTGGTGGGTGCCGCTGGCTTCGACGTGTTGGCAGCGGATCGCACGATGGGCGCAGGCGAAGACGTCGCCGAAGCAGGTGCAGCAGGACGCGATACGGCCGCTGACGAAGACGCAACGGAAGCCACCTGCTGAG
>NZ_JAEDXV010000038.1:0-37083 GCF_036877645.1 Terriglobus sp. ADX1
CTGGTACGCCACCACGCCATCCCATCCACGCCGACGCCTCCGTTTCTTGGCGACGGTGGACTCTATTCCACAGCTCAGGACTATGGAATTTTCATGAGGATGCTTCTCAATGGTGGAACGTTTGGGACAAAGAGAATTCTGCGCCAAGCGACAGTGAACCTAATGGAACAGAACAACATTGGAACGGCGACCGTAGAGGTACAGCCTGGAGCCGATCCGTCAATCTCAAATTCGTTCCCAATCGGAGCAGGTCACGACAAGTTTGGCCTTGGATTTCAGATAGCGTCTGGAGAGGCGCGATATGCAGAATACAGAAGTGCAGGCAGCGTGAGCTGGGCAGGAGTTTACAACTCTGAGTTTTGGATCGATCCCGCAAAACACATCGGTGGCGTGATGATGATGCAGGTGCTCCCGTTCTACGACGATGGTGCTATTCACGCTTTCCGTGCGTTCGAACGGTCGGTGTATCAAGCCATCAACAATTCGCAGCATCACGGCACGGCCCGAGTCTCTGCCGGATACTTCCAGCAAGCCGTGGCGCGTCCAAACTATTCATCTTCGGGACCGCACGTCATGTCGGTGGCACTCAACGGGCCTTCTGCTGCTGAGAAGAATGAAGTAAATGCTGAATGGACGACTCCGGTAACGCCATTTCGAATCGCGGATAACGTGTACTACGTCGGCAGTCGAGATTTGGCTGCGTATCTGGTCACGACCGCTTCAGGGCATTTGCTAATCAACGCGAATCTTGATGGCTCTCCGCCCCAGATCCGCGCAAGTGTGGAGAACACGCTCCTGCCTGATTCAGACAATGCAAGTATCGTTCCCTAGGAGACGGTCCTCATTGGCCTGTCGACTAGACCTTTCGCTTCAGAAACGGGCAATGCGACTTGTCCCACTCCACGATGATTCACACAGGGGCGAGATCCGACACAGTCGTGATTCCTGATGGTTGCGGCTTGTGCACACATGCGGCGGCAAAACCAGTTGTGGAGTGGCTGAAACGAGTGACGCCACGGCTCGGGATCGAGAAATTGAACTTTCAGATCTTGCGCCGCACGATGGCGACGCAGGCTCAGAAGATCGGATCGGTGAAAGACATTCAAGCGCATGCGTCATGCGCGCCCGAACACCACTGCGAACGAGTACATGCAGCCACTGCCTGAGAGCGTTCAACAGATGATTGGATCGGTTTATCAGATACTGATAAAAGGAGAGGAAAAAGCAGCCGCATAGAGACGCCAAAAAAACGTCGATCTCATATTTGCCGCAAAATGCCACAAACTTTTTGAAAGCTGTGTCTGTAAGTTGTTGTTTTAATGGTGGGCACAGCAGGATTCGAACCTACGACTTCCACCGTGTGAAGGTGGCACTCTACCGCTGAGTTATGCGCCCGATCTTGACTCTCCCCTCCTCATAACTGTTTCTAGAACAAGAAGATAGAGAGAGTAGTTCCGGATACAACCCGGACTGGGATATTAACTTTATACCACACTCTCATCCGTTCCTGGAGCGCCCGGTGCTGGTGTTAACCAAGCTGATATTGGATTCTCCGTCTCTCGCGTTCAGTTTTTATGAATCGGAAGAGTGAAGCTGAACACTGATCCGTAGCCTCGCTGGCTCGTGACAGTGAGACTTCCTTGATGCGATTCGATGATGGCGCGACTGATTGGAAGTCCCATGCCTGTGCCGGGCTTCTTTTGACTGTGTTCGCGTGAGCGGTACAGACGGTCAAAGACGAGGTCCTGTTCCAGCGGATCGATGCCGATACCACGATCCGCAACCGCTGCTACGATCATTCCGCCTTTTTGTTCCGCTGAAATGCGTATGGGAGATTGAGGCTCCGAATACTTCGCAGCATTCTCCAGTAGATTGCACAAGACCTTCGCGATCATGTTCGGATCTGCATCCACCTTCGGCAATGGAGGAATGGATATCTCGACGGGGTGGGTACCCCATACCCACGCGCTGTTCTCCTTTGCCTCAGCCACGATGTCTTTTAAATCGACGGGTTGGAAATCCATGTGTACTTCTTTCGCTTCGAGTTGAGCCATCTCTACAGCCTGGCCAACCAACTGATTAATCCTGTCAGCTTCTTCATCAATGATTCGCAGCAATGATCCCTGATCTTCTGCACCCACAGAACCCATTAACAAAGTTCCGGCTGCGCCTTTGATGGAAGTCAGTGGCGTTCTCAATTCGTGTGTGATCGAGTCAAGAATCAGATTGCGCAGGCGCTCACTTTCTTTGTTGGCTTCACTGCGCGCAATCTCTTCCAGTGCCTGAACGCGATCCAGTGCGATAGCAGCCAGTCCTCCAATCGCTCTCAAGGTTTCTTGCGAAAGCTTCAGTCCTACCATTTCAAGAAGGCCACGCGGTCGAACACCGGCGCGTATGGGAACATGTACGGTTCCATCAGACAGCACTTCCGGTTCAGACAAACTCAATGCAAGTTGTCGAAAATGCGAAATCTCAATCCCTGAAATCTGCTGCTCTCCCGCTTGAAATACGCGGTCTCCATCCAACAGGTAGAGCGTAGAGCCTTGGGCCCGCGCGGCGATGTTGATGAGCGACGGAAGTGCCTCTGTGATATCAGCAAGCTTGTCCGTTCTGAGAAATTCGCGGCTGAGTGAGAACAGAACTTCCAGTTCACGCTGGCTTGCTCTTGCCTGATCTGCTTCGTCTCTTGCGGCCTGCGAAAGTCGACTCCCAATGACACTGGTGGCAAGGAATGTAAGCAGCGTCAGCCAGTTTTGAGGGTCGGCGATGGTAAACGTTCCAACCGGTGGAAGGAAGAAAAAGTTATAGCAGGCGGTTGCAACCACTGACGCGACGACGGCATAGCGCAGCCCAAATTGGGCCGCCACAATCAGCACATACAGCACCAGCGTGAGCGCCACTGTGGTCGGATTTACATGCAGCCATAAGCCGTATATGAGTAGAATTGCCGCCAGAGCGCCAAACGTCGATAGCCAGTATGTTATCGTCACCAAGCGTCGTGAGTTCATGCGGGGAATTGTACAGCGTGCCTGAAACGGATGAACCCGGAAGGAAGTCTCCCGAAGACTGGCTCCATTCCAGCGAGACAGAGAAGGAACGTGGCCGCTTCAAAGTTTTCCTTGGCTATGCGCCCGGTGTTGGCAAAACGTTCAGCATGTTGAGCGAAGGAATCCGAAGACGCAGCCGCGGCGAAGATGTCGTGATTGGCATCGTGGAAACACACGGCCGTGCCGGTACTGCAGAGCTAACGGACAAGCTGGAACAAATTCCTCGTCGTCTAGTGGAATACAAAGGCACCGTATTTGGCGAAATGGATGTCGACGCCATTCTTGCCAGGCTTCCCCAAGTCGTTCTGGTCGATGAACTGGCGCACACGAACATTGAAGGCAGTCGCTTCGCCAAGCGATATGAAGATGTTCTTTTCTTGTTAGAGAACAAAATTGATGTTCTATCGACCGTAAACATTCAGCACGTGGAAAGCTTGACACCCCGCGTGCAGGCGCTCACCGGTGTCGTCGTTCGCGAGCAGGTACCGGACTGGGTATTGGACCGTGCCGATGAAATTGTCATCAGCGATGTGACGCCAGAAGCCCTCGTCACGCGTATGCGGCGTGGCGACATCTACCCGCAGGACCGCGTAGAGCGATCACTTGCGAACTTCTTCCGGCGTGGAAATCTGATAGCGCTTCGCGAGATGGCACTGCAACGCGTTACGCGCGCAGTGGATCGCACGCTGGACGAGTACGTCAAACGGAAGAAGCTTGGATCGCATTGGCTGGTGGCGGAAAAGGTTGCGGTCTGCGTCAGTGCTGGTCCGCAAGCGCGTGATCTCATCGCCCGTGGAGCACGCCTAGCTGATGCCCTTGACGCAGAATTTTATGTGCTTCATGTCATTGATGACGGAGACGCAGAAGAGGAACGGCAACGCATGCTCGAAAGCAGCCTTTCTTTCGCGCGTCACCTCGGTGCACAAGTCATAAGCCTACCCTCCGGAGACACGGCGAAGGTCACTGGTGCATACATTCGAGATCAACGGATCACGCAAGTCATCGTCGGTCGTTCGGCAACACACGGTTTGCGGTCTTACCTTTACTACTACGCATTGCAGAAATTTATGGCAGAAGCTCCTAACGTTGATCTTCACATCGTCACGCGAGAGGCACAATGAAACGAATTCTCGTAGTGGATGACGAACGACAAATCATTCTGATCCTCCGCACCTCGCTCCAAAGCAGCGGATACCTCGTTGAAACTGCGAACAATGGATTAGAAGCTTTTGAAAAGTTCGAGGCACACGCACCGGATCTCATCATCACGGATCTATCCATGCCAGAGATGAGCGGCCTGGAATTGACACAGGCTGTTCGGCGCGTAGCCACAACGCCCATCCTGGTTCTAAGTGTGCGCGACAGCGACGCCATGAAAGTAAAGGCGCTGGATGAAGGAGCGGATGACTATCTCACCAAACCCTTCAGCATGAATGAACTGCTAGCTCGCGTCCGGGCATTACTCAGACGTAATGCTCCGCCCTCGCCTACAGAGAACGCTTTGCACGAAGGCGATTTTGAAGTGGATCTTGCAGCGCATCGAGTCACACTGAAAGGAACCGAGCTTCATCTCACACCTAAAGAATTCGAGCTGCTGGTCGTCCTCCTACAAAATGCCGGCCGCGTAATGACTCACAAAACTCTGCTCCGACATATCTGGGGTCCGGCAGGAGAATCGCAACCGGAGTACATTCGCGTTTTGATTGGCCAGTTAAGAAAGAAACTGGATCGTGGTTCAGGGATACGCTACATCCAAAGTGAGCCATGGATTGGTTACCGACTAGTGGCCGAAGGCACGACCGCACCCGATTAGTTCTCAAACAGTTTTACAACTTCTTTACGACTTCCCTACGGACTTTCTACGTCTCCCTCGCCTTCAATAGACAAAGAGGCAGGTATGAAGTCCCACGCGAAAGAACTTGTGTATTCGATGCTTCTTGCATCGGCGACCGCGCTCTCAGCACAAACGTCGATCACAACATCAGATGTCACAACACAGAGCAGTCGCGAAGCAGAGCTACGCAGTCTGCGGCAACAACTCAAGGTTATCTCTGATCGCCTGGAGCAGTTAGAGGCGGAAAATCATCCGACTACCGCGTCGAGCACGTCAGTTGTATCAGCCACGATCCCGGTGACGCCACCGAGTGCAGCCCCCGAAACTGCATCAGTCACCGCAGCCGACCTCCCCAATCTTTCCTTCTTCCGTGGCACAACGCTTAGCTTTGGTGTCGATGGCTACTACGGTTATAACTTCAACGCACCCGTGGGCCGCGTTAATCTGTTACGCGCCTATGACGTCACAAGCAACAGCTTCAACCTGAATCAAGTGAATCTTGTAGTGGAGCATCTCCCCATACCGGAAAGCCGGCTTGGGGGCCGCATTGATCTTCAGTTCGGTCAAGCAACTGAAACCTTGCAAGGTTCCTCTGCCAATGAGCAACGCCCACAAGTGTGGCGCAATCTTTTCCAAGGCTACGGATCCTATCTGGCCCCCATCGGAACAGGGCTGCAACTGGACTTTGGAAAGTTCGCAAGCTCTTTGGGCAATGAGGGAAATTACAGCAAGGATCAAATCCTCTATTCGCGTGCCTATAGCTTCAATTATCTGCCCTTCTATCACATGGGCATGCGCGCCAGTTATACCTTCAATCCAAAACTTACTTTCACCTATTGGCTGGTGAACGGAGCGAACGGAACAGAAGACTTTAACGGTTTCAAGTCACAAGGTTTTCTCTTCACTTTGCACCCGGCGTCCTCACTTACGTGGAACGTGAACTACTACTTTGGGCAGGAGGCACGCGATGTACTCCCAACAACCAACGCCTCTACTTCTACCGTTCCGATGCAACCGGGGTTGCCAACAGAAAACATCTCTCCCGCGCCCAACGGCCGCGAACACATCTTCGATACCTATGCCTCTTGGAGGGCAACACCCAAGCTGACTCTCATTGGTGAAGCAGACTACGTCTTAAACCGTACCGTTCAAGAACAAAAGCCGGGACACGTAGTGATCGGTAGTCTCACTGCGAAGTATGCGTTGCCACATGCTTGGAACCTTGGCGCACGCACTGAGTACTTCGACGATCGCGGAGGGCTATTCAGCGGCACCACGCAAGCGCTCAAAGAGGCAACCGTCTCGCTGGACCATACCTTCGCTCCTGGTTTTCTTGCGCGTGCAGAATATCGCCGTGACTGGTCCAATCAACGCTATTTCCTCAGCGACACCGAGGGCTCCCTACTCCAAGCACAGACGACCGCAACATTGGGCCTGATGTATTGGTGGGGTACAAAGCAAGGAAGTTGGTAAGGAGGCTTTTGATGCTCGATCTCATTGCAGTTGTTTCACTCACATTCGTCTTCAGTCTTGCCGTGGCATATATGAACGGCTGTAACCGCCTTAAAGGAACACGCTCATGATTCTCAATGTGGTTCTGCTCACGCTGTCAGCTTTGCTGATGGTCTACCTCGTCTACGCTTTACTTCGCCCGGAGAAGTTCTAGTCATGAGTCTGAACGGCTGGCTCCAAATCACACTTTTTATCGCAGCTGTCCTTTTACTTGCAAAGCCAGTGGGCAGTTACATGACGGCAGTCTTTGAACGTCGTAAGACGTTTCTCGATCCCATCCTGGCACCGTGCGAACGCATCCTTTACCGGGTCTCAGGGATCAACCCAGAAGAGGAGATGCACTGGACGAAGTATGGCCTTGCCATGCTGGTCTTCAGCGCCGCAACCTTACTGCTCACCTACGTTATCCAGAGAGTGCAGGGGGGTCTTCCATGGAACCCGCAACATCTGCACGGAGTTGAGTCTTCTCTCGCCTGGAACACTGCGATTTCATTCACAACCAATACCAACTGGCAATCCTATACACCAGAAACAACCATGAGCTATCTCACGCAGATGCTCGCACTGGCCACACATAACTTTTGGTCTGCTGCCGTTGGTCTTGCACTTGCCATGGCTTTCGTTCGTGGCATTGCGCGCAAGGAGAGCAAGACTATTGGGAACTTCTGGTTTGATCTCACGCGCGGCACTTTGTGGATCCTGCTTCCTATTTCCATTGTTCTATCGCTTACGCTCGTATCGCAAGGTGTGATTCAGAACCTGAAGCCGTATGACACGGTGAAGCTTGTCGAATCACAAACGGTCACCGGAAGCGATGGTAAGACATCCACAGTAACAACACAGAGCATTGCGCAGGGGCCAGTCGCTTCGCAGGAAGCGATCAAGATGCTCGGCACAAATGGTGGTGGCTTCTTCAATGCGAACAGTGCGCATCCGTTTGAAAACCCCACACCTATTTCTAACTTTCTGGAGATGCTGGCAATCTTTTTGCTACCAGCAGGACTCTGCGTTACGTTGGGCCAGATGGTCAAAGCTCCCAAACATGGATGGGCCATCCTGGGCGCAATGACGGTCCTGTGGTTCGCCGGAACCTTTACCAGTTATTGGGCTGAGTCACAGGGCAATCCGCTGATTCACAATGTCGATGCCAAGGTTTCCCAACTGCAATCCGGTGGCAACATGGAGGGCAAAGAGGTTCGCTTCGGCATCACGAACTCCGCTCTCTTTGCAACTGTAACGACGGATGCAAGTTGTGGTGCCGTCAACGGCATGCATGACAGCTTCACGCCGCTCGGCGGTTTGATTCCGATGACAAACATCCTGCTGGGTGAAGTTGTCTTTGGCGGTGTGGGCGCAGGTCTCTATGGCATGTTGGTGTTCGTTGTTCTTGCGGTCTTCATCGCAGGACTAATGGTCGGCAGAACACCCGAGTATCTTGGGAAGAAGATTGAAGCGTTCGATGTGCAGATGGCCATGCTATATCTGCTGATCTTTCCGCTGCTCATTCTTGGATTTGCCGCCGTCTCCGTCTTGATGCCGAATCTTGGCTTGAGCAGTCTTGCCAATCACGGCCCTCATGGTCTCAGCGAAATTCTTTACGCCTACGCATCCGCAACGGGTAACAACGGATCAGCCTTTGCAGGCTTGAGTGCCAATACCCACTGGTACAACTACACGCTCGGCATCGCAATGTTCTTCGGCCGCTTCATGATGATCATTCCCATGTTGGCTATCGCTGGAAATCTTGCGAACAAGAAAATCGTCCCCGCATCTTCAGGAACGTTTCCGGTGACCACACCACTGTTCACCATTCTGCTTATCGGCGTGATTCTGATCGTGGGTGCACTCACCTTCTTCCCTGTCCTTTCGCTTGGCCCCATCCTGGAACACCTGTTGATGCGTGCCGGCCAACTCTTCTAGCTGAGAAAGAGATACGAGTATGTCTAGTCAAGCAAAACGCCGCTCCTTGTTCGATCCGCACATTATGCGTCGTGCGGCATGGGATGCGATTGCAAAACTTCATCCGCGTGTGATGATGAAAAACCCGGTCATGTTCGTTGTAGAACTTGGCAGCGTTCTCACCAGCGTCCTGCTCATCGTCAGCATGTCCACACATGACGGGCACTTCCGCTTCAATCTGCAGATCACGCTCTGGCTGTGGTTCACCGTTTTGTTCGCCAACTTTGCAGAAGCAATGGCAGAAGGCCGGGGCAAAGCACAAGCGGACGCATTGCGCCAGGCCAAGTCAGAAACTACAGCTCATCGGGTTTCGAAATCCGGCACACTCGAAGAAGTCCCCAGTTCTCATCTGCGCGCAGGCGACGTCGTCCGAGTTTCGGCAGGGCAGATGATCCCTGGTGATGGTGAAGTCACGGAAGGCGCTGCCTCAGTCGATGAATCAGCAATCACCGGTGAATCTGCACCTGTGATTCGAGAAGCAGGCGGAGACCGCTCTGCGGTCACGGGTGGCACACGCGTTCTGTCAGACATTCTCACCATCCGCATTACATCCAATCCCGGCGAAACATTCCTTGATCGCATGATTGCGCTCGTAGAAGGTGCGGAACGTCAGAAGACACCGAATGAAATTGCATTGAACATTTTGCTTGCAGGACTCACCATCACATTCCTGCTCGCAGTCGTAACTCTGCAACCATTTGCCATCTATTCCAGCGCGCCGCAGACAGCCTTTGTCCTTATCTCTCTTCTGGTCTGCCTCATCCCTACAACCATCGGTGGTCTGCTTTCGGCGATTGGCATTGCTGGCATGGACCGTCTGGTACAACACAACGTACTGGCAACTTCAGGCCGTGCAGTGGAAGCAGCCGGTGATGTGAACACGCTATTGCTGGATAAGACTGGTACTATCACCATCGGCAACCGGCAAGCATCCGAGTTCGTGCCGGCGCCCGGCGTAACAGCAGAACAACTTGCTGATGCATCGCAACTCTCTTCCCTCTCCGATGAGACTCCGGAAGGACGCTCCATCGTTGTACTTGCAAAAGAGCAGTACAACCTTCGCGGACGTGAGTTAGGTGAGCTTCACGCTGAGTTCGTTCCTTTCTCTGCTACGACGCGCATGAGCGGCATCGAAGTAGAAGGTCGCTCCATTCGCAAGGGAGCGGTAGATGCGATTGCTCGCTACCTTTCCGATCACAATTCCTCCATGCCGGAAGCTGTTCGCATTGCGGTCGAGGAAATCGCGCGAAAGGGAGGAACGCCACTCGTCGTAGCTGAAAACGGACGCGCGCTCGGTGTGATTCATCTGAAAGATATCGTCAAAGGCGGCATGAAGGAACGCTTTGATCAACTAAGGGCCATGGGTATCCGCACCATCATGATCACGGGCGACAATCCTCTCACTGCGGCTGCGATCGCGCGCGAAGCGGGTGTCGATGACTTCCTCGCAGAAGCAAAGCCAAAAGACAAGATGGACCTGATCAAGCGCGAGCAATCGGAAGGCAAGCTCGTCGCAATGACCGGTGATGGGACGAACGATGCGCCAGCACTTGCTCAGGCAGATGTAGGTGTCGCCATGAACAGCGGTACCCAGGCTGCTAAAGAAGCTGGCAACATGGTCGATCTGGATTCCAACCCGACGAAGCTTATCGAGATTGTCGCAATTGGAAAGCAGTTACTCATGACACGTGGCGCGCTCACGACATTCTCCATCTCGAACGACGTCGCAAAATACTTCGCAATCATTCCGGCAATGTTTGCTGGCGTCTTCCCTGTATTGAATGCGCTCAACATTATGCATCTGCACAATGCGGAATCGGCTGTTCTATCGGCTGTCATCTTCAACGCTCTGGTTATTGTCGGCCTGATTCCGTTAGCCTTGCGCGGCGTGAAGTATCGTCCCATGTCAGCCGCAGCCCTGCTTCAGCGCAATCTTATCGTCTACGGCCTGGGTGGAATTATCGTTCCGTTCATTGGAATCAAGCTGCTGGACATGGTCATCGTTGCCCTGCACCTGGCGTAGTCGCCAGAGACTGGAACCCTCTCATGAAACTCATTCGTATCGCATGTATCTACACTGTGGTTACGGCATTTCTTCTCGGCATTGTCTATCCCCTGGCCATCACGGTTATTGCTCAACTCACCATGAGAAGCAAGGCTAATGGACAAATGATTACTAAGAATGGCGAAACCATCGGCTCAGCCATCATCGGACAGCCCTTCACTGGCGATGGATACTTTCATAGTCGTCCCTCTGCCGCTGGTACAGGCTACGATGCAACCTCGTCCTCGGGATCGAACTATGGACCTACCAATAAGTCGTTGACGGACCGAGTCGCCGCCAGCGTGAAAACAGAGTCTGCGGGCTATCCCGTTCCGGTGGATTTAGTGACAGCATCGGGATCCGGCCTGGACCCCGATATCACTCCAGCGGCCGCGTATTACCAAGCTTCGCGCATTGCACAACAACACCACGTTTCGCAGGACACTATCAACGCACTGATCGCACGACAGATTCAACCGCGACAGCTTGGTATTCTGGGCGAACCACGAGTCAATGTTCTTGCATTGAATCTGGCTCTTTCACAGATTCCAGCAAATGCCGTTCAGCAATAGCGCCTTAAAGTTGAAGGCCGCTGTCTTCAGCGGCCCTCAACAAGATCAGAAATAAGTTGGCACGGCTTCCAACACGTTATAGTTCTCATCCACCATAGCGACATAGCGCCACTTGTCAAACGTCAGACATGGGTGCGATATCTCAAACCCCAGCATGTCTCCCACCTTAATGTCAGCATCCTGCGGGATTTGAAGATACGCGTGCTGATCCATCAGCTTAGTCGTCTCCCACGCTGAAGAAGCGCGTACTGGTTTCTGATGAACACCGGGACGGAAATGCCAGACGGCTACAGGAAGTCCCGAGTCAAACGCAACATCGCGCTTTCCCATGCCAACAATGGCAAGTCCCGGCTCCGGTACAGACTGCACATAGGCCCATACTTCGAGCGCAGATTGCAGAGTTGCACCGCGCTGTTTGTCCACTTCTTTCGCGACGCTGTTTCGCTGCCCGATCTCCTGCTGCGCAACACGATAAATACCTGCGTCTGAAGTCAGGTAGCATCCGGGTCGCAAAACGACATCCACCACGTCGCGCACGGGCGCAAAGACATCCGCCACCACGTCATACCACGCGGAACCTGCACCGCTCAGGATCACTCGCTCACCCTGCGCAAAGGCTCCCTGCTTCTGCAATTGCTTCACGGTGTCGACGGCCCGGCCAAGATATTCCCGGATGCCTGGCTCATCTTTCAAGACACCTTCGTAGACCTCAACACCACAAAGTAGAAGGCTCTCACTCCACTGCGCAATGGCATCCACTACTGCCTGTGTCTGCTCGTCCGTTCGAGTACCGGTTCGACCACCATGAACACCCAACTCCACCAATACGCGAAGCTGCTGTCCTTTCCTCTGAAAGAACGCCCCCAGCTGGTGAACCAGATCGACGGAGTCCACCAACGTATAAAAGGTCGTTCCACCGGCAATAATGTCACTCACCAGTTCGAAATTCGCACGCCCCACCAGCTCATTTGCCATCAGGATGCGACGCACTCCGTGAGCATGAGCGACTGCGCACTGCTGCACAGTCGCCAACGTAATGCCCCATGCTCCCGCGTCCATCTGACGCGCGAACAGCTTGGCTGCCATGGTCGTTTTGCCATGCGGTGCCAGAAATACGCCGTATTTCTGCACAAATTCCGCCATCCAACGAAGATTGTGCTCTACCCGCGGCTTCACCAGAACTGCGGCAGGCAGGCTCAAATCCTCGCGTAGCACATTCCATCTGCGCGCCCCCACTGCCTCAATCTCTTCCACGGTTCTCAAACCGCTAAACCCCTTGGGGAAAATCTGTTCGCTGGCCAAGCTGCCTCCACATTTGCGATGCTTTATCTGTGACTAACTTTGAGCATATCGCCGACGACCAAATCCAGACCAGCAGAGGCCACCATGCCCGAATGTGATCTGCTGATTCGCGGCGCACTCCTGATCGATGGCAGTGGTGCAGCCGCTCGTGAAAGCGCCGTCGCCGTACATGGCGGGCGCATCGCAAGCGTCGACGCAGACAGTACATGGAGCGCGAACAACACGGTCGACGCAAAAGGACTCGTGCTGTCACCGGGGTTCATTGACACACATACCCACGACGACACCAGCGTCGTCGAAACGCCATCCATGCTGCCGAAGCTGACACAGGGCGTCACTACGGTGGTCGTTGGTAATTGTGGCATCAGCCCATCGCCTGTGCTACCGGCGAACCCCTTGCCCGATCCGATGGAGCTACTTGGAAAACCGGCGATGATGCAATATCGCAGCTTCGCGGATTACATTCATGCGGTCAATGAGGCCAACCCATCCGTAAATGTCATGGCATTGGTTGGTCACACAACATTACGTGCAAATCATCTTGACCGGCTGGACCGAACGGCTACAAGCAACGAAATCAGCGCGATGCGTGCACAACTGCAGGACGCACTTGAACATGGCGCCCTTGGACTGAGCACAGGTCTTGCCTATCTCTCAGCATATTCTGCGACGCTGGAAGAAGTGCTTGGCGTGGCCGAGCCACTCAGTAATGCAGGCGCCATGTACGCGACACATATGCGTAGCGAGACCGCTGCCATCCTGGATGCAATGGAAGAAAGCTTCGCTGTAGGTCGCGCATCGCGACCGGTGCCTGTATTGATCTCACATTTGAAATGCGCAGGCCCTGACAACTGGGGTCGCACCACCGATGTTCTTGCACTGCTGGATAAGGCGCGCGCAAAGCAAACGGTGCATTGCGACTGCTACCCATACACCGCCAGCAGCAGCATGCTTGATCTTCGCCAAGTGGACGAGCGCATTGAGATTCGCATCACCTGGAGCGAGCCGCATCCAGAGGTTTCCGGTAAAACGCTTGCAGATATAGCAGCAAAGTGGAACAAGACACAACTGGAAGTTGCGAAAGCATTGATGCCTGCAGGTGCGATCTACCACAACATGTCGCCAGATGATGTAAAACGTGTTCTGCGTCATCCTGCAGTTATGGTGGGCAGCGATGGCCTTCCGCATGATCCGCGTCCGCATCCACGTTTGTGGGGAACGTTCCCACGAGTCCTCGGATACTACAGCCGCGAGGAACAACTCTTCGATCTTCCCACTGCTGTTCATAAGATGACCGGACTCTCGGCACAGACACTTGGACTGCGTGATCGCGGCTTGATTCGTGAAGGATTTGCAGCGGATCTTGTTCTCTTTGATCCTGAAACTGTGCGCGACGCGGCAACATGGACAGATTCAACACAGCCCAGCATCGGTATTCGTCATGTGTGGGTAAACGGAACAGCTTCCATCACCAACGGAACAGTGACAACACAACGCGGGGGCAAGTTCCTACCGCGGCAATCACATGCAGCATGAATTATTTGCAACAGGAGAAGCTATGAGCATCAAGCGTTACGGAGTAGAAGGCGGCAAAGGACAGGGCGGTTCCCATATGCCTTTCGCGCGAGCTGTGGAAGCAAATGGATGGCTGTTCGTCAGCGGCCAGGTTCCAATGGTGAACGGCGAAGTCATCGTGGGCAACGTTGTTGCGCAGTCGCATCAGGCCATCAAGAACATGTTGGCCATTGTGGAAGAAGCTGGTTACGGTCCGGAGCACATCGTCCGCTGCGGCGTGTGGCTGGACGATGCACGCGACTTCGCCGCATTCAACGGCGTTTTCCGCCAGTACTTTGGCGAAAATCCCCCGGCACGCGCCTGCGTGGAAACAAAGATGGTGGTGGATTGCAAAGTTGAGATCGACTGCGTCGCTTATAAGGATCCCGCCAAGTAAAGGATGATGACCGACACCCACTCGATCTTTCTACTCAGCACTGCAGCGATCTCGATCATTGTGTTGATCGTGCTCATCGTGTGGGTGCGGTTAAATCCATTTCTTACGCTTGTCCTGTGCTCTATTGGACTGGCCGTCACCTCGGGCATGGCGCTGCCCAAAGTTGTCACTTCCTTTGAGACTGGCTTGGGTAACACTCTTGGGCATGTTGCGATCGTGGTAGCGCTTGGCACCATGCTCGGAAAGATGCTGGCGGAGTCAGGCGCTGCGGAACGTATTGCACAAAGCCTGGTGGATGCCTTTGGACCGCGCCATGTTCCGTGGGCCATGCTGTGCGCAGGCATTCTCGTTGGCATCCCTGTCTTCTTTGAAGTTGCACTCGTTTTGTTGATGCCACTTGCTTATAACGTGGCGCAAAAGACAGGGCGCTCTCTTGTCACCACATTGCTCCCCATGGCCGCAGGCGTTGCCATGGTGCATGGTCTTCTTCCACCGCATCCTGCAGCGCTGATGGCTGCAACGGCATTTCAAGCGGACCTCGGAAAAACCATCGGGTGGGCACTACTCGTAGGCATCCCCGCTGCAATTCTGGCTGGCCCCATCTGGTCAGGCTTCATCTCAAAACACATTGCAGCACCGCAACACACTGCTTTAAGCGATGAATTTACCCACGCCGATAAGCAGCGCCAGCTTCCATCCTTTCTCACCAGCGTCTCGATGATCCTTCTTCCGGTACTGCTGATGTTGATTGGTAGCTGGGCAGATAAATTTACCGCCGTTGGAAGCCAAGCGAATCTCATCGTTCATTTCCTTGGCAATGCAGACGTAGCCCTTCTAATCGCAACGCTTCTGAGCCTGTACCAGCTTGGTTTGCGCCGCGGCTTCACACGCGATCAGTTACTTCGCTTCACGAACGAGTGCCTTGCACCAACCGCCACGGTGACATTGCTGGTTGGTGCAGGTGGTGGCTTCGGCCGCGTACTCATAGACAGCGGTGTCAGTAATGTAATGCTTGCCTATGCTTTAAAGACGCACGTTCCACTGCTTCTACTGGCATGGTTGCTCGCAACGTTTATCCGCCTTGCAACAGGTTCCACGACGGTCGCCATGGCAACCGCTAGCAGCATCGTGGCACCGATGGCTCTCGCGATGTCTGGAGTGCGGCCGGAGTTTCTGGCCATTGCCACGGGCGCTGGAGCCACTGGATTTTCGCACGTGAACGACGGCGGCTTTTGGCTCGTCAAGGAATACAGCGGCATGTCCGTTGCAGATACGTTGAAGTCTTGGACGGTTGTAGAAACGATCTTATCTCTGGTCGCTTTCGGCGGAGTCTGCCTGCTGCAATTCGTTCTGTAGACAGTTCACTCAAAGACAAACAATGCGGGCGGCAAGATATGTATCCTGCCGCCCGCATTGTTTGTACCGCTAGTTTTAGAAAAGCAACTTCGCTGCAAACTGCAACTGTCGCGGAGTATTGCTTTGCGAACTGATCTGGCCAAACTGTGCGTTGGAAAGGTTCGTCACAGGAGAACCAAATACAACCTGGTTAAGCGCGTTGAATGCCTCGCCACGAATCTGTAGCTTGAGATCGTTCTTCAATGTGAAGTTCTTGAAGAGCGAGAAATCTACGTTTTCGTAGGAAGGCGCGCGGAGATTGCTAATGGTGCGCGGAGAGTTACCAAAGGTGAATGCCGCAGGCTGAGAGAAAGCTGCTGCATTGATGTAAGCGCCATTGGCCTTATGATTCGCAGTACCCAAACGCTGTGAGATGGGACCGTGCGTGCGTGGATCCTGCCCAGTAAGGTTCGGACGCAACACATTTCCGCCTGCCTGCGAAGTATCCTGCGTTGTAATTGCAAGCGGGAATCCACTCTGTTGGGTGTAGATGCCATTCGCCTGCCAGCCGCCAAGGAACGCATCCACAAAAGGATTCCAGTTGCCACCGAAGTGCTTCCCTCGACCAAACGGAAGCTCGTACACGCCACTGATGGTCAGCTTATGAGAAACATCGTTGGCTGATACGGCACGGTCACCCGCAGGGTTGTAAATATCCTGTATGCCACCGGCCTGGTTACCAACGTTTGAGATATTCGAGTAGTTATCAAACAGCTTGGAACCTGTGAATGCCAGCAGCAACGTGAGTCCATGCGCTGCGCGCTTGGTCACCTTCAACTGGAACGAATCGTACTGGCTGAAGCCACCTGTTGGGTAGGATGCTTGCACCTGCACATACTGCGGGAACGGTGCCAGCAGATAGCGCCGCGCAATGGTCTGCGTGGAAAGCGTTCCGGTTGTGATCGTACCGTAGAAGGGATTCGCAACGGATTGTTGTAATCCTGTGCCGTACTGCTGAACGACTGAGATGGGAAGCTGATTCAACAGAAAGTCGTTCTCGCCAGCACGATTCAGATGTACACCATGACTTCCCACATAAGCTGCTTCCACTAACACGGACCATGGCAACTGATGCTGCACATCCAGGTCATAGCTCTGGGTATAGCCCACCCTGTTGTCGCCAGCCAGAGGAGTTTCAAAGGTCTGCCCAACCGCCGTAGACAGTCCCTGCGAACTGCCAACAGGCTTAGCGATGCCGTTTGGGAAAGGATTGCTCAGCGTTGCACCAGAGAGCGTTACGTTACCCGGAACCGCGTCAAACGTGGTTGAAGCACTGAAGCCCACGTTGCCAATGGTCGCAGCAGCGGCTCGCATTGATGGATTGAAATAAATGCCATAGGCACCGCGAATAGCGGTCTTCGAATCCACCTGATAGGCAAAGCCGAAACGGGGCGACCAATCCTTCCAGCGAGGCTCAAACTGACGACGGCTGGCACCGTTCACACCCACAAACCTTAAACCACCCTTGGCTCCCGAATAAACAGATGTCAAAGGAGACGCTGCATTGGGATCGAAAACTTCCATGCGATCATGACGCTCCGTACGCGGGATCTCCACGTCCCAACGCAGTCCCAGATTCAGGGTCAGCTTCGAATTCGCCTTCCAGTCATCCTGTATGTAACCGGCATAGTAAAAACTCTGCGTTGCGCCATCTTTGCTGTTGATTGTCATTGTGCCGGTGCCAAGTCCCAATAGGAAGCTGGCAAAGCCATCTCCACCCACAGCGTTATTTGGATTCTGCTGCGTGTGCGTCTTCGGGAACGAGAAGCCACCGACAGAGTTGCCGGACTCCGTATCATTTGCCCGCATAAGACGTCCTTCTCCACCAAACTTCAGAACGTGATTGCCCGTGACTTTTGTAATGTTCACGCCCAGCAGGTGTGCTTCATATCCGGCGTGACGCGTGGTTCCCTGCCCGGCGCTTCCCAACGCCTGATAGTTTGCGGGGGAAATTCCAGGAAATTGCAGATGGTCAGCATTCGCGGAAACATATCCGGGCATGCCGAGATTTGCCGAAGGATCGAATCCATCACTGACCGAGCGGAAGTCCAGTGCCACGCGCGAGTAGCCGTAGCGTGCTTCGAATACCAACGTGGGCGATTGCGTACGCGTGTAATCCACGGCGACTGAGTTGGAATTCTGTGGCTGCTGTCCTGCGTTGTTCTGCGCAACGGCAATCGACGGATCTTCGAACAACGTCGCCGGTTGTGAAAGACGTCGACCGGAATAGCGTGCGAATATGCTGTTTCGATCATTGAAGACTTGATCGACCTTCGCGTCATAGGTGTTGATGTTGACCTGATTCACGCCCGTCGCAAAGTAATTGTTCGCTCCATAGGCAGCATTCGGGATATTTGGAACGGGCCAGTACTTCACAATGTTTTGCGCTACTGGGTCCAAGCGCGTCTTCGGAATGACGTTCCTTGCGAAAGCAGTACGCGTATAACCTCCGCTGCTTGCGGCTACGGTCGTGGTCGGATCGTAGATCACAGGAATGCCACTCGCCGAGAAATCGCCGCTGCGCTCAGCGACTGTGGGTACCACCATGTTGGTCGATGTCCCCGTTCCCTGCCTCAGACCTTCGTACGAGAACAGGAAGAAGGTTTTGTCGCGTCCGTTGTACAGGTGCGGGATCACCACAGGAGCCTGGATGCTCCCACCAAACTGATTTCGCGTGAACTGCGGAAGTGCCCGATTATTCAGCTTGCTGAACCAGTCGTTGGCATCCATTGCCGAGTTACGCACAAAGTCATACAAGCTGCCGTGTGGCTTGTTCGTACCCGATTTGAGGATCAGGTTAATGATGCCGCTGCCACTACGACCAAACTCGGCGCTATAGCCGTTCGTCAGCACTTTGAATTCGTCCACGGCATCCACGGACGGGAATACAGCAAAGCCGTTGATCGGATTGGCAAGAGGAGGCGATGCTGGAATGCCGTCCACCAGAATGTCAGCGCTGCCTGGGCGGCCACCGTTGATAGAGATGTTGGATGAGTTATAGGCAGTTCCCACACTCCCCACCGCCCCCGGTAGTAAGAAGACCAGTGCGTAAGGATTGCGCTGGTTCAGCGGCAGGTTCACAATGCTCCGGTTCTCTACCAAACCAGAGATCGCACCGGTGGATGTCTCGATCTGCGGGACATCAGCCTGAACCTCAACCGTCTCAGAAGCCGAACCAATTTGAAGCGGGACCTGGATGTCAGCGATCTGGCTCACCGTCAGAGTGATGCCAGTACGCTGGTTCGTCTTGAAACCCGCAGCGGTAATCGACAGCGTGTACGGACCGCCGGGTTCCAAAGAAGCGAAGACGAATCGGCCGTTTTCGTCGGTATGCGCCTCCGTAACAACGTTGGTGGAAGTGTTGACCACCTTCACCTGCGCATTGGCAATGGGTGCGCCCGCAGGATCCTGAACCGTTCCACGCAAAGAAGCTGTGACGACCTGTGCCGCAGAAGGAAACGCCGTCACAGCAGCAAGTCCAATCGGCAAGACCAAAGAGAAAGAAAGAACGGAGTTCGAAAGCGCCCTGCCTGCGTTGCGCCTGGAAAAAGCAGAATTACGGCGATACATGATGTTTGACCTCGAAAAAGAGTGATGGCTGGGGATCGAAATAAATTTCGTGTCGATCTTTGTCGGATTTCAAAAGCCCAACGAATCTAACGAGCCATAGCAGCAACCGGAAAGGTCAAACCTGCCATGACACGGTGCGTGTCACCGTGCATTGGCTGCGTTTTCTTGGATTTTTAAGGAAAAAGAGGGCGTTCTTGTGTCTAGCGACAACAGTGTGAGAAGCTGCGATGCACGGGATGGAGGAGGGAAAACATCGCTGTCTGTGAGTAGAGAAATGATACCCGAAACCAACCCGCCGCAATCGCACGCGGTGCAAAACGGCAACACTCCTGATCCTCGCGCAGAGGAGCTGGACCGCATTGTCCACAGCGAAACGTTTTCCAAATCACCGCGATTGGCAGCACTGCTCAAACACATTTGCGACCGTACATGGGCTGGGCACACGGATGAGTTAAGCGAACAACAGATTGGCATCCACTTCTTTCATCGTCCACCAGGATTCAATGCGGGCGAAGACGCTATCGTTCGCGGCAGCGCGCGCCATCTGCGCAAGCGTCTGGATCTGTATTACGAAACCGAGGGAAAACGTAACCCCACGCGAATTTGGGTTCCCAAAGGTGGCTACGTAGCCAAGTTTGAAGATGCCGCATCTCCGCCCGAGCCGGCTGTATCCGCACAGGAAGTAACAGAACCACATTCAATCCAAATCCTTCCCAAGGCGGTTAAGAAGATCTGGCTCTGGTCAACAGTTTCCTTTCTGCTCATCGCCATCGTCGGATTTTTTCTATGGCATCATGCCCGGCAGACACAGGCAGAACGCGACTATGGATCATTGATCCTATGGAAAACACTCTTTCAGGGAAACCGTCGCACGGTTATTGTTGCGGGTGACGCCGCGCTGAATCTGTACACCGCATACATGCACCGGCCGGTCCCCCTCCTTACGTACATGGAACAGCGCTATCAAAACGATCCTGCCATTCTGGCGGTTTCCCCCGAAGGCCCAGGGTTACTCTCCCGAGTAAATGCGGCCACCATGGCCGACCTGAAACTCACTTCGGAGCTGGTTCGCATCCCTTATCGTCTCGATCTTCCCATTCCTGATAAGGACGTGGAGGTCCGTTACGCGCGCGATGTGAACCAGGGCGATTTACAGGGCGCTAACCTTATCCTGCTGGGCACTTCCACATTCAACCCATGGGCTTCCATTTACGACACAAACCTGGACTTTCATCTGGATCGCGGCTATGAGCACTACACTTTTCAAGTGGTGAACCGCGCTCCCAGAAAAGGCGAAGCCGCAGTCATCAACAAAACGGAAACCCAGGCACTGACCACAGTAGCACTGACAGAGACACCCAGTGGCAATGAACATGTCCTGCTGCTCGGTGGCTCCACCATGGGCAGCGTGTATGCCGCGGAACACTTTCTTTTCACGCAACGTATGTGGCAACCCATCCTTAATGCTGCCACCATCAACGGGAGGCTCCACGGCTTTGAAGTCGTGTTGAGAAGCGACTTCGTGAAAGATGAAGTCAGTAATACACAGGTCATCGCTTACCATGTTCACTAGCTTTCACCCGTGACACGAGAAACAATACGGTGACAGCACCGTGCTAAATACTCATTACAAAAGGTTTATGATTTTTCATTTCTTTCGATGTCCATTGCGCTGACTTAGAGCCATATGCGATAACCGCTATCGCTGAGAACACACATTCAATTTCGCTGTGAATCATCCAGCGAAAATACTTGGCTTGGAAAGGCATGACATGGATTCGATTGGCAAGCAGTTTGATAGGCGACAGTTTGTACAGGGAGGCGCGGCGGCAGCCTTGGGAGCAGCAGTAGCGCCAAACCTCGCACGGGCACTTCCTACAGATGAGGAAGCAGCTGCGAAAGATGGCAAGAAACCAAACTTGATCTTCCTTTACACGGAAGGGCAACGTTGGGACTGCCTCAGCAGCGCGGGTCATCCTCTGCTGAAAACGCCTAACATGGATCGCATTGCGCACGAAGGCGTGAAGTTTGAGAATGCCTTCTGCACAAATGCACTGTGTGCTCCGGCACGCGCCTCAGCCATGACCGGCATGTGGTCACGCTCGACCGGCGCCTTGGACAACAAGACGGTCAACACGCCGCTGCCGTCTGACATCCCCGTATTTACCGATTACCTGCTCGAAGCCGGTTACGAAACCTGTGTCGTTGGCAAGGTGCACATGCGCAACGGCATGAAAGAAAAACACTGGGACTACTACCTGGGCGTAAATGCTCCAGCCACCAACTACTACAAGCCGAAGATGGCCGAAGGCAAGAATGGCAAGATCGGCCCTGTGCAGGTGTGGAATGAAGGATACTGCGACGACTTCGTCACAGACCGGGTACTTGATTGGTTGAAGCAACCTCGTGAAAAGCCATTTGCGCTGCTCCTCTGGTACATGACGCCGCATGCGCCGTACTTCCGTGCGCGTCGCCATCTTGATCTGTACAACGGAGTTAAAATCCCAAAGCCAGCATCCTTCGATGACGACCTCAAGGGATATCCCGGCAAGCCAACTCCGTTTAAGACGGCGGACAACAAGATCGGCACCACAGACACAGGCGATGCTGTTCGTTCCATTGAAGAGTTATGCAAGGACTACTACTCTGGCCTTGTTGCCATCGACGAGAACGTGGGCCGTATCTTCAAGCATCTGGACGACACCAAGGCCATGGACGACACGGCCATCATCCACAGTTCTGACCATGGTTATCTTTTGGGGGAATGGCGTCTCTTCGACAAGCGTCTGATGCACGAACCGTCCATCCGCGTCCCTATGGCCATTCGTTATCCCAACCGCGTGAAGGCCGGAGGAGTAAAGCAGGAAATGGTGCTGGACGTGGACATCGCTCCCACCGTCATGGATCTGGTTGGCCTACCGATTCCCAAGCAGTTCCAGGGGCGCTCCATGCTGGACGTTGTCGACAATAAGGGCCCGGCATGGCGCAAGGAGTGGCTTTATGACTATTACGAATTTCCAGGCGCGGAAAATGTAGCACCGCATCGTGGCGTGCGCACGGATACACACAAATTCATCCAGTGGTACACACAGTCGCCACAAGAGTTTGAGCTCTACGATCTCAAGAACGATCCCAATGAGGCGCACAACCTCTATGGCGATCCGAAGCACGCAGCAGTGCAGAAAGACCTTGAGACCCGATTGGAGAAGCTGTTGACCGAAATTCCTGAAAGAAAAGCCTAGAAGAAATACAAAGAAAAGCCGCAGGATCTGATTCGATCCGGCGGCTTTTTCATGCGGGCCATAGCACGGGTTTATTCCCCTTCGTGCGTGACCTGGATCCCAATGGAAGCCGTCTGCCGTGTGGGCTTTTCAGCAAGCAGCTTCTCGATGGTGGCCGTAAACTCTGCTTTCAGCTCATCATTAAACTTGCCGCTCGCAGGAGAGGCGAAGCCCGAATGTACTGACTTCACAAGACCGTCACGTCCGATGAAAAGCGTCGCAGGCCATGTGTTTAGGTTGACCGCCTGCGGCACCTTCTCCCACATCTCTGCGGGCGCTCCTGCAATGAGATAGGTGTAGTTCACACCATACTGCTTCACAAAAGCTTTCTCGCGCTCCAGGCCGCCTTGCTGCTCCGGCTCCTCAAAATCCAGTGCAACAATCGCCAGTCCTTTGTCCCTGTACTTCTTGTCCAACTGAACAAGATACTGCGCCTCATCGTGGCAGTTCGGGCACCATGTACCGGTAACAACCGCGACAACCACTTTGTCCTTAAAGCGCGGATCGTCTTCGGAAATGAGCTTTCCATTCACATCGGGAAAGTTGAACGCGAACGTCTCATTCTGATCACGAACGGTTGTATGCGTGCTGTAATTCTCGGGCTGCGGTAGCCCCTTTGCACGCGCCACATCTTCCCGATAAGCAATAAGCTTCGGCGTGTAACGGCTATCGACAGGCGGCTCTTCCCCATAGGCCTTTGCGCTCGCGGTTGTGGCAACTGCCGTCTTCTGCACAGAGGGCTTCGAACCTGGATTCTGTTCTACAGCAAGCGTGCCGTCAGCCTGTGGTGTCACTTCAATCACTCCCGGACGCGAACCATCAAAATGGCTTAAGCGCCACTTACCATCGTGATATGTCCCGGTATACGCCCCAGTATCTCCGTCAACGCGAAGGATCGTAGCCGCAACCTCTGCGCCTCTCTGCTCCACGATGAAGTGGAAAGCCTTTTCACCCTTCGACGAAGGTGTTTCCAGCGGCAGGATATAAGATCCACCAATCTGTGGCACGTTCGAGACATCCACCTTCTCATCCACATGACGCGTGGCCCTGAACTGATAAGCCGCAGTCGAAGCACGGTTCTGCGTGGAGACATCGCCTGCGAGCTGATCGCCGTTCAACTTCGCATGGATAGCCGTGAGATAGTGATCGATGTTGAGCGTCAGCTCGTTGTTCGCAAACGATCCGCCAGTCGTACTGTCGAACGGTTCAAATCCGTTGTAGAAAGTACCTTTCACATTGTTCCCGCTGCCGGAAATGTCCAGCCGGAATGGCACCGTTTCTCCATTCGGACGAACCAGCGCTGCATCCCATCGACCATCAATGGCTTTTGTTGCGTTTTGTGCCAACGCTGCGGTTGTGCCCAGTCCTGCCAAGGCAATCGCAACACCTGTGTATTTCAGCATCGTCTTCATAGTGACCTCGCGAGTGGTTGATACAACGTGGTGTGTCTTAGCCATGGACATGGCTCGAGCCAACTGGCTGAGCCGCAATTCGCAGGCGCCTGGATTGTGCGTAGCTCCGCCATTCGTCCGGCAGCCCACGCTTTGTAGCCAGCAGAATTTCCAATGCCGCACGCTTTGCTTCAGGGCTTATGCCCGCAAAGTCCTGGCTCTGGTCTTCGCCGGTCAACACTTGAAATAGCCGGTGATACACATACCCCTTCGCCGGCTCTGGAATGTTGTCAAACGATTCTGTGTAGATGAGGTAACTGCACGGATAGAGGAAGGTATGCACCTTCAAATCAAAATCACGTAGGGAACGACCTCTTGAATCCCGCGGCCCGTGTGCAGCGAAATCGCGCGCAAAGTCTGATTTCGCATCCGCCTCAAAACCAAAGCCTGAAAGAGACGCTTCGTTTGCGAATACGAGATAACGCACCAATTGTTCTGCTGGACGCTCATATTGCTGGCGAGCGCTCTCTGGTAAAGAAGCGGCGTCAACAGTCTTGCCACCGTTCGCTTTTGCAGCCTGGAACTCTGCAATACGAGCACGATAGTTTGTAAGCGTGATCAGGTTATGCGCCTGCGTTTGATGTGCCAGCACCAGATGCGCAACAACATCACTGTCCGCAGTGAGATAACTTTTTTTGTCGAACTTCGCAGCGATGGGCGTCAGCTTCTCATCGCCAGCGCTATCACCATCCGGCACAACAGCATTGCCAATGGACAGATCGGGCGCGGCACTAAACTTCCCCGTCACATACCATCCGCCCCAACGATTCTTGATCTCGCTTTCCTGGTCTGTAATGAAGGATCGTGTGCTGGTTGCCTGTGTTCCAGTGGACGTCGGATAAATGGAGCGCAACAAGACACCCGGAACGCCGCGAGTTCCCGCAGCAATATGGCATTGAGTGCAATCAAGTTCAGCGCGCTCAAACTTCGGCTTCTCTACCTGGTGTTCGTCTAACAAGTAGAAAATCGCTCCCTGCATCGGATCAAAGGAAACAACTTCAATCGCCTTTCCTTCGTGAACCTGACCGATGTAAACATCGTCATTGAAGTACAGCGCACGAGGATGCTCGGGCGAGATTTTCTTGTACTGAAAACTCGTTTTGGAAAACACAAGCGTCTGCGAATCAACCGGAATATTCAGCTCTTTGAGTACCGAGCGAAGATATCCATGCTCAGGTTCATAGCTCAACTTCGCTTCCCCGTTATCAAGGCGCTGCTGCAGCTTTGCTACCGGATCACTAAGATTGTCGGAACGGTAGTTGATGGGTGCGTCACTAAAAGGAACATATCCCTGATTCTTAACCGCGATCTGCGCCTTCGATAGCAACAACGCTCCACCTGCAATCACGAGTGGCATCAGGATGCTGCGCTGCACGCGTCTACCAACAGATTGTTTGTTATTCATGTCCGTCCTGCCTTTCATCTCGCAGACTCTGATCCAGCAAAAGAAAATCCACCCCTGGCTGATGCCGAGGTGGATTTCAAACTGCAGGGTGCAAAATTGCAGCCAGCAGAAAGCCCGCTCCAGCATAAGCTGACGAGCGGGCAGTAGCGTTATGCTTGCGCAGCACTTTATGGTGCGCTCAATGCACTTCCCCTCTCGTCATTCGTGTTGTGGATGAAACAACAACCTTTGTTCATATCGATCCCTGCGTTTCAGCTGAAACAAGCTTAAGAAGCACTTACTTTCGCGACCACATGAATGGTTCGCGGCGGCATGCATGTTGTGTCACTGCACATCTGAAACCGGACAGCGAGTGGGATCTCGCCTGATCCTTGATTAGAGGATTTCACCGGAATATTCAGAAGAAACGTTCCGGTGTAGTACTCCGTATCAAGATTGAAACTCGCATCATGATGCTGAATGGGATTACTGCCTGTGATCACACCGTCTAGCGAGAAAGGCGCTCCTTGATCTACGCGGATCACCAGTGGCAACGGACCGCCAGGCGACTGTTTCGTCGAGTACACGTGCCATCCGTTCTCCACATCAGCATGCAATGCGACAACGTACTCTCCCGCATGCGCTGCAGGTTTTGCCGAAGCACTCCACTGCACGCTCCCCGGCCTTTGCGCGGTAGCGCCGACTGCCGAAATTAAAAGCAATGCCAGGGCTGAAAATACTTTTTTCATCTCATTCACTTCCCTTCAAACTGCGGCGGATGCATTTGTCCAAGATGGCAATTCCCGCATGTAATAGGCGGCGAATACTGCCGATCCCCTAACGCTCCCAGATACTTCTCGTTAATGTCCTGAGTCATTCGCATCATCGCCCTCGCTGTCTCTTTCCTCGGGTTCTCATCAGATGCATAGTTAATCTGTTTCGAGTCAGGATCCTGGTCATGGCAGAAGCTGCAATCAACTCCAAGGTCTTTCTGCATCTGAGCCATGCGTGTGTAGACATCCGGAAGCGATGAGGTCTTAGGTAACACCTTCAGGTTCGTTGGCTTTGGTAGCACTGAGGTTTGGGGGGCCGGCCCACTTTCCGCATGGACATATGTGACCGCCCCCTTCGCCACAAACAAAATACTCAGCACACCTGCAATAAACCACGGGCTCTTAAGCAACTGCATCACTGCGCCTTCACAACCTGACCACGGATCTCACCACCAGGGTTTGCCGATGTATGCAGATTGAAGTACCACTTACCATCCAGAAGATCCTTCGCCTGATCCGCCGTCACATTAGCAGTACCGTCAACAGGACTATCAAACGGTGCTTTGACTGGAACCTGCGGCTTCGCGTTAGTCCCCGGCGCTGCAGGGCCGTGAAAGTGTGCAGCCACTACTGGCCCCGTCAATCCCTGATACTCCACGTGATACTTCAACGTATTCGTATCGGTATCCAGCGTTGCGGTTAGCGTTCCTGTCCCAGTAACCTGTTTAGCGGGGACTTCTTCTCCACCAGTCAGTGCTGCCTTCAGCTTGATGGACTCTGCATGCAGTGAAAGCGACGCAAATCCGATTGCAACCGTTGCCGCCAATACCTGAATCTTCTTCATCCTGCTCTCCTTAATCATTTGTTTTGTTCACTAATCGAATGGCGCCGCGGATTTCGCCCTGTGGATGCTTCTCTGTCGTCACATTGAAATACCAACGTCCCGCCAGCAGTTCCTGTTCTTCTTCCTGATCAAGCCATGCAGTTCCCGTCACCAGCCTTGCGTCTGGCCGTGGAGCTGCAACAGTAGCCAAGCCGACTCGGTCAATCGCAGCAGCAGAAAAGAACTTCGCATTCGTCGCTGGTCCGGAAAGGTTGAGAAAACGCGCGTTAAATCGCAGCACATGGGTTTCAGGATCATACGTGCCAGCTACATCTCCGCTGGCTGGCTCGCTATTGCTTGGCAGAGCAACTGCACCATCCAGATCAGCCTTAAATGCATACACTCTCGCAAGTGGCACCGGAACCGAGTGGAAGTCTTTCTTTCTTCCGCTTGCCGAAGCTGAATTCGCGATTAGCATAAGGGCGAAAACCACGATAAATATGGAAAATCGTTGAGTCGATAACATGAAATCACCCGCACAGTGCAATGCCAAAGCCATGAACCGCTATAAGACCTGCGACCGCTCAAATGCGGGAACAAGTGGCATTCATTTGAAGAGTGGGAAGCGAACTCGTAGGCGCACAGCGCTCTACCTATAGGTGAGAACCTATAGGGAGCAACAACAAAGCTGCGAGAAAGTACGCATGTGAAAAAAGATACTACATGCGTTGTAGATGTCAAGCCTACGAATTATGACAAGAGAATTGAAAAGATGAGTGCGAGCTTTCTGTCGTTTCCAAATTCAACTGCAACTGAAAGAAAACAAAGTTTTAGTGAATCAGCTTTGCAATAGCAAAGCCGATTCGCAAAAAACATCTTCTTGACTCCCAACAGGCGGATGTTTACTTTTACCTCATGCACATTGCTTCCAGACTGTGTTGTTGTTGCCGCTAACGCAGGCACCACACAGTCGTTTGTGCTGTCCGAACAGAACGGGCGCGTCTCACGACCAAACTTTCTGATCACACTTACAACCTGATTTAATACGGAGCCTTCGTCATGAAGCTTTCTGGACGCGTACTCGCATCCTCTTTGGCTGCTGTGTCTCTTCTGCAGTTCACACCTGCTCTGCTTGCACAAACCTCATCCGCGAAACTGACAACGGGTATTTGGCAGGGTGTGGCAAAAGTACGTGACACCGAAATTCCCATCACCATCCGCCTCACACGTAGCGGTTCAAAGTTGGAGGCTGCATTCCTTAACGGCCCTGCGGCAAATCCTGACGTATCTCCAGCAAGTTCAGTGACCCTCGATGGCAATCATCTGGTAGCGTCGTTTGATTATTTCGCGCGCACACTAGATGCCACTGTGGATGGTGACTCGTTGACAGGAACTTATGGCGCAACCCATCCGGGCAAGCGTCCCGCACCTCCTTCAACATTTACCGTAAAGCGTATTGCAAAGCTCTCTGATCCAAATGCATCTCCCAACGCTCCTAACATTTCCGGCTCGTGGGAGATTGCTACAAAGAGCAATAAGGGCGAAAGTGCATGGGAGCTGCGAGTAGACCCGACGACGGGAAAATCGCCCGTGATTAAAGCAGCCATTCAGCGCATTGACGGTGACACCGGGGGCCTATGGGGCACATGGAATGGAACAAGTTATGTGCTGGGACATTTCACCGCAGCGGGAGGCGCAGCTTATTCCGTAACACCGCAGGCAGATGGGACGCTCGTGGTGAAAAGCCTTCTTGGTGGCGTTCACGGATCATCGCCCGAATTCACTGCACATCGACCAGATGAAGCACGCAAGCTAAATCTGCCCGCCCCCACCGATACAACGCAGCAGACTTCGGTGAAAGACCCTAATGCCCCTCTTGTATTCAGCTTCCCTGACCTGAATGGCAGGGTTCTCTCGAACACCGATGCGCAGTTCCGCGGCAAAGTAGTCATTGTCGCAATTGGTGGATCCTGGTGCCCCAACTGCCATGATGAGGCAGGCCTTCTTGTAAACCTCTACAAGCGCTTTCACTCCAAAGGTCTTGAGATCGTGAACCTTGACTTTGAGCAGGGTGATCCAGAGACTGATACGTCTCGCCTGAAAGCGTTTATCCAGCACTACGGCATCACCTATCCCGTGCTTCTTGCTGGAACGACGGATCAGCTTAACGAAAAAATTCCACAGGGCGTCAATCTCAATTGCTGGCCTACTTCGTTTTTCGTTGGCCGCGACGGACTGGTAAAGGAAACACACGCAGGCTTCGCAGGCCCGGGCAATACTGCGGGGCACATCGCGCTGGAACACGAAGTTACAGCGCTGGTAGAGAAACTGCTTGCACAACCTGCTCCTAGCCAAAGCGCACAGCTGAATTAGATCAACGAAATGCACAAACGGCGGTCAGGGAATCGTGACCGCCACCTTACTATATACATGCAAAAAACCTGTAAATGCCCCCGCTTTGCACAGAGCGGGAGATGATCTCCTAAGAGAGAAACTCCGGATCTACTGGGATCTGAAGAGCGTTCGCAAGCGAATTGGTATGAGCCGCCATACTGACAACGGCAAGAAACTCTGCGTGCTGTTCCTCCGTAAGCCCCTTGGCACGCGCCGCAGCCGTATGCGAATGTGTGCAATAGGTACAGCTATTTATTGTGGAGACTGCGATATAGATCAATTCTTTTGTAAGTGGATCAAGCGTGCCAGGTTCGATCATTACCTTCTTCACACGCGCCCATGTCTGTTCCAAAAGATTTGGCTGATTAGCCAGCGCTCTCCAAAAGTTATTCACAAAATCTGATTTGCGCGTCGCGCGTATGTCATCAAACACAGCTTTGCATCTCGCATTCGCTGCAACATCATCATCTGTCCATAGCCTTACTGTAGCCACTCTTCCTGCCTCCAACCTGCTTATGCAGAATGACACAAAAAGATTTTAGCAAGCTTACGGCTTGTACTCTCCGGTTGTCGTTCCCTGCTTGATCCAGTCCTCATCCATCAGGACAGTTTTTATTCCCAGACGGCGGTACGTGTAACTTGCCATGATCTTCCCGTTGGGAAGCTGCAGGACTGCGGGATAGCTATATTCCATACGCTGCCCTTTGGGTAGCGGCACGTAGTTGTCTCGTGTTTCCAGGTCTCGAACATATCTCCACGTGAGACCACCATCGCTGGAGAGTGCAATCGACACAGGAACACGTTCACCAGACTGCGTTACGTGTCCGGGCTTATGTCCAGAAGTGTTGTTGAACACCATGACGATATTCCCATCGCGAAGCTTTGCTGCCTGGATCGAAGCATTGTTATTCGGTAGCGGCGTCGGTTCTGGAGCAGTCCAATTGCAGCCATCCGTGGACGTCGAACGATGAATGAAGTCTGCAAAACGGCTGCGATAAAACGCCACATAAGTCCCCGGTGCCTGCTTCACAATGCTCATCTGTACCATGCCTTCAGCCTTGGGAACGGCACACTCCTTCCACGTCTGTCCTTCATCCGCGCTCAACTTCACAACGGGATAGTTTGTCTCAGCACCCTTCGTAATGCCTGCGCTGGTTGAGTAATAGATAGGAAGCAGAAGTTCGTTGTGCTCACCACGAACAAACGGTTGACGCGTAAAAGCACCAGCCTCTGGAAAAAGAACGACCGGGACACTCCAGGTCTTACCGCCGTCTTTAGAAACGGATTTCAGCACCTGCGCATCAGCCTGCCCTTTGCCCGCAGTTTGAGCCGTATGCAGAATCCAAATCTCCCCGTTCGGAGCCTGATACGCAACAGGGTTTTGATAGGACTTGGCAGGATCATGATCAACGCGGACAGGCTTGCCCCAGGTCATCGAGCCCTTTGGCAAAATCGAAATAACAATAGCGACATCTGATTGCCCTTCGGCAGTACCCGAAAACCAAACGCAGAGAAGATCACCGTTCTTCAACCGGAGCAGATTCGAGGCATGAGAAGAAGCAAACAATTCCGGGAGGAAAGCCGATTTAACTCCAGGCAGATTCTTGTCAGGAGACAGCTTCGCAGAAAGACCATCAGGAGCTTCCATTGCTGTCGGTTCTGGTCTATTCGTCTGGCTACTTCCGGCCATACCGAATGAAGCCAACAACATACCCGCAGCAATCTGACGCATCTTCATCTCGGCGCACTCCACTTCATCATTATCTAGACCGCAACATCGTATCCGTACGGTCTCGCTCGTGGAACACGGAGGATCATTAACCTGTAATCTCCGCTCTTGAGAATGAATAGTGGATAGAACCACTCACAGCGTGAAAGTATCCGTGATGCAGTGGCCCTTTGACATTGTTCATTGGGCACGTTCGATCAAATTTTTGAGGGATTTCTCTGTGTTGAAAGCAAGTTTCGCCTTCCTATTCGTCCTAAGCACCGGTTGTCTCTTTGCCCAATCGCCTCAAGCTTCGTATCGACCCGCACCTTCCCTTTCCGCAGCTCCAGGCAAGATCGTGGTCATCTCCCATCGCGGAGAGCATCTCCATCACCCTGAAAACACACTCGCTGCGTTTCGTGCCGCCGCCGATGCTGGCGCAGATTATATTGAGCTGGACGTGCGTACGACCGCTGACGGCAAGCTGATTCTGATGCACGACAAAACGCTTGACAGAACAACCAATGGCACAGGCGATGTAAAGAACAACTCCTTCGACGAAATCCGCTCACTGGATGCGGGCATTAAGTTTTCGCCAACTTTCGCTGGAACCAAAGTACCTACCTTCGACGAAGCTCTTGATCTCGCGCACAACAAAATCAACGTCTATGTTGATACAAAAGATGCCGATCCAAAGCAGCTTGTGGATACGATCGTGCGACACGGTATGCAGGATCATGTGATCATCTACGGCAATCCATTTCTGCTGTACGACGTGCATAAAATTCTGCCAACCCTGCGTCTGATGCCCGAGGCACAGAATGCTGATGTCAGCCGCTTCCTTCTGCACTCCATGCCAATTTCCGTCCTCGCATTCGATAACAGTGACTTCCAAACACCCGTGATCCAGGTTGCAAAAGAAGCGCACGTGCGGGTCTTCGTGGATCGCCTTGATGAAGCAGACACACCCGAGTTTTGGCAGAAAGCGATTGACGAAGGCGCCGATGGCATTCAGACAAACCGTCCAGAGGCACTGGCCACATATCTTCGCCAACACGACTTGGCAACGCATTAGTTCTCTTGAAATCAAGAAACAAAAGCGTGCGAGACATCATTTCTAACGTTAAGCAATCACGGATATTTTCACGTTCGAGAATGACGAAGGTGAATTGCAGAGCGCGCCCAAGTCAGGATGTGGTCTGCCATCTCTCGTTTCGAAGTACGCGGTACAACTTGCTCTTCCTGTTGAGAAAGCAAAATGCCTTCATTTACATCAGCTTCAAATCCACTGTCTGAGTGAGAAACATCATTCGCGACTATAAGATCCGCACCCTTTGTGCGCAGCTTTCGCCTTCCCTCGTCGAGTACATTCTCTGTCTCAGCAGCAAACCCGATGACGATTGTGCCTGCACTCCGCTGCTCAACAACCTGACGGAGAATGTCTCGATTCGCTTCTAGCTCCAACGTGAGAGACTCTTTCTTCTTAAGCTTCTCCGGTGCCGGACACACCACTCGGTAGTCTGAAACTGCAGCAGCCATAATAACGATGGATGCATCTGGCAAACGTGCAAGCACAACAGATTCCATTTCTTCTGCTGTCGTCACTTGGATTGATTCACACTGCGATGGCACTGACGCAGTCATGAAGGCACCTACAAAAATAACTTTTGCTCCGCGTTCCAGTGCGGTTTCGGCAAGTGCTACTCCCATCTTTCCGCTGGAACGATTCCCAATGAATCGAACGGGGTCAATAGGCTCGCGGGTTCCTCCAGCAGTGATAAGGATTGTTTCGCCAATAAGATCCTTGGCTCGCTTCACCACGCTGAAGACGCGATCCGCAATGACATCTGGCTCAGCGAGTCGTCCAGCACCGACCATTCCACAAGCGAGTTCACCACTCTCCGGTGCAACGACTTGTACGCCACGTTGTCGAAGCACCTCCACATTTGCTTGCGTTGCTGGATGATCCCACATATGACGATTCATCGCTGGCGCAACCACGATGGGAATCGTTCCGGCCAAAGCGGTTGCAGATAAGAAATCATCTGCAAAGCCATGCGCCATTTTGACGAGCATGTTTGCCGTAGCCGGAGCAACAACCAACACATCCGCATCCTGTGTCACCTGAATGTGTTCGATATTAAAGTTCTGCCCATCGTCAGTAGAAGCAGGCTGCCATAGCGATGTCATCACCTGCGAACCACTCAGTGCTGCAAAAGTGAGCGGCGTGACAAATCGCTCAGCATTCGCCGTCATCACAACCTGGACCGTCGCGCCACGACGCTGGAACTCGCGGAGAAGTTCAGCGGCTTTGTAGGCTGCGATTCCTCCACACACTCCAAGGATGATTTTCATATGCTCGCCTCGTTGATTCGCAACGTGCAATTGTCGATCAAGCGAGTGGTGCCGATCCATGCGGCTACCGCAACAAGAGTTGCAGCAGGTAGTGTATCCTCTTCCAACATCTCAAGTGTGCGTGGATTAAGCAGCTCTGCGTAATCGACTTTCAATAGACCGGAATGCGTAAGCTCCCTGCGAAGCACCTCGCGTATCACTTGGGTCCGATGCTCTCCTTGCCGCACAACATCTGCAACCAAGCGAAGAGAGCGTGAAAGCGTCTCAGCTTCAACGCGTTCTTGTTCGTTGAGATAACGATTTCTGGAACTCATCGCTAAGCCACCAGGTTCGCGAACTGTTGGGCACACAATAAGATTCAGATTAAAGTTCAGATCGCGCACCATTTTACGAAGGACAGCAACCTGCACAGCATCCTTCTCTCCAAAGAAGGCGCAATCTGGTTGAACGATATTGAAGAGCTTCGCCACCACAGTGGCAACACCACGAAAATGCCCGGGCCGAGATGCACCATCTAGCCGCCCACCCGTCACAGGAACATCCACAACGGTTTCCGTCGTCTGCGGATACATATCCTCAGGAGAAGGCGCAAAGAGAAAATCAACGCCTTCCTGTTCCAGCAACAAACAGTCCTGCTGGAATGTGCGGGGATAGCGTGCGAGATCTTCTGTAGGGCCAAACTGTAACGGGTTCACGAAGATACTGGCCACGGTGCGATCACAGTGTTGTCGCGAAGCACGGACCAACGAAAGGTGCCCCTCATGCAGCGCGCCCATTGTTGGCACCAGGCCAACAGACTGTTGCACAGCCCCTCGTTGATAGTTTTTACAGGCAGCACGCATTTCCAATGGTGATGAAATTATTTGCATGCTGACACTTCCGTTTGCTCCGCAGAAGCGCCGTATCTTTCAGCAGCTACTTCAGCTTTAGGCATGTGATAACTCTCACGATCATTAGGAAACGTTCTTGCCACCACAGCATCGCGAAAGTCGCGGATTCCTTGCTCCATCAACAAACGCCCATCTCCAAAGGAACGTACAAACTTCGGCTTCCGCATGTAAGACAGAGAGAACAAGTCATGGAACACGAGAATCTGGCCGTCGCAATCGGGACCTGCGCCAATCCCAATTGTTGGGATGGAAACAGAATCGGTGATTTGAGCTGCGAGTTCTCTAGGAATGCCTTCGAGCACCAATGCAATCGCGCCAGCTTCTTCGAGCGCATTTGCGTCCTCGCGCAGGCGCTTTGCAGCAGTCTCTGAAAGACCTTGCACGCGATAGCCGCCCATGCGATGAACTGACTGCGGAGTCAAACCAATATGTCCAACCACAGGTATTTCTGCCTGTGTTAATGCCTTCACTTGAGGAGCATAAGCGATCCCACCCTCCAGCTTGACGGCCTCACTTCCGCATTCTTTGAAGAAACGCAATCCATTTCGCACTGCATCTTCAGCCGACACCTGATAGCTGCCATAGGGCATGTCCACAACAAGAAGCGCTCGCTGCGTTCCTCGTCGCACAGCACGAGCATGATGCAACATGTCGTCCATGGTGACGCAGAGTGTATTGTCGTATCCAAGAACAGCCGTGCCTACGGAATCGCCCACAAGAATCATGTCGATTCCTGCTTCATCCGCCAGACGAGCTGTTGGATAGTCGTAAGCGGTAAGTGCTGTAAGGGGGGTTAAAGCGCGCTTGCTTTGCAGCAGCGTTTGCGGCGTGACCTTTGTCACAGCCACGGGACGCAGAGCATCCCTGATCTCTGTTTGACTCATTTCTACTCCAGTGCCACTCCGTCACATGTGCGGATGCAGCCCGTACGGTAAGTATAGCCGTCGGCTCAAGGAGGACTCAAAGCACCGCCGATATGGAGTCTTTTGCATGCACGTCTTACACTGAACTTGGCAGGCGACCGCTCATGATGAACGGCGACGAGCTGGAGGGTTATGGAAGTAAGCGTGAAGATGATGAAGGCCAAGTTGCACCGTGCAACGGTGACACAATCGGATCTTCATTACGAGGGCAGCATCGGCATCGATACGGATCTTCTGGATCAATCAGGAATTCTGGTGAACGAAGCCGTACATGTGTGGAACGTAAACACCGGTCATCGGTGGGAAACATATGCCATCCCCATGCCTGCAGGCACGGGGCAGATCCAGGTGAATGGTGCCGCGGCAAGACTGGCACACGTAGGCGATGTTGTCATCATCGCGGCATTCTCGTGGATGCCGGAAAGCACTGCCAAGACACATGCGCCCCAAGTTGTTCTTTTGGATGAGGACAACAAACCGCTTCCCAATCAATAACGAATCAGCATCCATCCAACGTGGATCAATACATGGAGCCGGCAACCTGCTCTGCAATGGCTTGCATGACTGCCTCTGAGCCTACTTCGCTTCCTTGCCAATGGATCGTGGCTAAGGACGGGCGCTTGAATCGCAACAGCATGAGCCGGTTGCGGACATATGCCACGACTCGATCTTCGACTCCACCGTTACTCTCTGAAGAGCATGCGATCGCTTGATTTCCCACTCCGATCAACGAATGGGATGCGCCAGGACAGGAAGATCGGATGGCATTAGCATAATCCTTCTTTGGATTTGCCACTGTCGTGACCGTAATCCGTAGGATCGATCGTTGGTCATGTGTTGAGAACTCGCACATTCCATCTGGTCGCGGATCGCTTGCAGAATATGGTGCTTGTGGCGATTTTGCTGCATCTAGCGGTGGTGGCAAGATGGTGACGCGCATAGCCACGTCTTCTCCCAAAGCACCGCTGGCAGTTGCATGATTCAGCCACGGACATGATTGCGCACCAGCTACATGGACAAATACCACGAAGAGCATGAGGGCGAACCAGCGAACAGGGTGCATTAGTGCGTACTCTCCATGGGTGTTTCCGTCACAGCACTGCCATCTGCAGCATGGATGTGATGCAGGCTGGAGTGGACGTGCCACGGGATGCTCTCGGTAGAAATCTCGGGATGCATCCTCAGATAATCCTGCGAGTATGTCGGTGCTCCGGGATCGGTCTTCTTGAGAGCGAACAGTGATCCCTGCAGCTTTGCACTGTCTTTCATGCCGCTGCGGCGATACAACAATGACAAGTTGTAGTGCGCGGCCACATCATCAGGATCAATGTTTTGCAGTGCCTGGAACTGTTCCATAGCAGCCTTCTGATCCCCCGACTGATAGTACGAAATGCCCAGTTCTCTTCTCGCGTCAACGGACCGCGGATATTGCGCGACCACCTGTTTTAGGTCAGCGATCTCCTGTGACGTATTGCCGTCACGACGTTCCACAAGTGCAAGGTAATAAAGTGCGCGCGCATTTCCGGGATTTAGTTCCAATGCCGTTTCCAGTGCGGCCCGCGCTGGAACAAATTTTTCCCACTGGATGTTAGTGAGTGCCATGTTGGTATAGCCATCTGCATCATTCGAATGCAGTTTTATTGCTTCACGGAAGGCATTGAGCGCATCGCCATACTGCAGTTGATCCAGCAACGCGATACCGAGATTGTTCCACCGCATCCACGTGGGATTATCGCCTGCAGTCGCACGCTCCGGAGAATTGTTTCCTATAGCGAGAACGCGCGTGCGCGAAGCGATTTCGACTACGGGCAATTCCTTGTAGCCGCTTCCCTTCCCGAAGACATTATCGGTATAGCTATGACGAAGGTGCCGGTAGTTGACACGTGCTGTGATGGAAACTCCCTGCTTCACGTCG
>NZ_JAEDXV010000039.1:0-32758 GCF_036877645.1 Terriglobus sp. ADX1
CGACCCCGGCAGCTTCACCCGCACCGCCTGCGGAGCCTTCACAGCCACCAGCACCACCGCGGCAATCACCAGCGCATGCGTTCCCGCCGAAAGCCAAACACCCCGTCGATCAGCCCCACGCCACATGCCCGCAGTGTAGCCCCAAATCCCAAAACAATCATCGGGAAAGAACATCGGGACAACAAACCGGATGCCCCAGCTTCGCGAAGCTAACCTGGGCTATCGCGCAAAGCGCGACCAGCAAAGCTCCAACGGTCAAAGACCTCACCCACCAAAACTCATACAGTCAAAGACCGTCATTCTGAGCGCAGCGAAGAATCCCTGCGCACTTCAGGCTGCCGAAGCCGTGCCCTCATTCCAGCCACAAACCCAAACCAGCTTCGCAAAGCGAAGCTCATACGAACGAAGTTCGTCATCCTGAACGAAGCGAAGCGTAGCTGAAGGACCTGCATTCCTCTCCACTGACTACAACACACCCAGAAAACCCGCGAACCAACCCTTCCCACACCACAGGAAACAAACCATCTGCATCGTTTTCACAAAACGATCAGGAGTGTTCGCCGTGTCACATAAGCCCATCGAAGTAGAAACCCGCACCACCAACGACTGGTTTGGCCGCTTCGCCGCCTCCTCTTCCGGCTGGCTCGGCTCCAAATGGGCATTTGGTGCAGCGGTAGCGGTCATCGTTGTCTGGGCCGCCACAGGGCCCATGTTCCACTACTCAGCCGACTGGCAACTCATCATCAACACCGGCACCACCATCATCACCTTCCTGATGGTCTTCCTCATCCAGAACACGCAAAACCGCGACGCCCGCGCCATCAACCTCAAACTCAACGAACTCATCCGCTCCGGCGACAACGCAGAAAACCAGATGATTGACATCGAGAACCTCAGCGACCTCGAACTCGACGAACTCCAAGCGCGCTACGAAGCCGTCCGCAACGCCTGCGAAGACCGCCGCGCCAAACGAGCCGCCTCCAAAGCCACCGCCGCTCCTCGAAACTAGCTGGCAGCCTAACGCTGCTCTTCGACGACCCAGACCGTCACTTGGAGCTGAGACTGTCATTTACAGCCGAGACTGTCATTCTGAGCGAAGCGAAGAATCCCCTACGCGTTCAACAGAAACGACACGGTCAAACCTTTCCAACCACAAAATTCAAACCAGCTTCGCAAAAGCGAAGCCGGGATTCCCACGTCTTGCTTATGAAATGTAGAGTCGAGCGGCAGAACAGCCCATCGCACAAAAGTGCAAATTCTTAGCGCCGAGCGACAAAGCCGCTCCATTCGCACAGGAGTACGACTTCCTTCGGAGGGGCAGGGCTTCAGCCCTGCCGTATAAACCCCAAACCATAAATGGCGCGGCCGATGCCTGCGGCAGGAGGGCAGACTCCGCCCCGCGCCCACACTCACGCCCATGGCTGGCCCTCACGCCGAAGACGTCGAGAACGCACGAAGTGCTGTCAAGCCCCTGAATCATCCATCTCCAACAAACCAAAGAAATAGAGTTGGCATGGTATTTCTCGGAAACCACTAAAATAGAACAAGAGAGCAAAGGGCCGCGCATCGCGCGGCCCTAACTCGTTTAGAAAGACGATTTTGCCTCTAACCCCAACAGGATGACGATTTTAGGGGTACCCCGAAATCTAAACGCTTTGGAAAGACGATTTTAGAAAAACAGGAGGGAGGGGGGTACCCCCACCCTACCGTCCACTACCCGGCCGAAACCGGATCGTATAAAACGCTCCGAAGATCGTCATCAGTAGCCCCCACCAGAACGCCGCATGTAGGTTTGCCAGAACCACGCTCGGCGGATGCGAGAACTCATAGATTCCCACCGGCGTCAGCACCAACCCGTACCCCAGGCAAAGCACTCCGACAAAAAACCAAAGCGACAACGGCTCTTTGTGCTTCACATCTCTGTCTTCGATTGAAGCGTGTACGTGATGAATATCAGCAGTCTTGTTTTCCATCGTTTCTCCGCTCCTTTACCAGAAGAGAATGTTCAGGCCAATAAATACAACCGACACAACGCCCGCCCAGAAGATCGGCTTCTGGAAGAGTGTGCGCGCACCATCATGCGGAATCACCGTCGCACCATAAACTAGACCATCCAACTCGGAATCCGGCTTCGGCTTGGTCATCAGGCTGACCACAACGGTTACGATCACGCAGATCATCCAGCTCCACAGTGCGCGATACATGTTCTCCGCCATCGGTTGCGCATCAGGCGACAGCGCAATATGCGCCAACGCTGCCTTTCCGCCAAGTTCCACATACGTGAACATCGCGATGGAACTAACGGTTCCCGCCAGCAGACCCCAGAATCCGCCCTGCTTCGTTGCCCGCTTCCACAGCATGCCCAGAATCACCGTGCCGAACAGAGGCGAGATGAAGAAGGAGAATAGCGCCTGCACGTAATCCATGATGGATCCCGCACGAGCCACAAGGTAAGCAGTGCCAATCGACACCAGCATGCCGATCACAGTCGACCAGCGCCCCATCGACACATAGTGCTTATCCGGCGCATCCTTCTTGATGTACGCACCGTAGATGTCATACGTCCACACAGTCGAGAACGCCGACACATTGCCAGCCATACCACTCATGAACCCGGCAACCAGAGCCGTAATACCAAGCCCCAGCAATCCGGGCCCGCAATAGCGGATCAGCATCAGCGGCAGCACCTCGTCATACGCATGCTGCCCTGTAGCGCGAGCCACATCCCCCGGCACAAGGTGCATCAACGACCCATCCGGGTTCTTGAGTACCGCCAGCGCCAGCAATCCCGGAACGATGACGATCAGCGGCACCGCCATCTTGAACGCAGCACCAATCACCGGAGCCATCTTGGCGGCACGCAGATCCTTGGCGCTCAACACACGCTGCACCACAAGGAAGTCCGTAGTCCAGTAGCCAAAGGACACAATAGCGCCAAGTCCGAACACGATACCCGTCCAGTGAATGCCCATCGGGTTGCCCTTGAAGGTACCCAGGGTAGACCACAGATGCGTGTAGTCATTGCTCCCCACATTGTGGGCAATCTGTGCCTTCAGGTTGGTCCAGCCACCTGCCTCAATCAGGCCAAGGATCGGGATCAACGCAGCACCCGCCCAAATGAGGACGAACTGCAGCACCTCGTTGATGATGGCCGAGCGCAAACCACCCAACATCACGTAGATCGCTACGGTGATCGCGCCAATCCAGATGGAGAAGGTGATGTTCCATCCCAGCACTGTCTGCATGACCACAGCCATGGCATACATGTTCACGCCACTCATCAGGATGGTCATGAACCCGAAGCTGATAGCCGCAAGTCCACGCGCGCCCTCACCAAACCGCAACTGCAGGTACCCCGGCACCGAGTGTGTCTTGGAGATGTAGTAGAACGGCATCATCACGATGCCCAGGAACAGCATGGCAGGGATGGCGCCGATCCAGTACCAGTGTGTCGCCAGGATGCCGTACTGGTAGGCAGACCCCGCCCACCCCATCAACTCCAGCGACCCCAGATTTGCCGAAACAAAACTTAAACCAGCAATCCAGGCGGTCATCTCACGGCCGGCGAGGAAGAACTCTTCGCTCGTATTGGTGCCGCCCTTCACATAGAAGCCGATAAACAGCACCATGACGAAGTACAGCGCGAGGATCACAATATCGATCCCGGAAAGATTCGTAAGCTGTGACGCAAGCAGCGTTGCAATCACAGGGTGAGCGAAGGGCATTCCCTGTTTCTCCTTGAGACAGACAGTGTGCCCCATAAATGAGTCTCTGCGCCAGAGACGAACGTCCCACCTCCTCTAGCTTCGCCCGCTCGCCTCTCAGATTTTCCATTGCATAGTGCTGCAATCACTCCATAAAAACCACCTCTATCAATAATTCGCTTCGCTGCAAAAAATACTTTGAGAGGTCCCACCACGGCGCTATTCTTCGCTCCCCGGAGCTCTCTTGGCCGTGCATGAAGCCAGCCTTCTCCTTGGCCAATCCGTCCGATTTGCTGCCATTCCACCCGATTTTCCCACCGACGAAACAAAATAATGCGCATTTTCGTCTTGACAGTCGCATTTGTGGTTCCTATATAGTTTGCGCCGCGTACAAAACCAGTGTTTGTCTCGCTCCAGAAGGCTGGAGATCTCATTTGCACGCTGGTTTCACTTTTCGCGGTGCGCATGCAGTACGCGGAAAGATTTAGAGGGGGTCACATGAAGCGTGGAATCATCATCCCGATTGTTCTCGCCTGCGTTTCAGTAGGCGTAGCAAGGGGCCAGGTAACCGACAGCCAATCCATCTCAGGAACCGTGACAGATGCAACCGGCGCGTCCGTTCCTGGTGCGTCCGTAACGGTCACAAACGAAGCGACAAAAATCTCTGTCACTGTGAAGACGAATGGGGACGGTTTGTATAACGCCCTAAACCTTCCCGTAGGCACGTACACCATTTCCACCACGATGGATGGCTTCAAGAAGTCCGTGGTCACGGGCGTCGCCCTCGATGTAGGCGCGAAGCCTGCTGTGCCAGTACAGCTTCAGGTCGGCGCTGTGGGCGAATCGGTTGAAGTGAAAGCCGAGAGCGTAATGATCCAGACGACCACGGCGGAAATCGGTGGTGTCGTCACCAGCACGGAAGCCACACAGATTCAGCTCAACGGCCGTAATTACATCCAGCTGATCACTCTGCAACCTGGCGTTTCGCAGACGGTGGCCAGTGGTTTTGCGATCTCCGGTACGTATGGCGTCAACGGCAACTCGCAATCCGTTAACGGTATCCGTACTGACTCGATGAACTTCTTCATCGACGGCGTAGACAACAAGGACAACGGCGGCGGCGGCAACAACTTCGTTAACATCTCGCCCGACTCCCTACAGCAGTTCCGCAATGTGGCCTCCGCATATGACGCAAGTTATGGTGGCACCTCCGGTGCGACCGTGTCCGTCGCGATTAAGAGTGGTGGTCAAAGCTTCCACGGCAACGCCTATGAGTACATCCGTAACGATGCCATTCAGGCCTACCCCTTCCGTGCTCTGAGTTCGTACAGCGTCGCACCCGTAAAAGCACCGCTTCGTTACAACGATTTCGGGTGGACCCTTGGTGGACCCATTTATATTCCGGGCCACTTCAACGCCAATAAGGAAAAGCTGTTCTTCTTTGCCGGACAAGAGTACAAGCGGTTGCGCACCTCGACCGTGCAGAACGCAACGGTCCCCACGCCTGCTGCGATCGCAGCTGCAATCGCAACCGGCCCGAGTACTGCGACGGGACGTGCCATTGCAGCAAGTGTGCTGCAGGATCCGAGTGGCAACTTCCGTTACTTGAGCCTTGGCAACAACGATCAATCAGAATGGCTGATCAAGATTGATTACCACATGAATGAGAAGAACCAGTTCAGCGGTTCCTATGTTCATGACAATGTAAAGGTCATCGGTAATCCTACAAACTTCGTTATCTACGATCGCCTAATTCCGGGGCTGACGTCCAATGTGCGCTGGATTCATACGCTCAGTTCGAAGGCAGTAAATACGGCTGTGGGTTCTTTCTCCGGCAACGTAATCAACGAAGGCGTTAACATTCGCCCCAATCCGCAATTAGGGAAGGGCGTGCTTCGCTCCAATTATGGAATGACATATGCGACGCTTTATAACGCATCAGCCTACATGCCTCAAACATCCATCACTGGGTATGGCAATCCCGGCACCACACCTCGCCAGTTTGACAACTATCAGCGCATTTATGCGTTGAAGGACGACCTTTCGATCGTGGTAGGAAATCACTCGATGAAGACGGGTGCATATTTCTGGCGTGCTCGTAAGAATCAGACGGCACCACCTCAGCTAAACGGCGCCTTTAACTTTGGAAGTCTCGCTTCGCTCGTGGCGGGGAATTTTAATTCCTACTCCGAAGGAAGCAGCATTCCGCAGATTCAGGCACGATTTACCCAGTTTGAAACCTACTTTCAGGATGACTGGACTGTTAGTCGCCGCCTAACGCTGAACATGGGTCTGCGGTGGCAATATATGCCTCCGATCAGCAGCTGGCCCAACAATACAGCCTTCTTTGATCCAAACTTCTACGACCCGACCAAGGCCGCAACAGTCAGTGGAACCACAGGCTTCATTACCTCGAACCCGTCGCCCTACAACGGCTTGATTCTGCCTGGAACGGGCTTCTCAGATAAGGCAAAACAAGTTGTTGCTCCCAGCGTCTATAACAATCCGCAGGTAACAGCGCTGTTTCATGGTCTCCCCGGCGGAATCATCAGCACGGTTTACAACACGTTTGCTCCTCGCGCTGGCTTTGCCTACGATCTGACCGGGAAGCAGGACACAGTTATCCGCGGTGGATACGGCATGTCCTATGAGCGTGTGGAAGGTAACTACATCTACGGGGCAGCTTCGCAGGTCCCGTTCGTTGCTGTGGCTGGACTCGGCGCTGGCAATGCAGACTCACTGGGCTCGATCGGTGCGAATGCATCGCCACAACAAATCGGTAACTCGGGTGCCCGCAACCTGAATCCGCCGCGTATCCACAACTACAGCCTTGGCGTACAACACAAGCTGTTTAACAACACTTCGATCGAAATGAACTATGTGGGTTCGCGTTCCACCAACCTTACCTGGGTGAAGGATCTGAACCAAGGCGCAGCGGGCACGGAACAAGCGAATCCGCAGTGTGCGTCACAACGAAATTCATGCCGTCCCTACTTGGGATACAGCGAAATTTATCAATACACGAATGGCGCGCATTCCAACTACAACTCTCTTCAAGCTCGCTGGCAGACTCGCTTCAATAAGGGTGGCCTGATCGGTCTTGCATACACTTGGTCTCAGTGCCTTACACACGGCTCGGGCTACAACTATTCACCCCAGGACAGCACTAATCTGTATGGAGATTACGGACCGTGCTCCTTCAACCAGCCGAAGATCTTTGTGGCCAGCTATGTCTATCCGCTTCCGTTCTGGCAACACGAGCACACCTGGTACAAGGTGGCTCTTGGTGGGTGGCAACTGTCAGGTATCACCCGCATCGCCAACGGACTACCCATCAACGTGATTCAACCGTCCAGCCAATCGGTTGCAGGCAATCTGGTCACCACTTCCAGCGTTGCACAACGTCCGAATCTCGTCCCCGGTGTCAATCCTTATCTGCACAACGGCAAGCAATATCTGAACTACGCAGCTTTTGTTCAGCCTGCCGCCGGCACGTATGGGAATCTGCATTACGACGGAATCCTGGGACCGCTGTTCAATAACTGGGATGCAGCCCTGCAGAAGAACATCCCCATTCACGAATCGATCAGCGCAGAATTCCGTGCTGAGATGTTCAATGCTCCGAACCATCTTTCACCGTTCGTAGTGGGTGGAACGCTTGGTTCGGTTCAGTCCAACGGAACGTATCAGCCGAACTACAGTTCGTCTGGCACGTATCAAAACTCCTTCGGACAGATCACCTCAGCCGCCGATCCTCGCACGATGGAATTTGTTCTGCGTATCAACTTCTAACCAGCTGTGCCTCCAGAAGGCCCCGGATGTTCCGGGGCCTTTTCTTTCTTCTCCGCCAATAAAGCGGGTGCGCATTATGGCTTTTATTTACAGGCTATTTTGACAATGATTCGCTTGACATACGCAACAACGCAAACCTATATTCCAGACGAGAAATAAATCTTTTCTGCTTCCTTTTCCATCTGCGATTGTCGGCAACACTGCGGCTATCGATGTCACTGCTGTACGGGATACGCAAGAACGGAAACCTTGTGATGAATCTGTTGACGAAATGTGCTGTTTCAGCCGCACTGCTGACGATGGCATCTGCTTTCCTTCCAAACCTCACCGCGCAAAATGCCAATACACCGCGTCCACAAGGCGCACGTCCGCAGGTCACTGTGGGGTCGCAGGGGCCTATGCCGGTACATGCGAAGTTCACCGAACAGCAGATTGAAAATGGTGGAACGCTCTTCCTGCAGAACTGCGCTTTCTGCCACGGCAAGGATGCCAGTGGCGGCGAGAGCGGCCCGGATTTGACGCGCTCGAAAGTCGTCTCGGGTGATAAGGAAGGCGAAGGCATTGGCCAGGTGGTGCGTAATGGTCGGCTTGATAAAGGCATGCCGCGCTTCAATCTTGGCGATTCTGAGATTTTGAGCCTTGTTGCGTTTATTCACTCGCAGCAGGACAAGGCAATGTCACAAACCGGCAATCGCAAGGGCGTCGAAGAAAGCGACTTGCACACAGGTAATGCCGAAGCGGGCAAGAAGTACTTCGAAACCACCGGCGGCTGCGTAAAGTGCCACTCAGCGACCGGCGATCTTGCCAAGGTGGCATCGCGCTACAGTGGCCTGCAATTGCTGGAACAGATGCTGTATCCGCGGCAGGCGAAGGCCACCATATCCGTAAAGACAGCCAGCGGTCAGACCTACGATGGCCCGCTGGAGTATCAGGATGAATTTCATATCGGCATGAAGGACAGCTTCGGCGTGTATCACTCCTGGCCTGTGTCTGCGGTGACGTTCAAGGTGAACAATCCCGCGGAGCAGCATGTGGAGATCATGAGCCGGTACACCGATAAGGACATGCACGACGTCCTCGCCTACATCCAGACATTGAAGTAACTCAGAGGTTCCCGTGAAGCATTGGTTTAAGAGCGTTCGAGTCCTATCGCTGGTCGCGGTGTGTGCGCTGGGAGCATCCGCACAGTCCGTTGATTTCAACATGCTGAAGAATCCGCCGAAGGATAGCTGGCCAGGCTTCCATGGCGATTACAGCGGTCGTCGTCATAGTGCGTTGACGCAGATCCACACTGGCAACGTACAAAACATGACGGTGACGTGGACTTTCCAGACTGGACAGACACAGCCCATCAAGGCCACACCCATTCTTGTTGACGGCATTCTCTACTTCACCATGCCAGACAATATCTGGGCCATTGATGCTCGCACCGGCCATACCATCTGGCACTACACTGCACCGCCGAATAAGGCTTTTCATATTGGCCAGCGCGGCGTCAGCATCCTGAAGGACAAGCTCTATTACATGTCCAGCGATGCGCATGCAATGGCCCTGGACGCAAAGACTGGCAAGGTGCTGTGGGATGTTGTGGTCGCCGATTCGAACAAGGGACAGTGGTCTACCATGTCGCCCCTCATCGTCGGCAACCACGTCATCGTGGGTGCTTCCGGCGACTTCGATAACCTGCAGGGATTCATTCGTTCGCTTGATCCAGATACGGGCGCGACACAGTGGAACTGGGTTGCAACCGATCCTGTCGGCACCAAGGGCAAAACCACCGGCGGCAATGTGTGGATGACGGGCACATACGATCCTGATCTGCACCTGATGTACTGGGGCACGGGCAATCCTACGCCGGTACTCAACGGCAAGCCGCGCCCCGGCGACAACCTGTACACATGCAGCATTGTTGCGCTTGATCCCGATACGGGCACATTGAAGTGGGCATTCCAGCCTTCGCCGCATGACACGCATGACTGGGATGCCGTTGAGATTCCGGTGTTGGCCGATGTGGACTTCAAAGGCCAGAAGCGCAAAGTGCTGATGCAGGCATCGCGTAACGGCTACTTCTTTGTGATTGATCGCACGAACGGAAAGTCGCTGGTAACGGCTCCGTTTGGTCCTGTGAACTGGTCCAAGGGCGTTGACGAACGCGGTGAGCCTATTCCTGATCCGGAGAAGGAACCAGCTCCAGATGGACGACTGATTGCACCAGATGAAGGTGGCATGACGAACTTCCGTTCTCCAAGCTTCGATCCTAAAACTGGTTTGTTCATTGTGAGTGCATCGCCTAGCTATAGCGTGTACTTCAGCAAACCGGCAGATGGAGCCTACGGATGGGCAGGCGCGGATTACGGCGTATGGAGCAAAGGTGTCCTGGAAGCCATTGACTATCGCACTGGCAAGATTCGCTGGTCGCATGAGCTTGGCCGCCGTGCTGGTTCTGGTGTGCTGACGACCGAGGGTGGCCTCACCTTCAGTGGCGATGCAGACGGGAACTTCCTTGGCCTGGATACAGCCACGGGCAAGACGTTGTGGCATTCCGGCACCGGAGGCAACATCTCCTCCACGCCAATCACCTATGAGCTGGATGGTAAGCAGGTGGTGCTGATGAGCAGCGGTGGCGTGCTGTATGCATGGACACTGCCCGGCACTCCATCGGCAGCAACCAAAGGTACAAGCACTAAGAAAGCAGCGAAATAGTTCCAGGGAGCGGTTCCATGAAGAAGTTCAGAATGGCAATCATGGCTGGCGTATTGTGCGCTGGACAGGCATGGGCAGCACAGCACATCCGCGTTCTCATCGTGGATGGTGAAAGCGCCGCTCCGTACCATAATTGGGCCGCTATTACGCCGGTTCTGAAAAAGGAACTGGACGAGGTCGGCATCTTCGATACGGAAGTGCTCACCGCCCCGCCTAAGGGTGCCGACTTCAGCAGCTTTCATCCGGATTGGAAGAAGTATGGCGTCATTGTGCTGAACTATGACGCGCCGGACGAGCGCTGGCCCGATGACGTCAAAGCCAGCTTCGAGCAATACATGAAAAACGGCGGTGGCCTGGTCACCATTCACGCAGCGGACAATGCCTTTCCGCATTGGAAAGCCTTCAACCAGATGATTGGCGTGGGCGGATGGCGCGGACGCAAGGAAGATGCCGGTCCGCACTGGGTCTGGAAAGACGACAAGATGGTGCCTCTAGAAGACACTGGCCACAACGCCATGCACGGTCTGCGCAAACCGTTTCTCGTGACAGTTCGCGATACCAAGAGCCCTATTATGCGCGGCCTTCCAACGACGTGGATGCATATGGGCGACGAACTCTACGGTTATCTGCGTGGGCCGGGAGGAATGACTGTGCTGGCCACTGCCTATTCTGATCCTGCGAATCATGGCACCGGAGACAATGAGCCAATGGTGATGGTGTCCACCTTCGGCAAGGGACGCACCTTCCACACGGCATGGGGGCACGACGTCTATGCACAAAGCTCGACGGATTCCGTTGTGCTCTTCCAGCGTGGAGTGGAGTGGGCTGCCACCGGGAAGGTCACGCAGGCAGTGCCGGCGACCTTCCCCACAGCGAACACAGTGAGCTTCCGCGCTGATCTGGCTGCCATGGATCCGAACGCTGCAAAAGGTGCAAATCCGCTGGATATGACCATGCCTGCACGTCCCATGGGACCACGTCCGGCGGGTGCTCCGGGCGCTGCTGCACCTGGCACGCCGACACAGGTACCTCCGCAACGGTAATATTGTCGGGAACGCCGCAGGAGATTTCATGAAGACGATCAAGGGGCCAGCCATCTTTCTGGCGCAGTTTGCGGGCGACGAAGCGCCCTTCAACAACCTGAACGAGATTGCACAGTGGGCCGCTTCACTCGGCTATAAGGGCGTACAGATCCCAAGCTGGGATGGACGCCTGTTTGACCTGAAGAAGGCCGCGGAGAGCAAGACTTACTGCGACGAGGTGCTTGGCACGCTTGCATCGCATGGCGTGGCGCTTACCGAGCTTTCAACGCATCTTCAGGGCCAGCTTGTTGCCGTACATCCCGCGTACGATGCCCTTTTTGATAGCTTCGCGCCAGCAGAAGTTCACAACAATCCGAAGGCACGTACGGAATGGGCTGTGCAGCAACTCAAGTATGCGGCGAAGGCCTCCGCCAACTTAGGACTGAAGGCACACGCGACCTTCTCTGGCGCGCTGGCATGGCCGTATCTCTACCCGTGGCCGCAGCGTCCTGCAGGTCTGGTGGAAACAGCATTCGGCGAACTGGCCAAGCGCTGGACGCCGATCCTGGACATCTTCGATGAAAACGGGATCGACCTCTGTTACGAGATTCATCCCGGCGAAGACCTGCATGATGGCGCGTCGTTCGAGATGTTCCTGGAAGCGGTCAAAAATCATCCGCGCTGCAACCTGCTCTTTGATCCGAGCCACTTTGTACTGCAGCAGTTGAATTATCTGGAATACATCGACCTGTATCACGAGCGCATCCGCATGTTCCATGTGAAGGATGCGGAGTTCCGCCCGTCGGGGCGCCAGGGCGTTTATGGCGGCTTCCAATCGTGGGCAAACCGCGCAGGACGCTTCCGCTCGCTCGGCGATGGCCAGGTAGACTTCGGTGCTATCTTCTCCAAACTAACGCAGTACGGCTATGACGGCTGGGCTGTGCTGGAGTGGGAGTGCTGCATCAAGGACTCCTCGCAGGGCGCGCGCGAAGGTGCTCCATTTATCGCAAAGCACATTATTCAGGCCGTCGATAAGGCATTCGACGACTTTGCTGGTGCTGAAACTGACGACAACATGCTGCGCAAGCTGCTGGGACTGTAAGAGGAGATCGAAAGAATCATGGCAAAGCTGCAACGACGTCTTCGCCTGGGCATGGTGGGCGGTGGCCCGGGAGCCTTCATCGGCGCGGTACACCGCATGGCCGCACGCCTGGACGACCGCTTTGAGCTGGTGGCCGCGGCTCTCTCTTCTGATCCGGAAAAGTCAAAGAGTTTCGCGAAAGAAATCCACGTTCCACGCGCCTACGGAAGCTATCAAGAGATGGCCGAGGCTGAAGCGAAGCACCCGGAACCTATCGACGTAGTCGCCATTGTTACGCCGAACAGCACGCACTATCCCGTTGCCAAAGCATTTCTCAGTGCGGGCATTCCAGTTATGTGCGACAAGCCCATGACGATGACGGTAGACGAAGCCGAGGACTTGGCCGCGATTGTGCAGAAGACTGGCCTCACCTTCGGCCTGACGCATACGTACTCCGGCTATCCGATGGTTCGCCAGATGCGCGAGATGATTCTGGACGGCGCGCTCGGCAAGATTCGCATGATCAACGTTGCTTATGTGCAGGGCTGGCTCTCCACTCCGGTAGAGCAGACCGGCGCAAAGCAGGCCGAATGGCGCACAGACCCCACCAAGAGTGGTAAAGGCGGAGCACTTGGTGACATTGCAACGCATGCCTACCACATCGCCCTTTTCACCACTGGCCTCAAGGCAGAATCCATTGCTGCTGACGTGACGACCTTTGTCCCGGGTCGCCGCCTCGACGACAACGTTCAGGCCATGATCCGATTTGAGGGCGGAGCCAAGGCTTCCCTGATCGCATCGCAGATCGCCGCAGGCATTGAGAACGACCTCACGCTTCGCATTCATGGCGAACTTGGCAGCTTTGAATGGCATCAGGAAAACCCGAACTACCTCATCCACTCGCCGCTGAATGAAGCGCCACGCACCATCACCCGCGGTGGCCCGACAGCGGGGCCGTGGGCGGTTTACAGCACGCGCGTTCCATCGGGACATCCGGAAGGCTATCTGGAAGCGTTCGGCCAGCTATACAAGGATCTGGCCGAGCTATTGGAAGCTAAGCTGGAAGGACGCGAACCGAATCCGATATCGGAGCTCTTGCCCGGCGTGCAGGATGGCGTTCGTGGCATGCGCTTCATTGATGCCGTACTTGCTTCCGCGGAAAACGGCTCAGCGTGGACAAAGCTGTAGCCTCGCTGCTGGAAAACTCCACCAAATGGCGTAGCATGTTGGAAATACACTCATGAAGTCTTCTGCACCAAGGCAAAACGGCACTCGTCCCATGCGCGGCATTCGCAGGATCGACCTTGCCTCGGTGCAGCCAGCTTCCAGCGAAATCGCGCGCGACATTAATCGCGACATCATCCTGGAACTAATCCGATTCAAACAGCCGCTGGCCCGGGCAGACCTATCGCGTCTGTCCGGGTTACGTCCCAGCACAGTCTCAAAGATCGTGGAACAGCTTGTGCAGGAAAACTGGGTGCAGGAAGGCGCAGTCATCAAGGCTGCGCGTGGACGTCCGTCCACCATGCTTTCTGTCAACAGCGCCATGGTCACGTTCGCACTGGATCTTCGCCCAGACCGAGCCATTCTTGCTGTCGTAGATCTGAGTGGCCGCTTTCTTTCACGCGAAACAATCCCCACGTATTCCGATTTGGCTCGCACCGTTGCACAAATTGGCAAACGCATGCGTGCCCTGCGTGAAGAACATTCGACCAAGTCATTTGAAGGCGTCGGCGTGAGTGTACCCGGCCGAATGCATCCGGTTACGCAACGCGTATTGCTGGCGCCGAACATGAAGTGGCACGACTTCGATCTGAAATCAGCGCTTGAGGAAGAATCGGGTCTACAAGTCGAGATCGATAACGATGCGAATGTCTGCCTGATCTCAGAACTTTGGTATGGCCGCCTGGAAGGCGTTAAGAACGTTGTTCTGGTTGCCGTGGCAGAAGGCGTAGGAGCTGCGATCCTTGCCGGTGGCCACATGCAGTCTGGATATAACGGACTGGCCGGTGAGTTTGGCCATGTTTCTGTTGATCCCGCTGGACCACAATGCCAGTGCGGACAAAACGGATGCTGGGAAATGGTCTCTTCGTCGCGTGCTGCCATTCGTTATTACAACGCAGGTAGCCGTAAGAAGGTTCAGAACATCTATGAACTGCTGCGCCAGATGGAAGATGGCGACGCACTCGCCAAAGAAGCCATCACAGAACAGGCGCGCGCGCTTGGTCGTGGTCTTCGCATGGTGACTGCAACGCTCGCGCCTGAGTTGATTCTTGTTGTGGGTGACATTACGGCTGCATGGGACCTTTGCGGCCCCATCATCGAGCGTGAGATGGCCGCCTCCATGCTTGCCGGAGATCCACCGCAACTCCGCGCAGCGGGTGATGCGGAACTTGCCCGCCTGAGCGGAGGCGCAGCCATGCTGATGCAGCGCCACGCGGGTTATCACCGTTCAACACACGAACGCACCATGCCCATCCCTGCTTAATCCAATTGGAGTAATGACGGCTGACATTACTTCTCCTCGGGGAGTAATATCTCTCGCGGCAGAATGCGGCGTTGCGCGTTGACATCACCTATGTTGGTACATATATTTTCTGGTATAAACAAAATCGGCTTCCGCGGATGTTATTACCTTCACGCGAATCCACGAACAGACCGCATGACGCATGAGAGGAAGCACGCAAATGTACCTTGGAATTGACTGCGGTACCCAGGGCACAAAAGCTCTCCTCATCGATGCTGACGGCAAAGCACATGGTCGCGGCTATGCAAAGCATGCGTTGATCGAACGCGACAATGGAGCACGCGAACAGGAACCGCGCTGGTGGGTGGATGCGCTGCTTGCCTCTGTGCAGCAAGCTGTTTCCGGTAACGGAAAGGATGTCGTTGCACTCTCTGTATCGGGTCAGCAGCACGGACTCGTCATTCTTGATGAACAGAAGAATGTCATTCGTCCTGCGAAGCTCTGGAACGACACCGAGACTGCCGCACAAAATGCCGCATTGATTGAGAAGCTCGGCGGCGCATCAGCTGTCTTGGAACGCTATGGCATCCTTCCGCTCACGGGATACACCGTATCCAAGCTGCTCTGGATCAAAGAAAACGAGCCGCAGAACTTCGCGCGCATTCGTCACATTCTGTTACCGCATGAGTATCTGAATTTCTGGCTAACCGGAAACATCGTTGCAGAATACGGTGATGCTTCCGGCACAGCATTCTTCGACGTGCGAACACGCACATGGATCGGTGAGATTCTAGATGCGATCGACGATGACTCTGGCCTTCTGCGTGCGGCACTGCCGCCGCTCGTGGGATCGGACGCCATCGTTGGCACTGTTCGTCCTGAGGTTGCTGCAGAGCTTGGGATTTCGCCTGGATGTGTTGTAGCAAGCGGTGGCGGCGACAACATGATGGGCGCCATTGGCACGGGCAATGTGCGCGAAGGCGTGGTAACACTGAGCCTTGGCACCTCATCCACTGTGTACTCGTATCGCGATACTCCGCTGGTTGCCACGAATGGTAGCGTTGCCCCCTTCTGCTCTTCATCGGGTGGTTGGCTTCCGTTGGTCTGCACCATGAACGCGACCAATGTGGTGACACAAACGTTGCACCTCCTGGGCCTGACCGTAGAAGACATTGATCCCATCCTGGCAGATACAGAACCCGGCGCCAGTGGACTTACTTTCCTTCCCTTTCTCAATGGCGAACGTACACCTGACCTTCCGAACGCACAGGGCAGCTTGTACGGCATCTCTGCAGTCAACTACTCGCCTGCGAACCTGCTTCGCAGCGCAATTGAAGGCGTCACCTTCGGCATCCTCAACGGTCTTGACCTGATTCTGGATGGCAAGCCTGCAAAGAAGATTCTGGTGATTGGTGGCGGAGCACGTTCCAAGCAGTGGAGACAAATGCTGGCAGATGCCACAGGTGCCACGATCCAGGTGCCGCTGGAAGACGAAGCAGGATGCCTCGGCGCTGCTATCCAAGCGATGTTCGCCAAATCCGCTCAGGACAACGTTCCAGCATCTTTCGTTGAACTGTGCGAGCGCATGGTGAAGGTTGATGGCTCCAAAACCGCAGAAGCCCGCGAAGGCCATCTTTCTCTGTACCGTGCCGCAAGATATCGCTACAACACATGCCTCTTTGCGGCCTATCCTGAATTGCAATCCGGATCATCTCATTAACCACTTCACGATTGGAGAATTCCTTGTCTGACACGTTGTTTCATGATCTGCCCACCGTGAAGTATGAAGGCCCCACAAGCACCAACCAGCTTGCCTATCAGTTCTATGACGCGGATCGCGTCGTTCTGGGCAAGCCGCTGAAGGATCATCTGCGCTTTGCAGTTGCTTACTGGCACTCCTTTGCTATGACCGGCACGGATCCGTTCGGTGGCTCAACCATTCATCGGCCTTGGATGGAAGCGGGCGATCCGATTGCGCAGGCAAAGGTAAAGGCCGATGCAGCGTTTGAACTGTTCCGTGTACTTGATCTTCCCTTCTTCTGCTTCCACGATGCCGACATTGCACCAGCAGAAGAGACGCTTGCCGGAACGCTAAAGAATCTGCACACTATCGCGGATTATCTTGGTGAAAAGATCAGCAAGTCGAACACAAAGCTGCTGTGGGGTACGGCGAATCTCTTCTCTCATCCACGCTTCATGGCTGGCGCTTCTACCAATCCTGATCCAGAAGTCTTCGCATGGTGCGCAGCCACAGTGAAGAACTGCATGGATGTTACGCAGCAGCTTGGTGGTTCTAACTATGTTCTGTGGGGCGGCCGCGAAGGCTATGAAACGCTGCTGAACACCGACATGAAACAGGAACTGGAACAAATGGGCCGTTTCCTGTCGCTTGTGGTGGATTACAAGCACAAGATTGGGTTCAAGGGACAGATTCTCATTGAGCCGAAGCCGAAGGAACCGACGTCGCATCAGTACGACTTCGATACTGCAACGGTATATGGCTTCCTGAAAAAGTTTGGCCTGGAAAACGAAGTGCGCGTGAATCTGGAAGCAAATCATGCCACGCTTGCTGGTCACAGCTTTGAGCATGAGATTGCAACGGCAGGTGCACTCGGCATTCTCGGCTCACTCGACATCAATCGCGGCGATGCGCTGCTGGGCTGGGACACCGATCAGTTCCCCAACGATCTGTGGACCATGACGATGGCTATGTATCAGGTCATCAAGGCCGGCGGTCTGGGTGTGGGTGGCATGAATTTCGATGCAAAAGTGCGTCGTCAGAGCTTCACACCTGAAGACCTGGTCTACGCTCATGTTGGCGGTGTTGATCTTTGTGCACGTGCTTTCCTGAAGGCAGCCAGCATCATTGAAGAAGGCACGTACGACAAGGTGATCACTGACCGCTATGCAGGCTGGCAGACACCGGCAGCCCAGGCAATGCTTAGCGGCAAGAAAACACTGGATGAGATTGCAGAAGATGCACTGAAAAACAACATTCAGCCACAGCCGCGTTCCGGACGTCAGGAGCAGATCGAAAACCTGCTCGCACGTCGCATCTACTCCTAATCTTCCGAAGCTAATGATCAAGAGGCACAGCGCACGCTGTGCCTCTTTCTATTTCATCGCTCAAAGCCCTGAGTGAAGAACGTATTTCACTTCCAGATATTCATCGATGCCCAGATGCGATCCTTCCCTTCCCAGGCCCGACTGCTTCATGCCGCCAAACGGTGCGACTTCAGTGGATAAAATGCCAGAATTCACCGCCACCATGCCGTATTCCAATCCCTCTGATACGCGCCACACGCGTCCTAAGTCACGCGTGTAGATATATGCGGCCAGCCCGAATTCAGTGTCATTGGCCTGCTGAATCGCATCTTCTTCACTGCTGAAACGGAAAAGGGGAGCAACAGGGCCAAACACTTCTTCTTTTGCAATCTTCATATCAACTCGAACATTGCCGAGAACAGTGGGCTGAAAGAATGTTCCGCCAAGTTCATGACGATCACCGCCAACAAGAATCGACGCGCCGTTGGCCACTGCATCCGCAATATGAGATTCCACTTTGCGAACCGCAGACTCATTGATGAGCGGACCCTGTGTCACACCCGCTTGTATTCCAATACCTACTTTAAGTTTCCTGACCGCATCGCATAGTTTCTCGGCGAACTCCTCATAGATCGATTCCTGGACATAGATGCGATTCGCACATACGCATGTCTGGCCGGAGTTTCGATACTTTGACTGCATCGCACCTTCTACAGCTGCATCCAGATTCGCATCTTCAAACACAAGAAAGGGAGCATTTCCTCCCAGCTCCAGCGAGAGTTTCTTGATAGACGAAGCACACTGCGCCATCAGCAATCGGCCTGTTGCAGTGGATCCTGTGAACGACAACTTGCGTACCGTCGTGTTGCCAGTAAGTTCTTTACCGATGGCAATAGGATCGCCAGTAATGACGGCCAGAACACCTGCGGGCACACCTGCGCGAGTTGCGAGCTCTGCCATCGCGAGAGCTGTAAGAGGCGTCGCTTCTGCAGGCTTTACGATGATGGGACAACCAGCAGCTAACGCCGGAGCGACCTTACGTGTGATCATCGCAGCAGGAAAGTTCCATGGTGTAATGGCAGCACATACCCCCACAGATTCTTTCAAAACCACCACGCGACTTTGCGGCCACGGACTAGGAATTACCTCGCCATAAATACGCTTTCCTTCTTCGGCAAACCAATCCAAAAACGAAGCCGCGTATTGAATCTCACCCTTTGCCTCGGCAAGTGGTTTCCCTTGTTCAGCAGTAAGAATTCGCGCAAGCTCGTCCGCATGCTCAAGCATTAAGTCAGACCAGTGACGAAGAATCAGGCCGCGTTCTTTAGGGGTTTTGCTTCGCCACAGCGGCCATGCGGCACGAGCAGAATCAATCGCACGTCGTGTCTCCGCCTCGCGCATCTTCGGCACGCGTGCCAGCATTTTGCCATCAGCGGGATTGCGCACGTCAAACGTTTCGCCGTTATCTGCATCCACCCATTCGCCAGCAAGAAATGCTTGCGTACGAAACAGTGAAGCTTCCTTCAGTCCATCCATATCGCTTCCCATATGCACCGCGCCTCCAATGGCTCACCTCACCATTGTGATGCAAGATGCGATTATCAAGCGCCCTGCGATAAGGACATTACGAAACACACGGAGCCGCACCTTGCACGTGATCCTCATCTTCATGAGACAAAGGCACGTCTTTCCCCTCGAACAGTGGGTACACGACAGGCACCAACAGAAGCGTGAGAGCCGTAGAAGTAACCAGTCCCCCAATAACAACGATGGCAAGCGGCCGCTGAATCTCTGATCCTGGGCCTGTCGCGAACAGAAAAGGCACAAGTCCCAATGCCGCCACGGTAGCTGTCATCATCACGGGCCGGAAACGCAAAGCCGTACCTTCTCGAATCGCCTCGGCCTGTGATTTTCCTTCATAACGAAGCTTCTTGATGTAACTGACAAGAACAACCCCGTTCAACACAGCGATACCCCAAAGCGCGATGAAACCGACAGAGGCGGGCACAGATAAGTATTCGCCTGTAACGAATAGACCGATAATGCCACCAATGGATGCAAGAGGTAGCACAGTGATAATTAGCGCTGCGTATCGCACGGACTTAAAGAGCACGAAAAGTAGAAAGAAAATGGCCGCGATGGTGATGGGGACAATAATCATCAGGTGATGCAGGGCGCGTTCCATGTTATGAAACTGCCCTCCCCATTCGATGAAATAACCCGAGGGCAGCGGTACCTGACGCTCCACTTTCTCCTGCAGTTCTTTTACATAACCACCCAGATCACGCCCTTGCACATTCACACCCACAACGATGCGGCGTTTCCCCATGCTTCGGTTAATCAAGGCGGGACCTTCCATGACCTTTACTTCTGCAAGTTCCTTCAAAGGAATGCGAGGCCCATCCGGTGAGCTGATCTGCAGTTCTCGTACATCTTCCACGCTGTCGCGTAGTCGTGCAGGAAGACGCACGACTCCAGAGAAACGCCGCTCTCCTTCGTAGATCTGCGTTGCAGACTTTCCGGCAATCGCCGTCTCAATCACTTCGTTCACATCCGATGCATTGAGACCGTAACGTGCAATCGCACCTCGATTGATCTGGATTGTTAGGTATTGCTGACCGCCAACACGGTCGACGCGCGTATCCTGCGTGCCCGCAATACCGCTCGCCACGCGCGCGATATCACCAGCCTTTTTCACCAGCAGATTGAGATCATCTCCGTACAACATTACGGCTACGTCCGCACGAACACCGGAGACCATTTCGTCCACTCGATCACTAATGGGCTGCGACATAACCAGGTTGATGCCAGGAAGAGTCGCAAGCTTCTCACGTATCTGCTCAGCAATTCGCTCTTGAGTCATGCCACGCGGCCGTTCATCAAACGGCGTCAAAGATGCGAGCACGTCGGCTTCATTGGGACCTGCAGGATCAGCCGGCGATTCGCCACGTCCCACGCGGCTAACAACATTCTCAACGCCCGGAACCTTGAGCATGAGAGCCTGCATCTGCTTTTCCATCCGCAGCGATTCTTCCAACGAAATGTTGGGAACGCGATCTGCATTTGGTGAAAGCGTTCCTTCCTGCATCTCCGGAATGAACGACGTACCCAGAAAGGGAAACAGACACAATGAAGCGAAAAATAGCACCACAACGATGGCAATCATCCATTTGCGGTGACGCGTAGCCCAATGAAGCACAGCCTTATAAGGGCGCCGTAAGACACGAACCAACCACGTGTCGTCTTCTTTTCCACCTTTTAGCAGATAGGTGCACAGCACGGGCGAGAGTGTGAGCGAAAGTACCAGAGAGATGGCAAGTGCGATAGCAATGGTATATGCCAGTGGTGCAAACATCTTTCCTTCCATCCCCTCCAAAGTCATAAGAGGAAGGAAAACGAGAATGATGATCGTAACGCCGAATAACGTGGGCGTCGCGACGTCCCCTACGGCACGCAGAACCATGTCACACTTTCCGCGACGACTCATCGTATGACCACTGTGCGATGCATGACTCAACGTTGCGAAGACATTCTCCACGACCACAACTGAGCCATCCACCATGAGACCAATGGCGATCGCAAGACCACCAAGCGACATCAGGTTCGCCGAGATATGGAGATAGTTCATAACCAGGAATGTCAGCAGCGGCGTCAACACAAGGTTGGCGCTGACAATCAGACTGGACCTTAGATCACCGAGGAAGAGAAAGAGAATAACAACGACAAGTACGATTCCTTCTCCCAGAACTTCTGTCACGGTGTGTATCGCCGCGTCAACAAGTTGCGAACGATCGTAGTACGGAACAATCTGGAGCCCATCGGGAATCATATGTCGCGCATTGATTTCCGCCACGCGCTCTTTGACTCGACTGACAATTTCCTTCGCATTGCCACCGCTGGTCATCAGCACGACACCACCAACGGCCTCGGAATAACCGTTCTTGATCATCGCGCCATAACGAACTTCTGTTCCGATACGCACATCCGCCACGTCGCGGATGTAAACCGGTGTTCCGCCGGTCTCTTTCAAAACGATATTGCGGATATCATCGAGATCGCGAATCAGGCCAACGCTGCGGATCAGATACTGCTCTGCGTGCTGCGGTAAGACGCCCCCACCTTCATTCGCATTGTTGTGCGAAAGAGCAGAGGTTACATCGTGAATCGTCAGGTTGTAATAATGCAGCTTTTGCGGATCAACAAGCGTTTCATACTGTTTAACAAATCCACCAGTAGAGTTGATCTCTGCAACACCAGAGATGGAACGAAGCAACGGGCGAACAACCCAGTCCTGCAGAGTGCGTCGCTGAATGAGTTCCTCTTGTGTCAGCACATGCTTTGATTCTGCTTCGCCTGGAACTTCCAGCGTGTATTGATACACCTCGCCCAATGCATTTGTAATCGGACCGAGCACTGGAGTGACTCCCTCCGGCATGCGGTCGCGCAACTCCGCAAGACGCTCAGAGATCATCTGGCGTTCACGGAAAAGATCACTTTCGTCACTAAAGACAAGTGTGATCAGAGACAATCCCGGCTTATTCAACGAACGCATGTCCGTCATGCCGGGAAGCCCCGTCATTGCGATTTCAATGGGAACGGTAACGAAGCGTTCCACTTCTTCAGGACTCTTTCCAGTCGCTTCCGTTGCAATCTGAACCTGCACGTTAGCAACATCTGGAAAGGCATCCACAGAAAGTTGCTTTGCTGCATTCAGACCAAAGCCGAGCAAAACAAGCGAAACAACAACAAGGATGAGACGCTGCCGCAGAGCGCCTGCGATAAGGCGTTGCAACATAGTTATTCGCCTCCCTTGATAGCCGCCTGCTTGCGCTGATTGTTGAGATGGAAAGCGCCATCAAGGACCAAGGAATCCGATGCAGTGATACCACTTACAACAGCACGACGATCATTCTCCTCTGCTCCCAAAACCACTTCGCGCAGAATGTAGCGTCCTTGTCCAATGCGGACGAAAACGTGATCTTTATCTTCTTCACGTACTACAGCTGCATTAGGGACAGTCAGTTGTTTTTGGCTCTTTCCAGTAAAAGTCATACTGGCAAGCTGGTCTGGCTTAAGGATGCCAGCAGTGTTAGAAACATCCATGCGCACAGCAATGGTCCTGGTGTTTGGGTCAACAATGGGCGAGACATAACTCAACCGACCGTGAATCTCTTCCGTCGGCAGCGCTGGGATGCGAACATTTACCTCCATTCCCTGCTGCAGTACCGCACCCTCTTCTTCAGGAACATTGGCTACGATCCAAACACTGGAAAGATCAGCAATCGTGAAGGCCGGGTCCGCAGGCTGCACAACCTGTCCTACGGTCACGTCGCGCTTCAACACAGTTCCAGAACGCGGAGAGATGATCGGGTAATCAGCACTTAGCCTGCGGTTCGTCTCCATCTGGCGAATTTGTGCCTCCGTCATCCCAAGGCCGCGTAACTGCGTTCGGTACGCAGAAACTTCTGTTGCTGCCTGCAACTGTTCCGCACGCCTACGCTCCAACTCTGCACGACCAATGACATCTGCCGCGACAAGTTGTTCTGCACGTGACACTCCTGCTGCCGCCAAGCCTTGCTGTGACTCCGCCTTTATCAGTTGCATCTGTGCATCCGATAAAGCCGTACTGTGAAGCGTGGCAAGGACAGTACCTGCGTTTACCTTTTGGCCTTCAAAGACAATGAGTCGAAGAATCCTTCCAGCAACCGGCGATCCGACACGAGCAATGCGTCGCGCATCCGTTTCCACATGCGCTGCCACTTGAAGCGTTCCCTTCAAATCTGCAATTTGTGCCGTCCCCACTTTCAGGTTGTTTGCCAACCCGGCGCTCACCGTGACGATGTTGGGGTCTTGCGGTTGTGCTGCATTCTTCTCTTCCACTTTCTGTTTGCATCCAGCAAGCAGCGCAAGAGAGCACAGGCACATCATCTGAAATTTTGAAAAGCTCACTTTCACGGCGTAACTCCCGAAGGCGCGACCGCGCCAAGTTCTTCTAGGTCGACAAGTGCTGATTGGCGTGCGTACTGGGCGTCTAATAAATCACCACGAACGCTCTGGAGAACTCGCTGTGCGTCCAGCACTTCAACAATGCCGCGCTCACCAAATCGATAGGCAGACTCCGCGGCCTGCACAGCACTTTCTGCCGCATGCAGCGGTCCTGCTTCAAGGCTTGAAACCTGATCATCTGCCAATTGATACTGCTCATAGGAGCGTTCCAGCGCAGCTGTAATTTCAAGTTGACGCTGCTCCCGAACTGCATCCGTACGTGCGATGGTTGCTTTTGCTTCTTCAATCGCACCTCTTCTGCGATCGAAGAGTGGCAGTGGAACCGTGACACCGGCTCGCCAATAGCGAAGGTCAGGTTGGTTCTCGAACTCTGCAAATGCCGTAGGCCGCGGAATACGAAGGGCACGTTCCTGATCCAGCGAAGCCTTCGCTGCTTGTTGTTCTTGCGCCGATTGCAAAAGTGCAGGATGAGTCTGGAAGATATTGTTCCGAAGATCAGCAAACGATGGCAAAGCCAGTCGTGGTTCCAGAGCCCCTTGCGGGTTCAAATTCACTTCGGCAGGTGCAGCAATTACTGCCCGTAGATTTGCAATTGCCTGCGCGTACTCCAACTGTGCGCTGGTAACCGCAAACTGAGCGCGCGCCAGCTCTGCAGTTGCGCGCGTTAACTCCAGCTTGCCCTTTTCTCCAGTGTCCACTTCGACCGTAACTCGTCGATGCAGATCGCTCACCAGATGCAGGCTCTGAACCGCATTCGCAGCTGCCTCTCTTCGATGAAGAGCTTCATAAAAAGCATGTCGCGTGTCCGCATCTACGGACCGAAGCATTCCCTGCCCAGCCCAACGGCTCGCCTCGCTTGCATGCTCCGCGACGCGCCTGCGCGCACTGCGTTCCGATGGAATCTCAATGACCTGTGATCCGGCATAGTGCTGGAGCAGCCCAGGAACGCCTGGCGTCGCAATAGGCCGCGCATACTGTCTCCCTGCGAACACTTCCACGCTAGGGTTGGCGTAGGCACGCGCCGTCTTGATGCCAGCTTTTGCTGCTGCCACATTTGCCTCCGCTTCCTTGAGGCGAGGACTTTTTGCATGCGACATGGCAAGAGCTTGATCCAGCGTAAGTAGGAGATTAGTCGTGGGGTCCGAACTTGTCGTGACCTTGGCGGACAATGGGGATTGTGCCGACAGCAAAGAACAGCCTGATAAAACTGCTCCTGTTATAGCTATGCAAAAACGCTTCACGAGCGGAATGGTCGCAATTCCAATGCCAAAGCAATATCACCGCAAACAGCGACGTTTTCAATTAATCCCGCAGCCTTCGTTGTTCCATATGGGACAGCGGTGTCCCGTAAAGCGCAGCAACACGTCTCGATTGCGCCACTTTATTTAAGAAATCGAATGCGTGTCCGTGGCTATTGAATTGCACCTGACATGCCGGTGCTTTACGTCGACCACTCCGTATATCGCGCATCTTCCCTGCCATCATCACGTCTCAGCGGGGTGGGGCCAAACCGCGTGCGCGCGTGGGACAATAAGCCTATGACTCCCATGGAGAGCATGCGGACCAGCAAGATGAAAGCAGCGCTTATCGTCTGCCTTGTTGTCCTGTTGGCTGTTTTCACCTGGGTTATTCCGCCACGCGCAGAGTGGCTTCATAACATTCTCCATCACCTCAATATTCTTCCTTTCATGCTCGCGGGATTGTTCTTCGGTTGGCGTGGAACGCTGAAGACAATCCTCTTTGCAATCGTCCTGCAAATACCTTCCATCTCTCGTCACTGGCACGCCTCCCCCACAGACGCGCAAGATCAGATTGTGGAATTGAGCACATTTGGAGCCGCAGGTATCATCGCTGGCGTTCTGTCAGACCGCGAACGAATGCTCCGCATGCGTGTTGAGGCCACCAAGCATGAATTAGAGACAGTGCATTCCGAGCTACAACAGAATATTGAGCATCTTCGAAAGACAGAGAGATTAACCGCAGCAGGACAGCTGTCCGCGAGTCTGGCCCATGAAATCCGTAACCCGCTGGCAAGCATTAGTGGTGCCGCAGGGATTCTTTCCCGCGGCCAGGCATCAGAAGGCAGCCAGCGGGAGTGTCTGGAAATTCTCACGAAAGAATCGCAAAGACTGAATAAGCTACTGACGAACTTTCTCATCTTTGCCAGGCCGCGGCTTCCACGGCTTCAGGAAGTAGAAGCAAATGACCTTCTGCGATCTGTGGCCACTCTTGCGCAACACGCAACTGCGGAACGTAATATCAAGCTACAACTGAATCTGATTGCGATCCAGCAGAAGATCACCTGCGATCCCGAACAGATTCGGCAATTGTTATTGAATCTGCTGCTGAATGCGATTCAAGCATCGCCAGAAGATGGCGTCGTAAACATGACAACATCCCTTACCGCAACCGATCTTGTGATTGAAGTGAATGACGAAGGCGAGGGCATCACTGGACAGGTTGCGGAGCGAATCTTCGATCCTTTCTTCACGACGAAGACGAATGGTACAGGCTTAGGTCTGGCGATTGCAGCGACAATTGCATCGCAACACGCCGGGGTTCTCACTTATAAGTCGAATTCACCCCGGGGAGCCTGCTTTCTTCTTCAACTTCCGTTGATCGCGACGCATATTTCGTCCAACCCCGTGGGAGTTGCACAATGAGGCCAAATCATATTCTCGTGGTGGATGATGACAGCAGCCTTCGCCGCGTCATGCAGATGCAACTGGAAGAAGCTGGCTACGAAGTCACACTTGCAAGTGATGGCGACGAGGCTTGCAGACTCTTAGCGTCAGAGAAACCTCCGCTCGTTATCACTGACCTCCGGATGCCCACAAGTGGGATGGAGCTTCTCAGTTTTATTCAACGTGAAAACTTGATGACCACTGTCATTGTCGTGACAGCTTTTGGAACAGTGGAAAGCGCTGTTGAAGCTATGCGGAACGGCGCGTATGACTATGTGACCAAACCTCTGGATTTTGATGCGCTACTGTTGGTCGTACGCCGTGCCATGGAGCGTCAAAATCTTCTGGAAGAGGTACGGACGCTGCGCTCCGCGTTGGACCAGCGTTATGAATTCAGTGGCATCATTGCTCAATCAAAGAGCTTCCTCCGCGTGCTCGACCAAGCTGCACGCGTGGCAGAACGCGATGCCACGGTTCTGATTCAGGGTGAAACAGGAACGGGCAAAGAGCTAATCGCACGGGCGATCCATCACAACAGCCGCCGACATAGCCGTCCATTTGTCGCGATCAACTGCGGGGCAATCCCACGTGATCTGGTGGAGTCGGAGCTCTTTGGATATCGCCGCGGAGCCTTTACAGGGGCCATCAGTGATCGCCTTGGACGCGTAGAAGCCGCCGATGGCGGAACTCTCTTTCTGGATGAGATCGGAGAGCTCCCACTGGATGCACAGGTGAAGCTTCTGCGCTTGCTGCAGGAAGGTGAAATCTCCAAAATAGGCGCAAACAACCCTACACGTGTAAATGTCCGCGTAATTGCTGCGACACACCGAAATTTGCAGGCCATGGTAGAAGACGGAACCTTTCGTGAAGATCTCTACTATCGTCTTGCTGTCGTTCCGCTATTTATTCCACCGCTTCGAGAGCGGCGCGAAGACATTCCTTTGCTACTCGCAGAGTTGTTTGAGCGCTCCCGGCAACGCCACGGACTTCACGACATAAGCCTCTCGCAAGCAGCACTCAAACAGCTCGTTGCGTATCGCTGGCCCGGGAATGTACGTGAGATGGAAAATGTTTTAGAGCGTTTGATTGTTCTGGCAACGCACAGCCTGATCACAGAAGATGACCTCCCCGAAGAGATTGCACGGCCATCGCAGCAGCCCCCTTCCCTCTGGCCTGACCTTCCAGAAGAAGGCATCAGCCTGGAAGCGGTGGAGAAAGATCTGATTAGCCGCGCACTGGAGAAGTTTCACGGCAACCAGACACACGCCGCGCGATATCTCGACATCAGCCGTCGCACGCTGATTTATCGCATGGAAAAGCACGGCTTGGCTTCAGGACAGGAAGCAGAAGCAGTGCGCGATATTCGTGCCTGAAATCCAGTCAGGCAAAACAGAATAATTGCATCTCCTTCAGGATCATGCTCTACTGAGGCCATTGCGTAAGCTTCTTGCATTGGCGTTGCTGGTCATCTTTGGATTCAGCTTTGTTTCGCCGCTCCTGGCTGCAACCAGTAGCGAATCGACGCTACCTGCCTGCTGCCGTAAATCTGCGAAGCATCATTGCATGGCGATGCAGGATGATTCCGCAACGTCACATGCTTCCCATATAGAACTCCGCTCGCGCATGGATCATTGTCCATGCTGCGGCGTATTGGGCTCAACTGCTGTCCATGTGGATGCCATTGCTTCCACTACATTTTTCAGCAATGTTACGCCGCGCTCCACGCGCTCGGGACTATCCCCCCAGATCAGCACTTATTCCCTCGCTGATGCGACCTATAGCCATGGTAAACGTGGCCCTCCTTCCCATCTCCACGCCTGATTCGCACACGTTCTGACTTCATGAGAAGACAGCGTGTGTAAGGCACGTTCTCTTTTCCATGGAGATGTTCATGTTTCTTTCTGCACGCATATCCGTGCTGGCTGCGCTTCTTCCCATAGCCGCAGTAGCAATATCGTCCCCTGCATTTAGTCAGGAAAGCCTTACTAGTAGTTCCCTCACTGGTCGTGTCATCGATGGCACCGGTGCGCTTATTCCTTCAGCCCAAATATCTGCGGTCGCGTCTTCAACTCAGCTTAAATTTAGCGCGACAACAGACAACCGCGGTCGCTTTCGAATCCCCTATTTGGCTCCTGGCAACTACACCGTCACCGCAACAGCTCCCGGCTTCAACACTGCGTCCACTTCGACCCAACTTACCGTCGGTGGCTCCTTCGACGTCACTCTACAGATGACCGTGGGAACTCAGGCCACAACTTTATCTGTAGTCGCGGAATCACCGATTCTTGAGCAAAATCGCAGCCAGATTTCTGAGACCGTCAGCCCAACAGAGATCAATCAGCTCCCCTATAGCGGACGCAACTACCTTGATCTCGCATTGCTGACGCCGGGAGTAAGTCCAACAAACACGGCAAGCATTCAAACATTCGCAGAGACCTCTCCGGTGATCGGACAGGGATATTCCATTAATAGCCAACGCAATTTTTCAAACAGCTTCGTTGTTGACGGACTCTCTGCGAACGATGATGCAGCGGGCCTTGCGGGCAACTCTTACAGCATGGATGTTGTGCATGAATTTCAGGTGGTCACATCTGGCGGACAGGCCGAGTTTGGTCGTGCCATGGGTGGCTATTTCAATATCGTTACTCGCAGTGGAAACAATGACCTACATGGGACTCTCTATGGCTTCCTCCGTAATCAGCGTCTCAATGCTTCCAATGCACTTTCACAAAGCAAGCTTCCACTGACACAAGGCCAATATGGTGCGAGCCTTTCAGGTCCGATTAAGAAGGATCGCAGCTTTTTCTTTGGCAATTATGAAGGCCGACGACTGAACACAAATGGAGTCGTCACGATCAATCCAACGCAGGCTGCCGCCGTAAACGCTCGCTTAAATGCAATTGGCTTTACTGGACCGCGACTTACCGTGAGCAGTGGACCAACTACCCTGTATCCAACAACAGTTCACACCGATAACGCATTCGTCCGTTTCGATCACCGATTTAGTGATGCGGACCAATTCATCGCACGTTACAGCTACTATCGTTTGAACGCAATCAATGCTCGCGGTGCTGGCAGTCTTGCCGATGTGAGTTATGGCACAGCCGTAATGGATACAAACCACACTGTCGCTATCAGCAATGTGGCCACCCTTTCACCTCGTACGTTCAATGAAACACGTGGCCAGTTCACCTGGGACAGCTTAAATGCTCCGCCCAATACGCAGAACAGCCCTGCTGTTGTCATCAGTGGTGTAGCAACGTTTGGTCGCTTCTCCTCTTCACCGACAGCGAGAAAAAACCTTCTTTATGAAGTAGTGGACAACCTTGTGCTGCAGAGGGGAGAACACACCTTCAAGACGGGCGCTGATTTCCTGTTTAACGATGACACGATTACATTTCCAATGTCGATCGCAGGTTCCTATACCTTTGCATCGTTGAGTGCATTTCAATCTGGCACAACGACCTATTCATCGTATGCGCAGAACTTTGGCACGCCCTTCATACAACAAAACAACCCCAACATCGGTTTCTATGCTCAGGATGAATGGAAAGCGACTTCTTCGCTCACGGTCAATCTGGGTATCCGATATGATCTACAGTTCCTAAAGACCATCCAGACAGATACGAACAACGTATCTCCTAGAGTGGGTTTTGCGTGGTCTCCCTTTAAGGGACGTACTACGGTGATTCGCGGAAGCTATGGCTTGTTTTATGACCGTGTTCCGCTACGAGCGCTTGCAAATGCGTTACTGTCGGCAAATAACACCATCGATCCTTCGCAGGGACGCCTCTTGCAATATAGTTACGTTCCCTCCGACACCGGTGCGCCAGCCTTCCCGAATGTTTCAAACACACCGAATCCGGGTTCAAAAATCAGCTATGCGCTAATGAACCGGAACATTTCCAATGCCTACTCCGAACAAGCGAGCGTCGGCCTAGAACAACAACTATTCCGCACAGGGTCGCTGGGTATCAGCTATCAACATGCGCGTGGATTGCATCTTCTGTCGTCCTACAACACAAATATCAATCTTGACGGAACTCGCCCTGACAACACGCGAGGCAATATCAAACCGTATGACGGCCGCTTCGACTCCACATATGACGGCCTTGCCGTATCGTTTGTGGAGCGACCGGTCACCTGGGGTAATGTACGCATTTCATATACATGGTCCAAAGCGATAGACAATGTCGGCGAGTTCTTCTTCAGCTCTCCCAGTAATAACTTTGATTTCAACGTGGATCGCGGCCGTTCCGACGATGATCAACGTCATCGAGTCGTATTCGACGCAACATTAAATTCGCCAACGTCTCCTGCACACACTACACGGGATCAAATGACCCACGGCTGGAAGTTAGGTGGCATTCTGCAGTACTACTCGCGCCTGCCATTCAATATTGTGACCGGGGGACAGACAAAACAGCAAACGACACAACGCCCCTGCGCTTTGGGCTACAGCCTTACGGTCAATAATGGAATCAATCCTTGCACGGAAGCCCTTAGGGGAGCCATGATTGGGCGCAATGCAGGCATCGGCTTTGACTTTTTCAACTTGAACACGCGTCTTAGCCGCACGTTTGCGCTAACAGATCGATGGCGCATGGAAACGATCGCAGAAGCCTTTAACGTGCTTAACCATCGCAACGATATGATCCCCAACGCAACCTGGGGTACAAATCCTTACCCCACAACTGCAAATAGTTCTTTCGGACAAGCAACGGCTGTGGGTGATCCGCGCAGTGTGCAACTTGCTCTACGCGTCAGCTTTTAACTAAAACAGAAATGCCGATGGCGTATGACGCGCCATCGGCATTTTCAAAGTCTGGTCAAGTATCCAAGGCCGCTGCAGACTGCTGGACAGTAACGCACCCTCTTTTAGTAGTTGGTCGAGAAATGCCAAGACATCGGTAATCTGGCGAATTCATATCGCTGATGGCGCTTCAGGAAGACAGATCACGCACCTGGCACCGAGCTCTACGTGATCATCAAAGTGAATCGTTCCCCCGACACGTTCAATCACCAGCTTCGACACCGAAAGTCCTAATCCAGTGCCTGTGTGCGCGATACTATCTCTCGCACTGCTAGTAAAGAAGCGTTCAAATACGCGTTCGTGTTCTCCCTTTGCAATCCCAGAGCCTTCATCCTCGACGGAGACTTGAATGACCTGGGGGCTTGCATCGCATAGCGAATAACTAATGTGAAGTGATCCATCACGTGGCGAAAACTTAACTGCATTGTGAATCACATTCATCAAAGCAATTCGAAGCAGGCCGCGGTCAGCCCTTACACTTCGAGCACCAATGGATTCACCATCCTGGGAAACGACAAGCCCCTTTTCTTCTATGAGGACTTCGAGCAAATTCAGGACTTCATCCACTAAAGATTTCAAGAGCCATGCCTGGGGTTCTTGTCCGCCTTGTGTGGTTTCCGCGCGGGCCAGCAGAAGAAGGGCATCTACGGTCTCACTCAATCTGGATGTTTCTTCCAAAATGCTGCTCAATGCTTCTTTGCGTGCTCCATCACCAGACTCATCTTCCAGCGCAACCTCGCCGATGGTTCGCAATGCAGCAATCGGCGTTCTGAGTTCGTGAGCCGCATCGGCTGTAAACCGTTGCAATTGCTCAAATGATTGCTCCAAACGATCCAGCAAGTGGTTAAAAACCAAGGCAAGTTGCCCTAATTCATCCTCCGGATTCACAACTTCAAGACGATCATGCAGATTCTTCGCTGTGATGCCTTCTGCACGCACAGCCATCTCTTCCACTGGTCTCAGAGCACGTTTTGCGATGGCCTGTCCTGCCGCCCCTGCGATTAATAAAGCAATTGGAATCGCAATGAGCAGCACAACAAGAAACTGAATCATCCGCGCTCGAAGAGGAGCCATGCTGTAGGCAAGACGGATAAGCAATTGCTGGCCATTCATGCCGTGGATATGGCTGATCAAAAGTACATGAGTGCCATCTTCAAGACGGATTAGACGTTCATTGAAATCCGTTACACCCTCTTCCGGACGGGTAGGGCCTCCCAAGCTCATATTGCCGAGCGTAGGACTGCGATACAGCACATTTCCGCTACTATCGCGCACCTCCATAAGTCGGTCGACTAACAACCGCGATTGAGGCCGCGAATAGTAATCCTGACGAAGCTGCAATACTCCAGCATGATCGAAGTAAAGAAGGCCTTCGGCTGTTACTACATCCTGAATTTCATCGTGAACAATTTGCTTGGTAAGAACTGCGTATTGGAACGCA
>NZ_JAEDXV010000003.1:0-264109 GCF_036877645.1 Terriglobus sp. ADX1
TCAACCCACTACAACGCCGCAGGAAACCAAAACCGCATCAACAGCCAAACAACCGGTCGCCCCAGGCTCTCGAAGCGAAACTGGCATCGCGCAAAGCGCGATCACGCGAAGCGTCGAGAACGGTACGAAGCACTCGGAAGGGCAGGGCTTTAGCCCTGCCGTGAAAGCCCAGCCACAAATCCGCGCGGTCACCAAAATAAACAGGAGCATAACGCCAACCCCGCGCGCCCACGGAACAACCATGGCTGGCCGCTCTTCCAGAACCGTATAAATGCTGTCAAGCCCCAAAACCACCCAAACCCAACAAACCAAAAGAAATAGAGTTGGCATGTAATTTCCGGCGAACAACTAAAATAGAAACAAGGGGAATAGCTAAACGCGAAAAGCTAACGGCTAAAGGCTTCAGAAAGACGATTTTGCCCCTAACCCCAATAGGAAGACGATTTTACAGCCACTAAATCCATAAACCGTTTAGAAAGACGATTTTAGAAAAACAAGGGGGAGGGGGGTACCCCCTCACGCCTCAGTAATCTGGGAGGTTTGTGATACTCCAGAAGACATGCGGTTTCTCGGCCTCGTTCTCCTCGCAACCCTTTCTGGCATCAGTCTCCACGCGCAGACGCACAAGTCAGCCGCGCGCGGCCCGGAACCCACAGGTCCAACCGCAGTCTTCGACACCTCGATGGGCCGCATCGCCTGCCGCTTATACGCAAAGCAGGCGCCGAAGACGGTCCAGAACTTCACCGACCTTGCCGAGGGTAAGAAGGACTGGCACGATCACCTCAACCTCACCGTCATCCACAACACCCCGTTCTACGACGGCACGGCAATCGCCGGTATTCCCGACGGCATCCGCGGCGGCGACCGCTACGGCGGCGGCGAGGGTGATGCCAACGGCTCCATCCCCGAGGAGAAGATTCCCGGCGTCACCTTTGACCGCCCGGGTCGCCTCGCCATGGCCACGCACGCAGGCGAGATCAACTCCTCCTTCTACCTCATCACGCTCCACGCGGATGACGAGTTCGACAAGGGACATCGCGGAGCCATCTTCGGGCAGTGCGATGACGCAGGCGTCGCCGTGGCAGAGAAGATCTCCCACGCCATGCTGGAAGTAGGCAACCGCACCACGAAGGCCATAGCCATCAACAAGCTCACCATCGTGCAGCCCGGCGAACCGATGCCTCCTGTAGCACCCGAATGGGACCCGAAGAAGGTAGTGCCACAACCCGTACCACCCCAACCCTCCAACATCCCCACCCCAGACCCCACCGGCCCTACCGCCACCATAGACACCACCGCCGGAACACTCACCTGCAAGCTTTATAAAGAGCAGGCGCCAATCGCAGTGGCCACATTCACGGAACTCGCAGAAGGCAAACGCGAGTGGACGAATCCGACGACGCATGTCACCACAAAGAAGCCGTATTACAACGGCCTGCACATCAACCGCGTGATCCCGGACTTCATGGTGCAGCAGCAGGATTATCCCAACGGAGCGGAAGACGCAGGCTTCAGCTACAACATCGAGACCGCGCCGAACCTGACCTTCGACCGCCCAGGCCGACTCGCCATGGCTAACAGCGGCCCCACCAAGAACGACACAAGCTGGTTCATCACCGACGCACCCTCACCCAACCTGAACGACAAGTTCACCATCTTCGGCCAGTGCGACGAAGCCACGGTAAAGGCAGTGCACGACATCGCCCGCGTCCCACGCAACGGCCACAACCGTCCGATTACGCCGATCACCATCAAGGGTGTGACAATCCAGTAGCTAACTGCGCCAGTGCAGATCGACCGGCCCGGTCAGCGGATGCTCGCCCTTGCCGGTGAGCCTGCGCTGCTTCAGGGCGAAGTACCACTTGGCAGGCTTGTCCGCATCGTCGATCAGCATCATCGCCGGGCGGAAGCGCAGGCCTTCGGCCTGTTCCACCATCGTCTCCTGGTCCTGCTGCACGAACTTGGCTCCGAAGTAGCTGGCAATCGTCGGCACCAGCGGAACGCTGTAGAAGATGTTCCAGCACGCCATCACATCAATGCGGCAGGTAGAAGGCGTCACTGGCGTAACAGTGGTCAGAGAGGCAAACCACTTGTTACCCGCACGGATCACCTCATAGCGACGGTTCGGCAGGACGAAGTCGATGGTCGTCGTCACATCGCTGCCGTAAACCCCAAGCAGCTTGTAGGGCGCGGAGTTCTTGCTGGGTGCATGCGAGGCCATGCGGAAGCCGTCCGGAATGGGTTCAAAGTGCTTGGTCTTCTCATGGATGGAGGCAGCGCTGCGCCACCACCAGGCACGATGCACAAACGGTCCGTGCGCCGGATCCATCAGGCCAATGATGCCGTGATCCACATTGCACGGCAGGTCAGCCTGCAGATGCGCACTACGGAACTTCCCGGAGAACTTGGGTACCTCAGGCACGGGCGGCAGATCGGTCTCATCCGTAATGCGCCCCGAACCCGCTTCGGGCAGATAGACCCAGGCGTAGCCATCCACCTCACGGCACGGATAAGCGCCGGCATAGATCCTGGTGGGCTCCAATGTGTCGATCTGGGTAAGCGACGGGATCTCGACGCACTGCCCACCGCAGGGCTCAAACCGCCAGCCGTGGTACTTGCACTGGACGGTCTCCCCATCGAACCACCCCGCAGAGAGCGGAATACCCCGATGGGGGCAAAGGTCACGCATGGCAAAGATACTGCCATCGTTCTTCCGCCCCACCAACAGAGGAACCCCCAGCAGCAGGAGCGTCGTACTCTTACCCCTCGCCAGCCCCTCCGACCGCATAGCGGGATACCACTCCCCAAAGATGAGTTCGGTGGCGGGCTGGGTGCCGGGGTCAATCCTGTCGTTGCGTAACTTCATGCGCAGCATCAGGCTACACCGAAGGCGTTCCGGCTCCTGTGATCGGGGCACAGTTTGCACTTCTGGCGCAGGTGCGACATATGGCGACATATTCTGGGTGCCATCCCTATACGGAATGCGCTACACTGTCCGGCGCTTCCCGGAAGGCTGTTGTGTACGCGGCCTGTTCGGGGACCGTCCTCCCCCTCTCATGCAACAGTATGGGCCGGTTCATTCATGGATTTGTAACACTCCTGAAACCGTTCCGTTACCGCTAACTGAGAGTCTGGACGAAACCGGAATTTTCAGGAGTTTCTCTTGCGCCCAAATCGCATCACCATGCTTCCGCTTCTTGCGGCCAGCGCGGTTGTCTTCTCTCTCCCAGCTGCCGCACAGTTCGATTCCGGCGCAGTCATCGGTTATGTCCGTGACAGCGCAGGTGCTTCTATCCCCAATGCCACCGTCTCGCTGACGAACGTAGAAACCAGCGTGACCGTTACCCGTAAGGCCGATGGCGAGGGCAAGTTCGAATTTCCCAGCGTCAAGATCGGTGACTATCGCGTGACTGCTGAGGCCGGCGGCTTCTCGCGCTCCGATAGTGGCGTCTTCGCCCTGAACGTGAATGCTCGCCAGCGTGTGGATCTTGCTCTGAAGCCGGGCTCGGCTTCTGACACGGTAGAAGTTACTGCTGCTGCATCGCTGCTGGAAACCGAAAACAGCTCGAAGAGTCAGCTCATTGGAACTCGCGAAGTTGAGAACCTGCCGTTGAACGGTCGTTCGTATGCCGATCTGACGCTGCTCTCCACCGGTGTGCGTAAGTCTGCGCTTGAGAACAACGGCACCACCAGCAGCCGTGAAGCTTCGTTCAACGTGAACGGAATCCGTTCTGCCTTTAACAACTTCCTGCTGGACGGTCTGGATAACAACAACTACGGCACGTCGAACCAGGGCTTCGCGAACGAAAACATTGCTCCTTCGCCGGACGCAGTGGACGAATTCCGTGTGGAGACTAACAATTACTCCGCAGAGTTCGGCCGTCAGGTTGGCGCAGTGATCAACGCTGCGGTTCGTCGCGGTACGAACCAGTTCCACGGTCGTGCATGGGACTATGTCCGCAACACGATGTTCAATGCGACCGGGCCATTCCTTGCGCCGGGACAAACCAAGCCCAAGTTCATCCGCAACCAGTTTGGTGGCACGCTGGGTGGTTACATCTGGAAGGATCACACCTTCTTCTTTGGCGACTATGAAGGCGTGCGTCAGATCTTCAACAACGCATCGACAGCATCCACGATCCTTACGAACAATCAGCGGAATGGATTGTTCTATCTGAACGACGATACGTCCAACCCGAACAACGCCATCCCGCTTCAGGATCCGATCACCGGACGCACCTTCCTGGGCAGCATTCCGCAGGCACAGTGGACAACGTTTGCACGCAACGTTGTTGCGGCTCTTCCCACGACCAACGTGGCGGGCCTATCAAACAACTTCGTGATTGCGCCGCGCGGCATCATCAATGACGACAAGGGTGACTTCCGCCTGGATCACACTTTCAATCAGAAGATTTCTATCTTCGCGCGCTATAGCCAGCACCGTGGCTACATTTACGATCCGCCGGGTATCACGGGCCTTGCAGGTGGTAACAGCAACGGCAACGTAACCATCCGCAACAAGAACATCATGGGTGGTGTTACCTGGGCAGTTACACCGTCGCAGCTGTTGGATGCTCGCTTTGGCTGGTCCCGCAACATTGGCCAGAAGTTCCCGGTCAACGTAGGCCAGCAGTCCATCCTGGTGCAGAGTGGCATTACCGATGGTCTGCCCACGGATCCGCGTATTGTGCGTTCTTTGAATGCGCAGTCGGTTACGGGATATTCGCAGTTTGGCGCACAGTCGTCGAATCCGCAGTTCCAGAACCCGATGATCTTCAACCCGAAGGTGAACTACACCATCGTCAAGGGTAAGCACAGTGTGAAGTTCGGTTATGAGTTCCAGGAGATTCACACGGAACTGAACGACTTCAACCCGAGCTACGGCCAGGACAACTACGCAGGTCAGTACTCAAAGAATGGCAACCCTGTAAACACTACGGTGACGAGCGGCAATCCAACGCTGTCGTCGCAGTTGCAGCAGGCGCAGAACCTGGCGGACTTCCTCTTCGGTAACCGTTCGTCTTATTCGCTAACGACGTATGCCATTGTGAATCTGCGTCAGCGCTACAACTTCATGTACGTGCAGGACGACATCAAGCTCACTCCGCAACTGACCATCAATGCTGGTCTGCGCTATGAGATCGTCACGCCGCAGTGGGAGCGCGACAACAAGCTGGCCAACTTCGATCCTTCCACCAAGACTCTGGTGCAGGCAAAGAACGGCAGCATCTATGATCGCGCGCTGGTGAACACGCCGAAGAAGAACTTCGGACCGCGTCTCGGCTTTGCGTATCAGATGTCGCCCAAGACGGTTATGCGTGGTGGCTACGGTATCGGCTATACGCAGTGGAACCGTGCCGGTGGTGAAAATAACCTGACCTACAACGGTCCGAACGTTGTGAATGCCAGCATTTCGCAGGTGGCCCCGACGGCAGCTGCGCTTTGCACCAACGACACGCAGTTGCAGTCAAACTGCTTCCGTCAGACGCAGCAGGGCTACAGCAATGTGCTCACCACACCGGCATACTTCAATCCGGCGAACGTAACATCGCGCTATATCCCGAAGAACTTCCAGACCGGATATCTGCAGAGCTACTTCCTGGGTGTACAACAGCAGCTTGGTAATGGCTGGCTGATGGACCTCAGCTACGTTGGCAACAAGGGTACGCACTTCCAGATCCTTGCAGACTACAACCAGGCGACACCCTGCGTTGGCAGCACCTGCGGAAACCTGGCAGCGCGTCGTCCGGTGCAGGGTTTCGGCGATATTGAAATTGCGTGGGGTGGTGGCAGCACAAACTACAACTCAATGCAGTTCAAGGTGGAAAAGCGGACGAAGGTTGGCCTGTATCTTCTGAATGCATTCACCTGGAGCCGCGACTTCGATCTCTCTGGCGGCCACCTCGAGACTTCGAATGGCGACAACAGCCGTGTGAACTATGCGAACCCGAGCATGGACTACGGCCCATCCGGTTACGATCAGCCGCTGGCCGATACACTCTCCATCGTGTATGACTTGCCGTATGGTCGTGGACGTCGCTTCGGCAGCAACGCGAACAAGCTGGTAGATGAAGTATTGGGTGGATGGCAGCTTACTCTGATCAACAACATGACCAGCGGTGCGCCGATCAACATCAACTACTCGCTCTCCAGCGGATCGTCTCTGTTCGGAACCGATCTGTACACCTATCGTCCGAATCGCAATGTCGGCGTGCCGATTTACGGTTCGCGCACGAAGACAGCCACAACTGTAACGGGTGTATTCAACTCCGCTGCGTTCTCCACACCCACCACAAGCCCGTGGGGAACTGCTTCACGTAACCTTGGACGTTCGAATGCCTTCTATCAGGCCGATCTTGGTCTGCATAAGGCCTTCTCGCTCTGGAATGAAGCATCGAAGTTTGACTTCCGTGCAGAAGCCTTCAACGTGTTGAACAAGGTGAACTACGCTGCGGCAAACAGCACCTTCGGTGGCAGCAGCTTCGGCACAATCACCAGTGCTTATCCTGCGCGTCAACTGCAGCTCGCGGCGAAGATCATTTTCTAACTGCGAGTTACACACCATCCCAGACGTACGCGCCGATGAAACCATCGGCGCGTATGCTTGTCTGGCGAAGAGGAGTTATTTGAAATGCGGAAATTTGCACTGCTGCTGAGTGCAGCGGCAATGATGCTGGCGCAGGGTAAGAACGATGTGCGCATCAATCAGATTCAGATTATTGGCAGTCATAACAGCTATCACGTTGGCCTGACGCCGGGTGTGAAGGCGTTGCTGGCGGCGAAGAATCCCAAGTCGTTGCGCGGCCTGGATTATGAACATAAGCCGATCCCCACGCAGCTTGACGCTGGCGTGCGTCAGCTGGAGATCGACATCTACGCGGATAGCAAGGGCGGTCTGTATTCGCACCCAGCTGCTGCGAAGGTGATTGAAGGAATGGGCTTCCCGCCCGAGCCGTACAACACGGATGGGCAGATGGATAAGCCCGGTTTCAAGGTCATGCACGTGCAGGACATTGACCAGCACAGTAGCTGCATCACACTGCGCGAGTGCATCAACACGGTGCTGACGTGGTCGAATGCGCATCCCAATCACATTCCTATCTTCATTCTTCTTGAAGGGAAGTACGGCAAGCCGCACGCTGACTTGCCGGGCGCAGTTACACCTGAGCCGTTTACGCCTGCGGTGTTCGATGAACTGGATGCGGAACTGCGATCCATCGTGCCGGCGAACAAGCTCATCACGCCGGACCAGGTGCGCGGCAAGTATGCCACCATGCCGGAAGCCATTGCTGCGGGTGGATGGCCAACGCTGGAGCAATCCCGTGGGAAGATCCTGTTCCTGCTGGATAATCGCGCTCTTACGCCGGTGTATGTGGAAGGTCATCCGGCTTTGAAAGGCCGTGTGATCTTTCCGAACGCAGTCCCCGGCACACCGGAAGCGGCGTTTACCGAAGAGAACTCTGGTACGGAAGAACACATGAACGACCTGGTAAGGCAGGGAGTTCTAGTGCGTACGCGTTCCGATGCGGATACGGAACAGGCGCGGACGAATGACACATCGGTGCGCGACAAGGACCTTCGCAGTGGAGCGCAGATCATCAGCACGGATTACTTCGCATCGGAACCCGCGAAGTGGCCCGGGCATTTTGTGGTCACGCTGCCGAACAATGTGGTGGCGCGCTGCAATCCCATCAATGCGTCCGCAAATTGCCCGAAGGGTGATTTGGAAAAATAGTTAAGAAAGCTTACGGCAATGCGCCCGCTTCGGCGGGCGTTTTTGCTGCTCGCCGAAGCCATGCAGACAGAAGCACGACAGAGGCCGTAATCAATGCGCAGGTGAGGCCAATCCACAGGCCGAGCACGCCAAGATGGAAGTGGAAGCAGAGCAGCGCACCCAGTGGCAGGCCCACAATGTAGTAGCTGCACAGATGCGACCAGAGTGCGGTTTTGGTATCGCCCAGACCACGCAGCGCTCCGCTGGAAACGATTTGTATGCCGTCAAAGACCGCGAACGCGGCAGCCGTCACGAATAGAGGGAGGGCGGTGCGCGTAACTGCAGCGTCGTGTGTGTACATGGACACGAGTGCACGTGGGACACTGAGGAATGTCAGCGAAACGAGCATCATGAAACAGATCCCGAGAAGCAGCGAAAACATGCCGGAACGGCGCGCTTTTTGCCAGTCTTTCGCTCCCACGGCATGACCCACTGCAATAGAAGCGGCAGAACTGATGCCGAGCGGCACCATGAACGCCAGAGCGGCGTAATTCAGTGCAATCTCGTGCGCAGCCAACGCAACAGGCGATAACGTTCCTGCAAGCACTGCGGTTGCACCAAATGCGCCGACCTCCAATACAAATTGTCCTGCGGCGGGCAAGCCAAGACGTAGCAGTTCACGTATCTCGCGCATCACCGGCCTTGCCCAATGTTCGAACAGGGGATGGCCGCGTTTGCGTTCATAGCGCCATGCAAATGCAAAGAGTGAAGCGGCCATGACGATGCGAGAGAACACCGTGGAGAGTGCTGATCCAGCAACACCCATCGCAGGTATACCGAAGTGTCCGTAGATGAGGACTTCGTTGCCTGCCCAATTCAGCAGGTTCGCCGCAAGAAAGGTCAGCGTGATCACACGCACTTCACCGACTGCCTGCAAATAACGACGTGCTGCTGCATACAGCAATAACGGCAGTGTGCTGAGCAACAACACATGCAGATACGTGAGTGTGGGAGCGATCAGCTCTTTTGCAACACCAAAGTGTGGAAGACCAAGCCCAACACAGAATGCAACGAACATCAGTAACGGTGTGGCAACCAGCGCAATGTAGACTGCCTGCGCCAGCCATCGATGACACGCATCATAATCGCCACGTCCATAGGCATGCGAGACAACGGTGTCCAAACCCATCATCAGGCCGAGGCCAAAGAGTGATGGCGCATAGAACAGTACGTTGCCCAGTGCGACGGAACCGATGGCAACAGGGCCAAGGCGGCCCACCATCATTACATCGACAATGCCTTGCAACATCCAGCCAAGTTCCGCAAGGACCACCGGCCATGCAAGCTGCAACATGGAACGAAACTCAGCGCGCCATTGTGTCCGGTCGGGCATTCGGTCATTGTATCGACTTGATGCTGCGGAGTTCTTGAGCAGGACTTTGCTGAGAGACGAAGTGCGTGCTTATTCGGCAAAGGAAATGGGCTTCGAGATGTATCTCGAAGCCCGTTGGCTATGTATTGCACAGTGTCGTTAGAACTCGTACTTGAGTGCGAACTGGACAGTGCGAGGAAGATAGGTCGGCAACGTGGATGTAAGTTGTCCAAACGTAGCTGTTGTGCCCAGCGACGAAGTGGGGTTGGAGAAGCTGGTCTGATTCGCGATGTTGAACGCCTCCGCGCGGAACTGCAGCTTTGTTTCGCGCCATATGGGGAAGTCCTTGAAGAGAGACATGTCCCAGTGACGATAGTGTGGCCCGTGATACTGGTTGCGGTGTTCGTTACCAATCGTTCCCGATGCCTGTGCGGCGAATGCAGCGGCAGAGAAGAACTGAGGATTGATAGCGTTTCCGCCCACGGGGCGTTGAATGTTTTTGAATGGATCGCTGAGAACATTCGGGCGATCGGCAGAACCGCCGGGGCTGGTGTTGCTAATGTTGGAAGCATTGAGGATGGTGAAGGGAAGACCCGTCGACCACAGATTGAGTACGTTCAGATGCCAGCCACCCTCCACGATGCCGCGGAAACCGCTGGCCCCCTTGCCGAAGGGCAGTTCATAGTTGCCAGTGATGACAATGCGAGCGCGTGTATCCAGATCGCCGTTGCCGTAGTCATCAGAGTGTTGTGTCGCCAATAACTGACCAACACCGTTGCCACTTTGTCCATTGACGTTTGGAGCGTTGTCCAGCAGGTGAGCCCATGTGCTGCTTGCACTGAAACCCAGACCATGGCTGAAGCGACGCTCAAAGGTGGCCTGCAGCGAGTGATAGCTCGATGCTCCTGAACTAAGTGTCTGAGAAACGGTCGTGATACCGGGCATCGTGGAGTACCAGCGACGCAGAGTCTGGCTGCCGGATGTATTTGGTGGTGCGCGGTTGATGTCAAAGCCAGTGGAGAGATGACGGCCCAAAGCTCCTACATAAGCTACTGTTAGGACATTGCCTTTGAAGTCCTGCTGTACGACAAAGTTGAATTGCTCCAGATAGCCGGAGCCCATACCTCTGTCCACAACGGCTGGAATCGAGCCGACCATGGTGCTGGGGGTCGTGCTTGGATTTTGGTTCGGTAGCGGCATGCCTTGTGCGAAGCGAGTAAATGCTGTGTTGCATCCACTGGTGCCGGCCGCTGCCTGGAAGGAAGAACAGTTGCCATAGATGGAGATATTCGGCGTGTTCTTCAGGTTGGTGGGAGATTCGTAGTTGCTGGCGAAGAAGGCCAGGCCAAAGCCTCCGCGGAGTACGGTACTCGGGCGTGGATTATAGGCAAAGCCAATGCGCGGCGCTGCGTTGGTTAAATCGGTACGCACACCTGCCGTTCTGCTGATGCCATTTACACCGGCTTGAATAATGCAGATGCAATTCGGGTCAAAGTTGGAGATGTGGTTGTGCTCTTCCGTGAAGGGAGTGAACACGTCATAGCGCAAACCCAGGTTCAGCGTGAGGTTACTCGCAACATGCCAGTCATCCTGAAAGTACACACTGGGTTCCCAGGTCTGGTAGTGCGGTGGATACAAGTTATTGTTGCGCGTGGCTGCGGAGAAGATACCTTCCAGCAAGCCGGGGCCTCCCGTACGGAAGGTCCATCCGCCTTCACCCTGATTGTCCTGAATATTCAACGCCTTGCGGCGAATGAGCGCGGCACCCATGCGGAACGAATGATTGCCACGGCTGTAGATCACCTGTCCATTGATCTGATAGGTGTTGTCCTTGTCCTGCAGTGGAACGAAGTTACCTCCGCCACCGAGGCCCGTCAGGCCAGTCGGCGAAGCCACCGCAAGACTCGACGTCAGTTGACTGACATTTACGTTTGCCTGTCCGAACTTCGTATTCGGATTGACGCCATAGTTCAGTGGGTACGATGCGTTGTTGATATAGGTCCACGCAGCGCCCAGCGTGGTGAGCAGGTTTGGCGTGAAGGTGTGTGTGTAGATTAGCGCCGCATTCCGTGCGAGTTGCGGTGATGTGCCGAACCCGTTGCCTGTCTGCGGATCTACAGCAAAGCCGTTTGCGTTGGATATGGGGAGAGCGCCCGGCGATACGGTGTAGACATCGTTGATGATGTACTTCGCGAAGAGCAGGTTCCGATCGTTGAAGTGGTAATCGACGCGAACGTCGTACACGGTGGAGTATTGTTCCTGATTGCGGACACCCACGTAGCCGTTGGTGCCGCTGTTCGGTGCGGGATATAGCTTGAAGTAAGCAAGGCCAGCAGGATCAATAAAACCAGTGGGAATTTTGTTACCGGGGACAGGTGTGCGCAGGTAAATCGACGTTCCCGCATAGCCATTGAGCCCTGTGATGTGCGTGGGATCAGGATCATAGACGCAGCCGGTGGTCTGGCTTTGTGTGGGATCGGCAACGCTGGCAGCAATTGTGGCGCAACTGGCTGGAATCGCATCTGAAAAATCGCCAGGATGCTGTTGCTGATACAGCGTAGGTACGGTGAGTTGTGAGGGCAGGCCGCCCTTGATTAAACGGAAGAATTCCGCATCACCGTGGAAGAAGGCCTTGTTCTTGAAGATTGGCCCACCAAGGCTACCGCCGAACTGATTCTGTCGTAGCTCTGGATTGACAGGCTTCGTCGCGCCGAACTGATAAGGATAGGCATTCAACTTATCGTTGCGGAAGAACTCATAGAGCGTGCCGTGGAAGTTATTCGTGCCGCTCTTCGTGATCACGTTGACTACCGCGCCAGCAGAACGCCCAATGTCTGCAGAGAACGTATTGGTGACAACGCGAACTTCCTGAATGGAGTCGATGCTGGGACGAACGCCGATGGTGGCAATCAGTCGTTCGTTGTTATCCAGGCCGTCCACCATCTGATCGTTCAATGTTTCCGATTGACCGTTCATGGAGATGGAAGAACTGGGGCGGCGATCATCAGGACGTGTGCCGCTGTTGATGCTGTTCGGCGCTGCTTCTGTTGCGCCGGGTGTGATCTGCACCAGGTTGATGTAGTTGCGGCCGTTCAGTGGCAGATCCTGCACGGCGCGTTGCGACACATTGGAGCCAATGGTGGAACTATCTGTCTGGAGAACGGGCGCTGTTGTCGTGATCTCTACCGTTTCATTGGCAGCGCCAATGGCCAGTGCTGCGTCTGCGCGGCGACGGTCGCCCGCCGAGACCGCAAGATTGGCGAGGCTCGCCGTTTGGAACCCCGGCATCTTGATGGTGACGGAGTACGTTCCCGGATTCAGATTTGGTACGGTGTATGCGCCGGAGTCCGTGGTTTGCGTAACGACAGAGACGTTGGTCTGAGTATTGGTGACGGTGACTTGTGCCTTGGGAACGGACGCGCCGCTCGGGTCCGTTACATTCCCCAGGATGGTGGCGGTTGTGTCTTGTGCCCATCCCGGTATAGACATTGCAGCAGCGCACAGTGCAAGAAGAACAATGCGCACGGTGGACAGAATCCAACTCCTGCCACTTCTCGTCTTCATGGACCCCTTACCTGCAGGGTTTTTGCTTACAACGTTCATGATTGGCCTCACAGCGCATAGGGATCGCGCGTGTGCCGGGCATCATAGGTTTGCGTCTCAAAAAAGATCAAGCATCTTTCGCAGGAAAATGGTCCAGTGTCTTTTTCCTCGAAAGATGCAAGATCGCGATAGCTGTAAGGGGGAACTAAGTTATCTCTACAGGGTCAACGCGAGATCGTAACCGCGCCAGGGCCATCCTTAGTTAGCGTTACCGCTTCGATATTGCCGTCTTTGTCGAAGCGCATACGATCGATAGCCATCACGCGTTGGTTGCGGTCGCCGGTGCCAATCGGATGGCGGTGATAGACGATATACCAGTCATCCGAATTCGGAATGCGAACCACGGAATGATGTCCTGGCCCATTTGCAATCGCTGGATCGGTGGAAAGGATTTTCCCAGCAGATGTGAAGGGGCCGGTGGGAGTTGTGCTCTTGGCGTAAGCCACGCCATAGGTGCTGTTACCCCAGTCGCCCTCAGACCACATGAAGTAATACGTACCGTTGCGTTTGATCATGAAAGGGCCTTCGGTGTAATGCGCGGGCGTGATTTCTTTGTAGAGCGTGCCGTCGGCCATGGGAATGACATGTGTCAGATCGCTGGATAGTTTTGCTACATTACAGTGACCCTGGCCGCCGTAATAGAGATAGACCGAGCCGTCGTCATCCTGAAAAACCATGGGGTCGATCGGTTGCGCGCCATTCTGGAATGCTCCAATGAGCGGTTTGCCCAGCGCATCCTTGAACGGACCACCAGGCGTGTTGCTAACTGCAACGCCAATGCCGCCGGGGAATGTGTCGGTCTTCTGAATGTCATTTGCTGCGAAGAAAAGATAGTACTTGCCATTGCGATAGATCGCGGAGGGTGCCCACACTGCATACGCCGCCCACGCTACGTTCTTCACGCTGAGGACATGGGGATGCTTCGTCCAATGCACCAGGTCCGGCGAAGAGAACGCATCCAGTGATGTTTGCGAAAGGTAAGCCTTGTGAACGACATGTTGTTTGCGCAGTTCGCTCTGCTGCGCATTGAAGGCGCTCTCGTCGCTTTGTTCGCCAGTGTTGGAAGAGGTCGGGTAAATCCAATACTGATGATCGAAAATGCGAATCTCCGGATCGGCGTAATAGCCCTGCGAAGAAAGATTCGCTGTAGCCTGCGAGAAGCAGGGTATGGCAACAAGAACGGCAGAGAGCAATGTGAGAAGGCGCTTCATGTCTGAGCATGAGGCTACTGCAATCGCTGCCTAGATGTAATCTTTGCCGTATTGCACAGGAATCTGCGTGAAGGCGATGCGTGTGGGTGCGCTTTCGCGTGCGGGCAACATGCCTGCGAAGTGCAGTGTGGTGTGGCCGTATTTCTGATTCAGTTTGTCCAGCGTGCGGCTCAGTTCGTTGCGATTGTCTGGATCGGCGAAAAGCGTGGGTTGCTGTTCATCTTCATTGATCAGACGGCCCAACGTGACACCGATGAAGAAGGGACGTTGATACTCCGGGCCGGTGGGCTGTTGCTGCCATAGCTTTTGCAGCATCTCCAGCAGCGTAAGCGTGTCCTGGCAAGTGGGGAAGCGCGCTTCCATACCCCAGCCATCGTGCTTAATACCGCTCTGATGATGGCGGACTTTGTTCTTCTGTTCCGCTTGCTCGCGAGTCAGCTGATAACGAATCGTCAGCGCGAGCGAACCCGCGCACATCTTTTCCATACGAAGACGCATGGCTGCCTTATGCAGCAGCTTATGTGCGATGGCCCATGCGCCCTGAAGATTGCGATATTCCGGGCCAAGCACATGCGAGTGTCCCAGTGACTTCTGCATCTCGCTTGGCAGGGGCGCACCATCGTCGCCTGTATTGTGCCCACGAAGCCAGTGATACAGCCTGTCTCCCCACACGGAGTTCCACAGCTTGTGCATCTCTTCGCGCTTCAGATCCAGCAACTGCGTCATAGTGGTGACGCCTTTGCGATGCAGCATCTGTTCTGTGCGTGCGCCAACACCAGGAAGATCACGCAGATCCAGATGAGCGAGCGCTCGCGGAAGCTGCGATGGCAACAAACCGATGAGGCCGTCGGGTTTCTGCATGTCGCTGGCAATCTTTGCCAAGTAACGGTTTGGGGCCATGCCAATGGAGCAACGGAGCGTCTTGCCCACGTCATCCCGGATGGCTTGTTTGATATCAAGAGCGATCTGACGTGCGCGTGGCGGTTCCTGCTCGCGGCCGATTAACTGGCAGGCCACTTCATCAATGGAGGGCACGTGAGCGACAGGACAGATCCTGTCCACAGCGTCATGAATCTTGTGGGAGAACTCGGCGTAACTGGAGTGGTCGCCCTCCACCAGAATGATGTCGGGGCAGAGGCGTTTCATGTCTGCCACGCGCGTGCCGGTTTTAATGCCAAGCGCCTTTGCCTCATAACTGGCCGCAATGGCAACCGTGGTGTCCGCGAAGGTGGGCACAACGGCAATGGGGCGGTCGCGATATTCAGGATGTAGCTCCTGCTCCACCGAAGCGAAAAAGCTATTCAAATCCACATGAAGGAACCCGAAGCGATCTGGGAGATTGCTTCGCTGCTGATTCAGAAATGGATCGGATAAATCCATGGAATCAGTCTATCGTTTTATTCGCCTCTTGTTCGCTCTTGGGGAAGCTCTAGGCCTTTCCTTGCTGCATTTTTCTGAGGATGTGCTTGGACGAAGCCCGGGAACGAATGTTTCTGTAGCGTGAAGAAAAAGTGAGAAAAGTAAAAAACCGGCGTTTATTGGCGTTGACAGGGCGGAAAAAGTAGGGCAATCTAACGCAAACAAAGATCAACCAGAGTCTCGCTGCAGGCCGTTTGTCTGTGCCTTCCGGCGAGATTCCCTTTTTGCTGTACATTGCGCGGAGATTTTGCCTTCTTCGGCTCCGCGTATTTAGGAGGCAGTACAAAATGAAGAAATTTTTGCTCACGGCACCGTTGGCGGTTGTTTGCGTCGCGGCATATGGCCAGGCCGTTTCCGTAAACGGTGGCGCCATTCAGGGAACCATTACAGATGCATCCGGCGCCGCAGTTTCGGACGCCAGTATCACGATCAAGAGCCTCGATCAGGGCACGACCAAAACGCTGACGACTGACAAATCCGGTTTCTACAGCGTTGGTCCACTGAATCCCGGCGACTACACCGTTACGGTGGTTGCCTCGGGCTTCCAGCAGCTAGAAGTTAAAACGCGCATTCTTACAGGCACCGCGACCCCCGGCAGCTTTAAGCTCCAAGTTGGCCAGAACTCGGAAACCATCGAAGTCACCGCCGGCGAGGTTCAGGTCAACACGGATCAGGCTGGCGTGGCAGACGTAATCACGCGCGAGCAGATTGCGAACCTTCCTGTGAACGGCCGTAACTTCCTCGATCTGGCCCAGATTGAGCCGGGTGTACAGCTGCAGAACGGCAACACCTTCGACCCAACGAAGTCGGGTTACACGGGGATTGCTGTGAACGGCACTTCGGGCCGTACGACCCGTATCCTCCTCGATGGTGCGGACATCACCGACGAGACCGTCGGAACCACGATCTTCAACGTGTCCCAGGGCGCTATCAACGAGTTCCAGTTGAACCGTTCCACGCAGGACGCTGCCGGTGAAGTTACCTCGCAGGGCGCTGTGAACGTATCGACCCGCTCGGGCACCAACTCAATCCACGGCGAAGCGTTCTACATCTTCCAGGATCAGCGCGCTCTTGACGCCAATCCGAACTCCACGGCAGATGCCAACGGCAACCACATTGCACCGTACTTCCAGCGCAACCAGTATGGCGGCAGCGTCGGCTTTCCGATCATCAAGGACAAGCTCTTTGCTTTCGGCAATGCCGAGCGCATTCAGCAGAACAGCGCGTCCCCATCCAACCTCGGAACTGTATTCAACACGGCCGGCAACAACCCAGTTGGACAGTCCTCAACGCTTGCCGCACAGTACCCCACAGTGGGAACCCCCTATCGCCAGACTTACTCCACCGTGCGTCTGGACTACTCCGGTCCGTTTGGCGGCCATTATTTTGCCCGTGGTAACTACAACGTCGATTCGACGACCACTGCAGGCGGAACGACGCGCTTCGCCTCCTATCCGAACCGTGATAACACCTGGGGTATTGCATTCGGTGCTGACTTCTCCAAGGGCCGTTTCACGCATTCATTCCGCGGTTCTTATGAAAAGTTCCACAACCTCATCACAGACGGTAGTGCTTCCTCTGGGTACGATCCGCTCGTGACTGCTAACGGTCCGGTTGCTTACAACTACAGCAATCAGCTTTACTTTGGACCGAACTCGAATGCTCCGCAGGCGACGTTCCAGTCAGACAAGCAGCTCCGCTATGACGGTGGCTACACGCGTGGTACTCATAACATCCGCTTCGGCGGCTCGTTGAATCGTCTGCAGGGTGGTGGCTATGCTGCGTTCTATGGCTTGGCTCCGCGTCTCAACCCTACTGCGAGCAACCTGCTCTCCGGAACGGTAAACGCTACGAACCCGCTTGGTCTTGGATGCAGCGGCGTAGTGGGAGCGGCTGCCTGCCCGGGCGATCCTCTCAACGGCTACAACACCAGTTCCGCAACCATTGCCACGGGTAACGGTTATGGCAATAACGTCCCGGGATTCGGTCTGCCCGGTGGTGGTGCACCCGCGTGGCGTTACGCATTCTATGTTGCCGATGCGTGGAAGATTACACCGAGCTTCACTGTGACAGCGGCTCTTCGCTACAGCGTTGACACCAACCGCCAGAACAATAGCTTTGCTTTGCCGACCTGTGCGGACACGGTCGTAAACGGCGTCGGTAACACGGCAAGCTACGTCTGCTCGGGCAAGCCGTCGAATACTCCGCTGCTCAGCCTCTTCGATCCGAGCTATACCGCAAGCAATGTGCGTCAGCCGTACAGCAATCTCGGACCTCAGGTCGGATTGGTATATGCTCCTGGCAATCACAAGACCGTTTTGCGTGCAGGCTTCGGTCTGTACTACGAGAGTGTTGTCTTTAACAGCAGCGGCAATGCAGCCTCAGGTCTCCTGAAGACGGTCCAGTCGTACAACCCGGCATCTGCCTGCGCGTCGACCTCGATTCTCTTTCCGGACAGCAGCGTCGTGACAACGTCCCCTGACGGTACGCCGCTGCAGACACTCTGCCTCCAGCGTACGATTGCTCAGTCTGCGCCGCAGTTCGCAGCTCTGCAGAAGAGCTACCAGGCTGTGGCTAAGGCGAACCCGAATGTTGTGAACAGTGGATATCTTGGCAACACGCTGAATGCTTCGGGTCTATATGCACCGACCTACAAGCAGCCCGTTTCGGAACAGTGGAACTTCGGCGTGCAGCGCGAACTGTTCAAGGGCGCAGTTCTCAGCGCTGACTATATCCACAATATGACGTGGCGCATCGGCCAGTCTATCGACCTCAATCACACAGGTGCTGCCCGTACGTTCAGCCAGACGAATGCACTCGCAGCGATCAACCGCCTGTCCAGCGCATCCACCACAAAGGGTGCGTGTGGTATGGCGACGGCGGCTACATCCATTGCTGTAGTGCAATGCCTTATCAACGCTAATCCCTCGTTTGCGATCAACTCCTTTGCCAGCCAGGGTCTGGATGGTGATGCGTACACCAGCTACAACAACTACAAAGTGCAGGGACGTTCCACACCGGCTGCCTTTCCCGGTGTGAACCCTGACTTGGGCCGTGGTACCCTCATCCGTCCCGCGGGACGTTCGGGCTACGATGCGCTGCAGGTTGTCTATCGTCAGGCTGCTTCGCATCCCATGAAGGGTATCGATCGCAGCAATATTCAGGTGTCCTATAACCTGTCTCGTGTTGTGTCGAACATGACCTCAAGCGATGAGTTCTTTGGAACCGGCGCATGGGATTATGACAACCCAAATCAGTACATCGGTCGTAACACCCTTGACCGGAAGCACCAACTCTCTTTCGGTGGCAACATCAAGCCGAAGTATGGACCGGAAATTGGTCTCATCGGCCACTTCTTCTCTGCGCTCCCGTCGAACTTGATCCTCGACTCGAGCTTGGCAGCAGGAAATATCTTCACGACCGATCTGACCGGCGACGGAACAACGGGCGATCTGGCCCCTGGTACGTTGCAGGGCGATTATATGCATCGCGTGAAGGCGAAGACTCTTGGTAGCTACATTACCAACTACAACGGTAGCTACGCAGGAAAGGTAACTCCGGCTGGCCAGCAGGTGATCAACTCCGGCCTGATGACCCTTTCGCAGCTCACGCAGCTGAAGGGTGTCATCCAGCCTGTCGCCCAGCTCCCCACGGGAACAGCCAATAATAATCCGGCATTCCGTTCGCTGGACGTGAACTTCTCTTATCCTTTCCGGTTCAGCAAAGTGCATGAGGGACTCACGCTCACACCAAAAATCGCGTTTTATAACGTGGCCAACCTCAGCAACTTCAGCTCCTATACTGGAACGCTGCAGAACACGACCACCGCAGGTGGACCGGTCAACAGCGGAACAAGTGGTGCGAGCTTTGTGACCGGCCCCAACAACTTTGCTACGCAGTCCGCCTACCGTACGTATCGCGGTGTAGGAACGTTCTCGCAGGGTGCGCCCCGTCAGACTGAGTTCCAGCTGACAGCAACGTTCTAACCAAACTTGAACCTAACCAGAAGGGGCCGCGAAAGCGGCCCCTTCTACATTTATCGATTCGCAATGCATATGGCAGGCATAGCGCGATATGCTGTTGGGCCATGAAGATCTTTCGTCCTGTCGTTGCTTCCTGTTTTGCTTTCGCGCTGGCTTTCGGTGCTACCGCGCAGAAGAGTTCGTTGCGTATTACGGCTGTGGATGTGGAGGGTGGTCAGGCTACGTTGTTTGTTGCTCCTGCGGGGCAGTCTCTGCTGGTGGATACGGGATGGGACAAGAACAATGGGCGCGATGCGGACCGCATTGTTGCGGCGGCGAAGGCGATGGGGCTTTCGCGCATTGACACGGTGCTGTTGACGCATTATCACGATGACCACATTGGCGGAGTGCCGCAACTTGCAGAGCGGTTTCCCATTGGCGCTTTCTTGGATCACGGCGAACGCATCCCAAGCGATCCCAATGACACGTCTTTTCTGGAGAATTACCGGAAGCTGCTGGCTACCGGTAAGTACAGGCACTTCGTCGTAAAGGCGGGAGATAAGCTGCCTGCTCCGGGCTTTGACGCGGTGGCTATCAGCAGCAATGGAGCGGTGATGGATCATGATCCCGGCGCTTCTACCGCAAGCAAGACCCCGAACCCTCTTTGTGTGAATGTGCGGCAGCCCGCGACGGATACGCAGGAGAACGGACAGTCGCTTGGCATCATGATCCGCTTTGCAGGATTGAAGATTGTTGATGCGGGTGATCTGACCTCAGATCGTGAGTATTCGCTGGTGTGTCCGGTGAACAAACTCGGGCAAGTCGATCTGTTGATCGTTTCTCATCATGGTGTGGATTGGAGCAGCAGTCCTGTCTTTATCAACTCCATTGCGCCGCGTGTAGCCATCATGGACAACGGTGCGCATAAAGGCGGCAGCACCTCGGTGATTGATACGATTCGCAAATCGCCTCGCATGGAAGCCCTGTATCAGCTTCACCTAGCGCCACCCGCAGGCTCGCCAAATCCCGGTAAAACGCCACAGGAGGGCCCAGAGCACAACGTACCGGAGGCGTTCATTGCCAATACATCCGGCACAGATGGGAAAAACGTGGCTGTTGTCATCAGTGCGGATGGAGCTATGCATGTGACGAACGGACGCACCGGGGAAACGAAGCAGTTCGCACGCAAGTAAGCCATTCCTGTGATGCCGCAACGCTTCACGATTGTTTGTATCTGCGAGGAGGGGCTAGCGGATTCTGCAATCGGACGGCACTCAGCGTATGCTTCAGGCAGATGCCGGGTCACCCTTATCAGCATACGGATCGCGAGATTCTGCGGCGCATTCAGCGTGCCGGAGGCCGCGCAGGCTACAAACAACTGGTTCGCGAACTCGGCATGGGCGGCGGTCGCGAGCGCCGCATGTTGCTGGAGCAACTCACGCGCATGACGGCTCGCGGTGCCCTGGTAAAGATCGACCAGGAGCACTGGGCGCTGCCGGAGACCAACGTTGAACGTGCGAAGAACGATAGCCGCTTTGGCGATGGTCGGCGCGGCTTTGCGCATGATTTGAAGCGTCGAGTGCGGGAACGCATGGATGCGCGTGAAGGCAGCCGCAAGGATCTGATTGCGGGCAGGCTGCAGTTGCATCGTGATGGCTATGGTTTTGTGCGTCCAAGTGAGGCCGCATCTTCTGACGGCGATCTTTTCATCCCACCGCACGAATTGAATGGAGCCATGCAGGGCGACCAAGTGTTGGTGTTGCCTGCGCCTCCCTCCCGTGACGGTCGTCGCAGCGGTCGCATTGTGCGCGTGCTCACGCGTCGCAATCCTACAGTTGTTGGCATTTTTCATGCAGCGGGCGCGCGTGGACGTGTTGTTGATCATCGTAGTGACGACGTACGGCATCGCGGCAGCTACATCACACCGCTGGATGAGCGTATGTCGCATCTTGTGCTCATTGAGAACGATCATGATCTTCCGGCTGCGGCCATCACGCCGCATCGTACGCTTGGCGCAGAGGCAACTGCGCAAGAACATGTATGGGATGGCACGTTGCAGAATCTGCACGGGCTTGCCGTGGATGTGGAGATTACGCAATATCCCACGGAGTATTCGCCGGCGCGTGGTCGTGTGATTGAAGTGCTGGGCTCACCGGACGCGTTTGGTGTGGATGTGGAGATCGTCATTCGCAAGCATCATCTGCCGCGTGTATTTCCTGCGAATGTATTGGCGGAGGCGCAGGATGCGGCGCTACGGAATGTTGCATCGCTGGATGAGAATGAGCTTCACTCGCGCAAGGATTTTCGCAGTGAGGCAATTGTCACCATTGATGGCGAAACAGCAAAGGACTTCGATGATGCCGTGCTGGTGCGCAAGCGTGATGACGGTACATGGGAATTACAGGTTCACATCGCGGATGTTGCAGAATACGTGCTTGATGGTACGGACCTTGATCTGGAAGCGCGCTTGCGCGGAAACAGCGTGTACTTTCCGGATCGTGCGGTGCCCATGCTGCCGCAGGAATTGTCAAACGGCGAATGCTCGCTGCGGCCCGATGAGGACCGCATGGTACTGTCCTGCATCGTAACGATCGACAGCGACGGTAATGTGCTTGGGTATGAAGTATGTGAAGGCATCATCCGTTCTGCACGTCGCATGACGTACACGAAGGTGCAGAAGATACTCGACGGTGATGCAGAACTGCGCGCTGAGTACACAGAGTTTGTGCCGCAGTTTGAGCTCATGCTGGAGCTTGCGCAAAAGTTAAACAGCAAGCGGGTGAAGCGTGGTTCCATTGATTTCGATTTGCCGGAACCGGTGATTGATTTTGATGAGAACGGCGCGATGCGTGGTGTACGCAAGGCCGAGCGTGCTTGGTCCAATCGCATCATTGAAGAGTTCATGCTGTGCGCGAATGAATGCGTGGCGCGATGGATGGAAGCCAGCGGCGTGCCTGCAATGTATCGCATTCATGAGATGCCAGACCCAAAACGCATTGTTGAGTTTGAAGATGCAGCAGCGGCGTTCGGTGTATCGCTTGGTGTTGGGGCGTTGCCAGTGAAGACGTTGACCATGAAAGCGGATCGTCGCGATCAGCGCCGTCAACGTGAACGAGGTCGTGATGGTCGCAGACCACATGAACATGAAGTATCTGCGCAGATTGAAGTAGAGCCGCAAATGTATCAGCGACTCGCAGCGAAGATACAAGGCAGACCTGAAGAGCGCATCCTTAGCTACTTGATGTTGCGCTCGTTGAAACAGGCGAAGTATTCCGAGAAAAATGAGGGCCACTTCGCGCTTGCTGCGCCTGCATATACGCACTTTACTTCGCCCATTCGCCGTTATCCCGATCTGATTGTGCATCGCGTAGTGAAGACATTGCTTGCAGAAGGTGCTTCGGCTTTTGGCGGCCCGGAGGAAACAGCATCGTCGTCCGCGCAACGATTCGCGGCGACTCATGCTCACGAACTGATCCATGCGGAAGGCTATGATGAGCCGTATCCGCGCGAAGAGATTGCAGCCATTGCCCAGGAGTGCAGTGAAACGGAACGTCGCGCAGCTGATGCCGAACGTGAACTCATTGAGTGGAAGAAGATTGAGTTCATGAGCGACCGTGTGGGCGAAGACTTCGCCGCGATGGTGCTTTCCGTAACAAAATACGGCGCGTACGTGGAGTTACACGATCTGTATGTGGAAGGTCTTGTGCCAATTCATTCGCTTACGGATGACCACTACACGTATCGCGAAAATGCTCGCGAAATACGCGGTTCGAAGAGCGGTAAGACGATTCGTCCTGGGATGCAGGTGCGCGTTTTGCTTGATCGCATTGACCGCGGCAATCGCAGGTTGCAATTTGCGATTCTTCCTGGAGAAGAAGCATCTCCACAAGATGGAACGCGGCCGTTCGTTAGTAAACGCACAAGTAAGACGGCGCAACGCAAAGAAAAGCAGACGGCGCCGAGAACAGAAGGGCTGCGTCCTTCGAAAAAAGGCGGCAAGTCGCGTGTGACTGGTAAGCAGCAGTTGTCGCATGAATCTCCCTTTGCAAAGTTCGCGACGATTGACGGTGTGAAGCCACGGCGACGCAAGAACAAGGATCTGATTGCAGCCAGCCGCAGCAAGAAGAAGGGCAAGCGTCGTTAGCAATGTGCGCTGGACTGTCTTCTCGCAAATTGCACCTGCCTATTGATGATCTGCTGTCGGAGATTGTTGCGGCCATACGCTCGTCACATGCACTGATACTGCAGGCAGAGCCGGGCGCGGGTAAGACAACGCGCGTTCCTCCTGCGTTGCTGGATGTGGTGCAGGGCGACGTGATTGTCCTGGAGCCACGGCGTCTTCCCGCACGCATGGCAGCGCGGCGTGTTGCGCAAGAGTTAGGCGAAGATGTGGGGGGCGCTGTTGGCTACCAGGTGCGCTTTGATGAGAAGGTCAGTGCAAAGACGCGCTTGCGTTTTGTGACAGAGGGGATTTTCCTTCGTCGCCTGATTGCCGATCCTGCGTTGCGCGGTGTGAACGCCGTCGTGTTGGACGAATTTCATGAGCGGCATCTGGATGGCGATCTTGCTCTGGCGTTGCTGCGGCGCGTGCAGCAAACCACACGACCCGATCTGAAGATTGTGGTGATGTCGGCAACACTGGATTCTGCGCCCATTGCGGAGTTTCTTGGCGGATGTCCTGTGATGGATGCGCCTGGACGTGTGTTCCCACTGACGATTGCATACATGCCACAGCCATCCGAGCCGCTGTATGTGCAGGTGCGCATGGCCGTGCAGCGATTGATGCGCCAAGAACATCGCGGTCATACATTGGTGTTTCTGCCTGGCGCTGCGGAGATTCGTCGGGCCATGCGTGAGTGCGAAGGTGTTGCGCAAAGCTATGGCTTATGGATGCTGCCATTGCACGGTGATCTCTCTCCTTCGGAGCAGGATCGTGCGGTTGGGCCATCGACGCAACAAAAGCTGATTCTATCCACAAATGTTGCAGAAAGTTCTGTCACTGTGGACGGTGTTACCGCAGTCATCGATAGTGGTCTGGCGCGTATCGCATCACACTCGCCTTGGACTGGACTGCCTACGCTACAGGTCAAGCGAATCAGCAAGGCGAGCGCGAAACAGCGTGCAGGGCGTGCTGGAAGAACCGCGCCCGGACAAGTTTTGCGTCTGTACTCTGAGATGGATTTCTCGCAACGCGCAGGGCATGATGTGCCTGAGATTCTGCGCAGCGAGTTGTCGGAGTTGGCGCTTGCGATGCGTGCCATGCAGCCAACACTCCGAGCAGAGGACATTGCATGGCTCACGCCGCCAGATGCGGCCTCGTTGTCGCAGGCGGAAGCATTGTTGGATAGGCTCGGCGCTCAAGATGAGATGGCGCGGCAACTTGCACGCTATCCGCTGCCGGTGCGGCTGGCACGCATGATGGCGGCAGCACAGGAACGCGGCGCGGCAGCGGAGGCCGCAACCGCTGCGGCATTGTTGAGCGTAGGCGGCAAAGTCGAGCGCAATGATCTGCTGGCCGCAATGGATGCGCAGACCGCGCAACCCGACCCAAAGGTACGGCAGACGGAACAGCAGCTTCGCCGCATTGCCGGTGTCACTGCGGGTACGAGACATAGCGCTTCTGATAAGTCATTGCTGCTTTCTGTATTACAGGGGTTTCCTGATCGTGTTGCCAGAAAGCGCAATGGCAAAGAGGTTCTGTTAAGTGGTGGCGGCTCCGCAGAAATACAGGGTGATGCTTTGCCTTATGAGTTTGCAGTCGTGATGGATGCGGAAGACCGCAGTGACCGCCCTTTGCCGTTGGTGCGCATGGCCTCACGCATTGAGCCGGATTGGTTGATTGATCTGTTTCCGGAGCGCGTGAATGAAGAAGAGGCGCTCACATGGAACCGCAATGCAGAGCGCGTGGAAGCAGTTACATCGTTACGCTACGACGGCTTGCTATTGCAGGAGTGGCGCGATGTACGACCTGACGCCGAACGCGCCGCGAAGCTGCTGGCGGAGCAGGCTGTGGCTGCGGGCATAGGTCGTTTTCTGGACACGGAGGTAATAGAAAATCTTAAGGCGCGTGCTGCGTTTGCAGGGCTTACGACGCCGGATGTGCAGCAGGAACTCGAAGAACTTTGCATTGGGCTGAACAGGTTTTCGTTCGAAGAGCTGCGTCGGGCCGCAGAGAATTTGCTACCGGTGATCGAGGCAAAGCTGGAGGCGCAACGTCTTCGCGATTTGGCTCCTGCGACACTGAAACTGAAGGCGGGGCGGCAGGTGAAGGTGAATTATGAAGCGGGCAAACCGCCGTGGATTGCATCGCGCATGCAGGACTTCTTCGGCATGGAGGACGGTCCACGCGTCGGCCCGGAGCGGACGCCGGTGGTGATGCATCTGTTGGGGCCAAATCAGCGTGCGGTGCAGACGACGGCGGATCTTCGCGGGTTCTGGCAGCGGTTGTATCCTGAAGTACGACGTGAACTTATGAGACGTTATCCACGACATAAATGGCCGGAAAACCCTCTTTCAGCGGAGGCGGTGGAAGAGGCGAAACATCAGCCCGGACGTCGTTCCTGACAGTTTCGAAGCTTCGTCATGCCTCATGCGTCTAATCTGTATGGAGTGGTGCGGCGAGTGACCTGACGCCGCGCCGGAGAGAGTTCTGACGATGTACGTGAATCGCACCAACGGATATCCCACCGTAATCGACGTTCCGCGCGAAGGCACCGCACCGCTGCTGGCGAAGGTGTTGGGGATCACTGCGCTTGGATTTTTCATCACTGCCATCGGCGTGGCCACTGCACCTTCATGGAGCATGCTGCCGGGCCTCATTGCTGTATTGGCGTTGATCTTTGCCATCAATGGTGTGAAGCGCCAGAGTCCAGGATTAGCGTTGGGCCTATTCCTTGGACTGGCATTCTTCATGGGCTGGGAGATTGCGCCGATCATCCACATGTATGTGCGCATGATTGGGCCTTATGTTGTCTTTCAGGCAGCCATGACTACAGGCCTGGGCATGACAGCACTGGCATGTGTCTCTTACCTGTTCAGCATTGACTACCGTAGACTCAGTGGCATTGCCGGTGCCGGACTGTTGGTGCTGATTCTGGTTGGTGTTGCCAGCATGTTCTTCCACTTTCTGTCGCCGACGACATACTCGTGGATGGCGCTGGCCATCTTCACGGCGCTGACCGTGGCCGACTTTGCGCGCATCCGCGCAGGTGGCGATGGACTTACCGCGACGCAGCTTGCTGTGGGCATTTATCTGGATGCCATTAACATCTTCCTGATCCTGCTGCAGCTTTTCGGCAGCGGTGGACGCGATCGTCGCAATTAAGGAAATAACTCTAAAGAAGGGCCGGAGCGCTTTGCTCCGGCCTTTTCTATTTGCTCTTAAGTCACTGGATAAGATGACGCTGCTATGTTCACGACAATGAAATTGCCGTTTTGGTTTAATACTCACCATGTCCACATCGCGTCGTGATTTTCTGAAGTTTGCCGCTCTGCTTTCCGGGGCCACAGGTATCTCCGGCTTTGTTCCCGAATCGATTCAACGAGCTTTTGCAATTGAACCAGCACCGGGCAGCACCTTTGCCGACGCGGAACACATCGTCATCCTGATGCAGGAAAATCGCTCTTTCGACCATTCGCTGGGGAGCTTACAGGGGGTACGTGGGTTTAACGATCCGCGTGCTATCCGCCAGCCTGATGGCAATTCTGTTTTTGTGCAAACGTCGAAGGCTACAGGAAAATCGTTCGCGCCGTGGCGGCTTGATCTGCGTGATACGCGCATTACTTGGATGGGCTCTATTCCACATTCGCGTAATTCGCAGGTGGATGCATGGAACGACGGCCATTATGACAACTGGCTTGATGCCAAAAAATCTGGCAACAAGGACTATCAGCACATGCCCATCACGATGGGCCATTACACGCGCGAGGATCTGCCGTTTTATTACGCGCTGGCCGATGCGTTCACTGTATGTGACCAGAGCTATTGCGCTGTGATGAGTTCCACCACCCCTAACCGTTCCATGTTCTGGTCGGGCACCATTCGCGATAAGCAGTCTTCGGATTCGCGTGTGTACATGCGCAACGACGAACTTTTTCGAGATCCGTTGGGATGGAAGACCTATCCGGAACGCCTGACTGAGGCAGGTATTTCATGGCGTTTCTATCAGAACGATCTGTCCATGACGAGCGGACTCACTGCGGAGGAACGTTCCTGGCTCTCCAATTATGGTTGCAATGTGTTGGAATGCTTTGCCGCATACAACGTTCATGCGTACAACTATGCGCCGGAGTTGCTGAAGAACCAGTTGGAAGCAGCGCAAAAGCAGGTAGCGCGTTTGGAGGAACAGCTTTCGGAGCTCTCCAACCCCGAAATGGCTGACGAACTACATGTGCAGCTTGATCTGGCGCAGGCACATGTTGCTCACTTGCAGAAAGCCGTGGCCACTGCGGGCGATGTGCGTTACAAACAGCTTTCACCAAAGGAACGCGCCCTGCATGATGCTGCATTTGTGACTAACACTGGCGATCCCAACTATCGTTCGTTGGAGCCGCTTCGATTCAATAGTGACGGTCGCGAAGAAACCATCAACGTACCTAAGGGCGATATCTTGCACCAGTTCCGCGCCGATGTGGAAGCAGGGAAGTTGCCTACGGTGTCATGGCTGGCAGGGCCGGAACATTTTTCTGATCATCCTTCGTCGCCCTGGTATGGAGCGTGGTGGGTATCGGAGATCATGGATATTCTTACCAAGAATCCTGAGGTATGGAAGAAGACCATCTTCATCCTCACGTATGACGAGAACGATGGTTACTTCGATCATTCGCCGTCGTATGTCGCGCCCGATCCTAAGAGGCCAGAGACAGGCGCTGCATCTGCAGGAATTGATGTTGCCTTGGAGTACACCTATAAGGCCGACGAGATTGCGCAGGGTGTCCCCACCCATGAAGCACGTAGCGGCCCCATCGGTATGGGCTTCCGTGTACCTACTATCATTGCTTCGCCATGGACGCGTGGTGGTTGGGTCAATTCGCAGCTTTGTGATCACACCTCCACGCTGCAATTCCTGGAGAAGTTCATTCAGGCAAAGTTTGGTAAGAACGTACGCGAAGACAATATCAGCAATTGGCGGCGCACCGTTGCGGGCGATCTTACCTCTTGCTTCCGCCCACATCGAGAAGATGAAGCGAGATTCAGTTTCCTGCAGCGAGATCAATTCATTGAATTGATTGTCAACGCACGTAACAAAGCGTTGCCTACGGGGTACAAGGAGCTTTCTGCGCAAGAGATTAGTGCAATCAATACGCACCCAAGCAAAGCTTCTGCAATATCGCATCAGGAATCCGGAACGCGACCATCCTGTGCGTTGCCGTATGAGCTGTACGCCGATGGTGCGGTGTCTGATGATGGCAAACATTTTGAACTGAAACTGACGGCAGCGACTGAGGTTTTCAAGAATCGTGCAGCCGGCGCTCCGTTCAATGTCTACCTTCGCAATCTCACAGCAAAGCCGGGAATGCGCGCTGCAACCTATACCGTAAAGGCAGGCGACACATTGAAGCCGTCGTTTGCACTCGATGAGTTCCGCGATGGGCAGTACGAAATTGAAGTGCTGGCGGCAAACGGATTCTATCGCCGCTTCACGGGTAATCTGCAAGATGCCACACCGCAGGTCACTGCGAAATTGCAGATGCGTAGCGGGAATCCAACAGGTGCTTTAGAGTTGCATCTTCGCAACGCTGGCTCAACTCCTCAGCAATTTGAAATTAAAGACAACAGCTATGGGGCGGCTGCCATAGAGAAATCGGTTGCGGCAGGTACAACGCAGGTGGTTCTCATCCCACTTGAGAAGAGTTTTCACTGGTATGACCTGAGTATTCAGAGAGCAGGTAGCATAGCCTTTGCGCAGTTTGCAGGACGCGTAGAAACAGGCGCGTCCACCAAGACGGATCCGCTTATGGCTTGATGACACGAAGCGTAAGAAAGAGAAGCGGTAGCCTCAAGGCTACCGCTTCTCTTTGTAGATCAAGTTTTTCGCAGGAAGATAGAGATCTATTCTGCTCGCAAGGCACGTAGTGGATCTACACTTGCAGCCCGTCCTGCAGGCACAACACTGGCTAACAGAGCCACCAGAACGACTCCCATGATTGCGAAGAGGTAGCTCGTTATATCAAGAGCCCTCATCCCGTAGAGTGAACTTTCAAGACCACGTCCCGCAATGATTGCGAGCGGGATGCCGATTGCTACACCGCCTGCGCAAAGCAGAAGGCTTCCGCGCAGGACCATCCACACCACTTGAGAGCGTTGCGCACCAAGGGCAATGCGAACTCCGATCTCCGCGCTACGCCGGTTCATCCGATAGGCCAACGTCCCATAGAGTCCAGTCGCAATCAGCACGATCGCCAGTACACCAAAGCAACCGGCAAGTCGGGCAAAGAGGATCGGCCCTGAGATCGATTTTTCAAACACTGCCACCTGCGTCATCGGTTCCAGCAGCGGCATATCCGGATCCATCTGTGCGATCACTTTGCGCACCTCTGGCAAGATCGCCATCGGATCGCCAGGCACGCGCATTTCGACGTTGAGTTGGTTGGTGGCTCTGTCTTGTGCGAAGACGGTCCACATCATCGGCCTGGTCTCTTCCGTGATGCCGGTGTATTTATGATCCTTCACCAATCCCACAATCTGTTGTGAAGTCTTTCCACGGGGACTATTTAGCACGTGTCCCACTGCATGTAACGAGCCCACATACTTCTTCGCAAAGCTCTCGTTCACAATGGCAACGCCCGGTGCGCTTGCCGTATCCGCATCAGAGAAATCGCGGCCATCTAAAATTGGTACGCCCATGGTTCGGAAGTAATCGGCTGCCACTGTGTTTTGTCGATACGTCACTTGTTCCGGCTGTAGTCCATTCGCATTGTGTCCGTCCAGTAAAAGGCCACCTTGATTGCTGGACCATCCTGAGCCCGGCCGATTCGCCGCCATGGAGACACTCTCCACTCCCGGAATCGTTCGAAGTCTTTGTTGCAACGTTGTAAAGAACGCAATGCCTTCTTCCTTGGTGTGCACATGCTGCGGACGAACGCCGAATACCACAAGGCCTTCTGGCTTCTGTCCCATAGGTGTATGCAATAGGTTTCTCAGCGTCTTCAGCAGAAGGCCTGCGCCCACAAGCAATACCACGCACAAGGCAATCTGAGTCATGATCACGGCGTTGCCTGCGCGTGACTTCTGTGAACTGGTTTGTGATGATGTGGCCGAACTGCGTAACGAACTCTGCGAAGCGTTCGACATGGCTGCACGCAGAGGTGCCAACCCAAAGACAATCGCAAGTAAGACCAACACACCCAGCGTTAGCCCAAGCACCTTAAAGTCTGGCTGCAGATTCGATTCGATATGCGCCCATGTTCCCAATGCGCGTGTTGCTCCTAACGCAAAAGCCCATGCCACGACGCCACCAAGTGCCACTAACAACATACTTTCAGTAAGGAGTTGCCGTGCAATTTCTCTACGTCCTGCACCAAGTGCGAACCTTACGCCGAATTCGCGTTGGCGGTTCGCATTGCGAGCCATCAACAGCATCACTACGTTGCTCATGGCGATGAGTAGTACCATGCCGACCATCGCCATCAGCACTTTCAATGCCCTGGCGAAAAATCCGTTGTCACCGTCGAACTGTTTGGCTGCGGGCAGAGAGAGGCGATAGGTTGGCGCTCCGCTCTTCTTTTCAGGTAGACCGATGTACGCGGTGTGTTCGTAGAGTGTCTGCATCTGCGCCAGCGCCTGTTCGCGAGTTACTCCGGGCGCCGTGCGCACCATCAATCGCATCATCCACAAACGTGGTTCTGTCAGATACATCCCGTTTTCAGCGGAAGAACCCCACGCATTAAACTCTGGCCTGCTTTGCAGAGGGATCCAGAAATCCAGCGGCAGTGCTCCTTCCGTTCCTTCAAATCCATTCTTCGCAACGCCCACAATCGTGAAAGGAACAGACTTGATATAAAGCGTCTTTCCGATCACATCCGCGCTGCGCTGATAATGGGATGACCAGAATTTTTCGCTGATCACCGTAACCTGCGTGTGATCCGTTTCATCCTTTGCTACAAAGCCGCGTCCCAGTTCCGTTCCCACTCCCAAACCATGGAAGTAGTTGCCGCTGACCATATCGCCCGCAGCCTCTTCGGGGACTGTATCTACACGAATGGGGGCCTTGCCGCTATTCGACATGGGGATAAACGTCATTACATCCTGCAAGCCGTTCAACCCATGCAATGCCTGATAAAACGCGTAGGAAAACGACGTTGACGAATCTCCCGTCTGCCAGGCTCCATCAGGAAAGTCCGTTGTATGAACGTAGAAGACTTGCGAGGCATCTCGCACCGGCAACATCTTTTCTAGCACCGCATGCATCACGCTGAAGACAGCGGTGTTTGCGCCTACTCCCAGCGCAAGTGTTAGCACGCAAACGATTGTGAATATTGGCGTCTTGATCAGCTGCCGCACGCCATACCGCAAGTCGCGGCTTACATTCGCAAAGAACATCGTTGTCCTCGATTCCCGTTGTCGCTGTTTCAACAAAACGGTGTTACCAAATTGCCGTCGAGCTGCACGTCTGGCATCTTTCGCACTCATACCCTCACGCTCATACTTCTCTGCAAGCATCTCCAGGTGTGTGCTCATCTCTTCATCGAAGAGCGAGTCCTCATGCACCTGCGTGAATAACGCTTTGAGTTTGGCCAGAAAGGTGAGTGTGCGGTCAGACATTGTTATGCCTTGGCCTCAAGAGCCAGCACGCGGGCAATTACACCTGCAATGCGCTCCCAATTGCCGGTTTCAATCGCCAGCTGTGTGATCCCGCGTTTCGTAATGCTGTAGAAGCGCGCTCGCCGATTGTTCTCGGAAACTCCCCACTCGCTTGAAATCCAGCGCTTTTGCTGCAGTCGCAGTAGGGATGTGTAGACTGTCCCTTCGTTCAGCGTCAGCACATCTTCGCTCAACTGTTCAATGCGTCTTGCAATCCCGAACCCATGCAAAGGTCCCAATGCTTGAAGTGTCTTCAAGATCATCAAGTCCAGCGTTCCTTGTAAAACCTCTGATTTTTCCTCAGCCACGCGCTCTCCTATGGATACTGCAAAGAACATACACGAGTTTCCTTTGCAATGGCCATAGAAGAATCGCAAATGGTTTGTAGCGGTAGAAAAAGATGTTGCTTTTGGATTGCGAGCGGCCTATTTCCCCATCCACCCGTGCCGTACCATCCACGTGGCCAATAGATTCGGCCATGCGGATGGCCCAGGAAGATTCTGCGCAAGCACAACACCGTGAGGTCCATGTTCAAACAGGTGCATCTCGATAGGTAGATGCTTTTGAACATAAGCTGCATAGAAGGCCATGCTGTTTTGGACTGGCACTACGCCGTCATCTGTTGTTGCAAACAAGAAGGCGGGCGATGAATTTTCTTCAACATGAAGTTCACTGGAGAGTTGCGCTTCCTGTTCCGGCGTTGCGGATGGACCAAGCAAATTCTCATGCGAACCGTGATGCGTGATTTCAGGCCGCATGGAGATCACTGGGTAAGCAAGAATTCCGAAGTCGGGCCTCGCATTGACGGCATCCATGCTGTCTGGCGAAGGCGCAAGCGGTTGTCGCCATTGCGTCATCAGGTAAGAGGCAAGATGTCCGCCGGCAGAAAATCCCCACACACCGATCTTGTCTTCAGAGAGATGAAACTCACTTGCTCTGGAACGAATAAGGCGCACAGCACGCAAGCCGTCGAGCATTTCAGCGGGATAGTGATACGGAGAAACGCGATAGTGCAGGACAAAAGCAGCAACACCATGCTCCTGCAACCAGATAGCTACAGGCTTTCCTTCCGGTGCCGCCAGATATCCATAAGCGCCGCCTGGAATGACGAGAACCCCGGTCTGCGTTGGGTTCGTAGTCGGTAGATAAACATCCACGGATGGTTGGTCAGCATCTGTCGACCCATTCGACATGGGAGCCGCCCCAGACCAGAGCGGAATCGTTACGGCTGAAGACTGTGCTTCTACTTTCGTTCCGGGAAAACAACTAACTAACAACGGTAGGAAAATAAGCCGCACGCATCTCCATGCGGTAGCTTTGATCATTCTCTTCACGCTCTGTCATCTCCTGAAAATGTTTTGGCCAGCGATCCGCTTGTCTGCGGAATCGCTGGCCAGAACACATTCTTTGTTGTTGTTAATTCTTAGAAGGTGAACTCTCCACCTACCAGGATGACTCGTGACATGCCTGCAGTCTGGCCCTGATTGAACTGTCCAAAGTTGGCTGCAGGCGTATGCGCCAGAGTACCCGTTACATTGGATGCCACGGTGGAACTCAGCAGCGAGCGGTTAACGCCGTAATACACAGGATGATTGAATGCGTTGATGAAGGTACTGTTGATCCGAAGGTTATAGCGCGAACCAAGCTGGAATCCCTTGCTGAAGCGCATGTCAAACATAGCTTCACGGGGAGAGCGAGCACCAGCGAGCGTGCGGGGCGCGTTGCCAAGTTCCGGCGCATTCAATGAGCCCGGAGCCTGGCAGCTTGTTGCGATGCCTGCTCCGTTCACTGTGCAACCAAACGCGGCAGGGTTGAGGTAGGGAACAAAGCTCGAATTGAGAGCGTTTTTCTTCCAGTTCTTGTTGAGCAGCGGGACGCCAGGAACAATGTTGGGACGCAGGTTATATCCGGTAGGCAATGCAGTTGCGGTGCAGAATTTATTCGCCCCACTGGGATTGCAACCATTGGTTCCACCCGGTGTCACAGACACGAAATTACCTACCGTGCCAAGAGAAATCGCGTTAGGCAGACCATCTGCATAGGTTGCAATGCCTGCGGTGGAGATATGACCCAGGAGGTTGTTGAGAAGGCGGTTATGTAGGTCGAGGCTTTGTCCGGTGCCAAGCGGTAGATCGTAGGTGTAGCCAATCTTGAGTCGGCTTGCCTGATCGAAGCTGGCCACTGACCACTCGGCATAAGGGTTGTAAGGATTTTGCGGAAGAACATAACCAAATCCTCCACCGTTTGCACCGGTGTTGGTGTCGGGGATGTTATCCAGCGTCTTTGACCACGTGTAGTTGGCGAGCACAGAGAGACCATGGCCCAGGCGATGGTTCACGCTTAGGTAAAGGCCGTTGTACTCCATCGTTCCGCCGCGGGGAAAGAGTTCGTTGATCGATGAGTTGAAGAAGTTCTGATACGGGTTGAGCAGCTGTAGCCCAGTTTCAGAAACCAAGGCTCCATTCTGAGTAATGCCCCACGGGTTGGGAGCAGAAGCACCCAGGTTCTGATGTGTCTGAATTGCGCTGGTAATTGTCCCAAGGGAAGGAACGTTCAGCGCGCTGGAGTAACCGCTACCACCGAATGCGCCCGCAAGATGCGTTCCTTTGGAACCGTTATAGGTTGCCTGCAGAACAGTGCGTGTGGAGGGCTGATACTGCAAAGTGAGGTTCCACATCTGCGTATAGGGAACCTTATTGGTCTGGTTGACATATACGGGTGTCAAACCAGTCGTGTACAGAATAGGTCCGCGGTTTCCATTGAGCGCCGTATATGCGGAGGTCAGCGGTCCAATCGGATTGGTGATGTAGTTAACGGTTGAGTTCGCGATCGTGCCTCCTGTCTGGCCACCCACAGCCTGCGAGGCAACATTGAAGTTCGGATCGGGGACGTTCTCATAGCCCGTCAGTGGCAGACGCTGCAGCGTATAGCCTGCGCGAACCGTAGTCTTTGGCGTGGGAGCGTAAGCGAAGCCAACACGAGGCTCAAAGCCCGCATAGTTCGTGGGCCACAGCGTCTTGGGATTGCCGCAAGCTCCAGAGAAGCAGAGTGCTGTGGAAGTTGTAAGGTTATTCAACGTCCCCGGCATATTGAGTCGAACGTAGGCCTGGTTGTTGAACTTTTCCATCCTTGGTGTTTCGATTTCGTACCGAAGGCCTGCGTTGATGGTGAGGTTTGGCAGTATGCGCCAGTCGTCCTGGAAATAGCCTGCATAGTATCGCCAGCGGTAGTAGCCGGGCACTTCAACCGGTGTATTCGTAAAGCCATAAATCGATCCCAGAATGAGACTCGCAAGTGGAGCACCGCCGGTGGATCCATTGTTGGTCGAATTAGCCGAGAAAGTATAGCGGCCACCGGTGGCACCACCCAGGTCGTATTGATTTGATTGTAGCCACCGAACTTCTCCACCAAACTGGAACTGATGCAGTCCGTGCACCCAGGTGATGTCGTCACCCGCAATAAAGTTCTGATCGACCTGAATAGCAGCGTTAGAAAGACCCATCTGCATGGTGTAGCCCACGCCATTTGCATTCAGATTGCCGAGGCTTGGAAAGCCATAACCGAAAGAGGCTGGCGTAAGGCCGTAGGACCCGGCATAGTCTTTACTGCGCGTGCTGGGAGGTGCAAGCCTCTGCTGATTGACGCGCATGAAGGAGTAGTGGAAGCTGTTGACCACATTGTTTGTAAGCGTGCGCGTATAACCGATCGCGATATCGTGCGTCGCAGCAGAATCAGTTGGCACGATCGTAAGCGGATTACTTGCAGCAACCGCAAAGAAGCGCTGTGCGCCCACCGGAATTACGCTGTAGCGAACAAAAAACTGATCGTTCTTGAAGTGTTGATCGATTCGGATGGAATAACGATTGTCCGTATTGATAACACCACGCTTGTAGGTTGCATTGGTGCCATCGTTCTGAGAGGTGGCTTGGGGATTATCGAACTTGATGTAAGGCCCTGGGTTGGACGGCGTTGGAAACTGTGACAGCACAAATTTGGCAAACGAATTCTGTGCCAGTTGCGCTGAGACATCGTTATTAGGAATAGCCCTTATCTGAGCAGCGTTATAGGGGCCATTCGGAAAGCCATTCGCGTCGACGGTGGATTGATAGTTGATAGCGCCAATGCGCGGAGCTGCAAGCGCTGCCGCATAACCGGAACTTTTCAGGACACTCTGGTTGAGCAGCGTGAGCGAATTGTTGAGGTGGCCCGCCAGTTCATCAGGTGTCGGGAAGATGCCACGGAACCCGAAAGAATTCTGCATGCGAGCCGGTTCAACACCTACGTAGAAGAAGGTCTTGTCTTTGAAAGGATAGATCTTGGGAATGTATACAGGGCCGCCAACATAGAAGCCGTAGTAGTTCTCGTGCAGCGCGCTCCGAATTGTGCCGCCATCCGGGAAGGCGTTGAAGTAAGGATCGGTGTGGCTGTAGGTAATGGCTCCGTGATACTGGTTAGTGCCAGCTGCGCTGCTCTGAACAATGACACCGCCGCCTGTTCTGCCATATTTAGCAGCAAGGCCAGTTGTGATAACGGTTGTCTCCTGCACCATGCGACCCGAGAGGTTGACGCCTGTACGTGCAAGGCTCGCCTGGGTTACATCAGAACCATCCACCACAATGGAGCTGGTTCCCGGAGGCGCTCCACCAACAACAATGCCGGCACCCGGTGTGACATAACTTGTATAAGCGCCAGGATTTTCGGTAGAGATGCCACCCGGTTGCAGAGGATCGCCAACAACGCCTGGAACGAGCAGAGCTGCTTCGAGTGAGCTGCGTTCCGGATAGGGAAGATTTTCAACAATCGCGTGATCGACGGTGGTCGTTACGTTCGATTCCGATTTGTTGAGCAGGTCGGAATCCGATGTCACTGTTACAACGTCGGTCGCTGCGCCGATTGCCAGCTTGATATCGAGCGGTGTGGTTCCTACGGCTGATACATTAACGGACTGTTCCGATACACGCTGGAACCCGTCTTTCTCCACGGTGACGGTATAGAGTCCCGGATTTAATGACTGAATCCGAAACAGGCCGTTATTGTTTGTTGTCGTCGCCTGCTTCACGCCGGTGGACTGGCTGACAACTTCTACTTTGGCTCCTGGGACAAGAGCTCCCAGGTTATCCGTTACCGAACCACCGATGGCGCCTTGTCCAGTCTGAGCAGAAGCGCTCACTGCGAATGCCAGTAGTGCAATGGCTGTGCTGTGACGGGGCAAAGGAAATGACAGCGCTACATTCGCTGCAGAGCCGATGCGTAACCTTCTCATAAAATCTCGTTCTTCTTTCTTATCGTGTCGACTCATTTGAATCAGCCTCCCAGGAAATTCACCTATGACAACTACCGCGCACACACGTACACTTTTGCGTTGTCTGAATCGAGCAGCTTTGTAGTTCTTCGCAGAAAAGCATGTCAACGATGTCGCTGCGCTAAAGCGACCCTTCGCTTCCGTATCACAATGTGAAATAACCGTGCAGAGGATATGGCTTGAATACGGGCTCGTTAAATCTGCAATTTCTGCGCTGGGAGCGCTATTTATAGAGAACTTCCTTGTTATGCATACCCTTAAGGAATTCTCGAAGTGCGTTGCACAATGCGAGATAATCTGGGTGACATAAAGATCGAAGGCACTGTGCTTAGATCGACTCTGGAGACGATTTCATCCACGTATCATTGGGGTAAATCTTGTCAACATTCTGTGGCGTAAGTAGCTCATGTTGTACGAATACGGCAGGCGCAACGGGTTTGTGCTTGAGCACATCCAGCGCCAACCTTACGAGTCTTTCACCGTAGGTTTCCGGGAAGTATGCAACCGAACAGATAAGACGACTTGAACGTCGCCGCATCTCTTCGCGCGCGCCTAGACTTCCATCTTGACCTGCGATGGCACAGCAGCGTTCGATCCCCGCTTCTCGAAAGGCCTGCAGGGCTGCCAGAGCTGTGGTGTCATTGACTGCGCCTACGAGAGCACGCTCCGGCGCACGGCGCCGGATATGTCGGCGAACTACATCCAGTGTGGCTTCGAACTGACCACCCTTGGTGTCGTAATGATGTGTTGGAATGCGATGTGCAGAAGGGTTCATCTCATGTATGCCATCGAGCACACCAGAAAGCCGCGCATTGAGCAGAGGTCCCGCAGCATCGACCCCAAGAAGGATGATCTGTTCTGCTCCGCTTTTCCAGTTCTTCGCCGCCCATTTCGCCAGATGACGGCCAGCCATACGGCCTGCCTTATAGTTGTCTGCACCAAAGTAGATGGCGCCAGGATGCGGGATATCGAGTGCAATGAATGGAATGCGAGCAGCTGCGAATTTCACAGCAATCTGGGCGGCAATACCGACATTGATCTGCGAGTCAATGACCAGGTCGACCTTTTCAGACACGAAGGTGTCTGCATTCTGCAATGCAATGCGAGGACTGAGGCCGTTGTTCAACACCAGAAGGTCAATGTTCGCATTGTTAGCCGCGACGGTCAGCCCGTCACTTACCGCTCCGGTAAAGGGCAGCAGGCTGGTCTGAGAGCCATAACCGATGCGGTAGCGCTTGGAGCGTGCAAGCTGGACGCAGCAGCGGTAACCCTGCTTTCCGGCTCGTTCCAGAAGATGCGTTTCGACCAGCGTCTCCAGCAAGCGGAAGGTCGTTGCTTTATGCAGTCCGACGCGTGCAGCCACAACGCGCAGATCAAGAACCTCCGATGTGGATTGAAATGCGTTAAGGATGGAAGCAGCTCGTACAACAGCCTGAATTGTGTATCCACGCTTCGGACTTGCTTCATTCCGTGCAGATTTTGAGGTCGATTTCATGAAAATCTCCGCGACAGATAAGCATTCGACGGCGATGCAGACGTTTCACAATGCAAGACGAACCTCTTCTAGTCGAACTTCTGTTTTCTATGGCGCGCTACGCGCCGTAGCATCTTGAGGCTGATGGAGGGATCTCGTTAGAGTTCTCAAAACTCAGCACTGGAAAGTTATCGCAAAGCACGTGTAGTAGGCAAAGTATGCGCTAGCCGGTGGTGAAACGGGAGCTGCTCTGTCGGAAAGGCAAGGATGGTACTGGAGCAGACGTGGCGTTGGTTCGGCCCAGAAGATCGTGTCACATTGCGAGACGCACGCGAGGCCGGAGCGACTGGTATTGTGAACGCTCTGCACGAAATCCCCGCAGGTGAGCTATGGCCGATCGAAGTGATTCGAAAACGGCAGGAGGCCATCCGATCGGCGGGGCTTGAGTGGACTGTTGTTGAAAGTTTAGGCATCACAGAACGCGTAAAAATGCGCGCACCCGGCTGGCAGCAGGATGTAGAGAACTTCATCCAATCCATCCGCCATCTCGCCGAGTGTGGCATCCGGACCATCGCCTACAACTGGATGCCGCTGTTCAGTTGGACAAGAACGCACCTGCGTGAACCTGCACCGGGTGGTGGCTACACGACGCGATTCGATGTTGTGGCGTTTGCAGCTTTCGATGTGTACATGCTGAAACGTCCTGGAGCAGAAGCAGAGTGGGGCGAGGATCTGAGCCGGGAGGCTCTCCGTTATTTCAATGCTCTTTCTCCGGCACAAGCAGAAGAGTTGCGCGCAACGATCCTTGATGGTTTGCCGGGCGGACATACGAAGCTAACTCTGGAGGAGACAGCCGAACTGCTGCGCAGCTATGAAGGAATTAGTCCCGATGCGCTTCGCTCGTCGCTGAGAGAGTTTTTGCGAATGGTTGCTCCGGTAGCGGAGGAATGCGGTGTGCGATTGTGTATCCATCCCGACGATCCGCCACGGCCGTTGTTGGGATTGCCCAGAATTGTAAGCACAACGGAAGACCTTCGCTGGATTCTTGAGCAATATGAGGGAGACGCAAACTCCCTGACCTTCTGTACGGGTGCGCTCGGTGTGCGAGCCGATAACAAGCTGCAAGAGATGGTCGCAGAGTTTGCTCCACGCATCGGCTTCCTGCATTTACGTTCCACACAAAGAGAGCCGCGCGTGGATTTAGAGATCGAATCCTTCTTCGAAGCGGCACACCTTGAAGGTGATGCAGATCTGATCGGCATCATCATCGAGTTGTCTCGAGAAAAGCACCGGCGCACTTCACTTGGAGACAAACGCAGCCTGCCATACCGCGCGGATCATGGGCAGGAATTATTGAACGATCGGGAGCGTGGAGCAGCGCCGGGATATCCCGCAGTGGGGCGTCTGCGTGGTCTGGCGGAGTTGCGCGGGGCCTTCATGATGGCGGAACGATGGATGACGGAAGGCAAGTAGAAATGGATTTACAAAATAAAAACGCACTGATCTTCGGCGGATCCTCTGGCATTGGTGCAGCGACAGCCAAGGCCTTATTAGAGCTTGGATCACAGGTTGCCATTGCAGATGTGAGCAAGCCATCCGAGAACAGTGCAGGGCTGTACATCCCATGCGATGTACGCGACGAAGCGCAGGTGAGCGAGGCTGTGCAGCGCGCAACGGAAAGCAAGCCACTAGATTGGCTGGTGTATAGCACCGGTATTCAGCACTACGGATCGGTCGTCAGCACAACGGTCGAGGATTACGACCTGGTGCAATCGATCAATGCACGCGGGGCCTTCCTTGCCTGCCATACGGCGATTCCTGTGATGCGCAATGGTGGCGCGATTGTATTGGTCTCTTCCGTGCAGTCGCTTGCGTGTCAGGAAGGTGTTGCCGCTTATGCGGCCAGCAAAGGCACGCTGGAAGCACTGACTCGCGCAATGGCGGTTGACCATGCAAAAGAAAACATTCGAGTGAATGCGGTATTGCCAGGAACAGTGGACACGCCAATGGTTCGCACCTCAGCAGAACGATTCAGCGGAGCGGATGGGCTGGAACAGACATTGCAGCAGTGGGGAGGCGATCATCCTCTGGGCCGCGTTGCCCATGCCGATGAGATTGCGAACCTGATTACGTTTCTGCTGAGTGAGAAGGCTTCCTTTATCACTGGAGCTTCCTATCGTGCGGATGGAGGGTTGCTGGCACAGCTAGCTGTGCGGCTATAAACAAAACGGCGTGATGGGCAAACCCTGCACGCCACTTTCAAATGCGAAGAGGGACTCTGCGGGACCACCGTGCGGCGCTGCATTACCGGCCGAGGTGAAAACCAGAGTCCCTTTGTCGTCCGCAATGAAGGTGCACGTTGTGGGATTGGTGACTGGTGTTTCGATGATCGCCGCAATCGATCCATTAGGCGCTATGCGAACAATGCACGATCCACCATAACGACAATTCCATAGATATCCTTCGGCATCCATGGTGGAACCATCAGGAAGCCCACGCTTGAAGTCGCGAAAGAAAACCTCGCTGCCTGCAAGGCTGCTCTGCCTGGGATCGAAGCGGCCGCGATAGATGGTGTTTGCAAGTGTGTCGGCGAAGTACATCGTTTCGCTATCGGGCGACCACGCAAAAGTATTGCTGATTCCAAAGCCGGAGTGCCATCGCTTTACTTCGCCACTGGCCGTAAGCGAATAAAGCGCGCCCATCCACCCCGTAATGTCCATTGTTGTGCCATCGCTTCGCACATTATTTTGCATGGTGCCAAACCAAAGAACACCAGCGGGATCGACACGCGCATCGTTGCAGCGGACCGCGGGCCACTCAGGAAGGCGGAAGAGAATATCTGTCTCCTGATGCGTGCGCGTATCCCAAAGAACGATTCTGCCTCCAAGAACGAGAACAAGAAGTTCAGCTTGGCTGGTAAGTGCGATGGCCGTAACCGGTTGATCGAACTTCCAGGTTTCCACCGCGCCACTTTCGATTCCCAATCGATGAAGTAAGCCGCGATTGATATCAGTCCAGAAAATAGCGTTCTGCTGTGGATGCCATACGCAACCTTCCCCACAAAGATCACTCGTCGTGGCGAGGCAGCGTATGTCGGTGCTTGGTATTGAGTTCGTCATCAAAATCGAAACAGGCCCCATTGGCTGGGATTGAGATTCGCCTCACTAGGAATATCGGCAGTCATGGCATCTGCTTTGTTGTGCCAATAGACACGAGCCTGTGCGCGCGTCCCATCGCTAAGGACAAAGCCTACATCGCCTCGATACTGTTTGCCAGAAGACGGATCAAGTCCAAGTAGAGATAGCGGAGCGGAGATCTGATAGAAACCACCATCAGCAGAAAGCGTAACGCGATCACTCACGTCTTCCACATCGTCGAAGACAACTTCACTGATAGGCGAGGCGAAGCTGACCCGATGGCCCGGCGTAATGGCCTTCTGGTGGTAGAGAACCGCGAGCAGTTTGCCATTGCGGCGTGTCACAAAGAGGCGTGCATCGCCGTTCGTGGCATGGCGATCATCACTTGGACCCGAAGCGCGCACCATCAGATCGAGGCCACCACCTTGTGTAAAGGCGAATGGAAATTCGGCTGCTGAGTTGCGTAGCAGGTCCGGGTAGCTAGTGCGATATGCAACGATCAGGCTCTTACCATCAGTGCCAAGTTGGAAGGATGCATTCTTGTCGATTGTTGCCCAGTCTCTCGCGTGCCAGCTTTCAACAGAGGCTTTCATGGATGTGCCAACATGATGAACCTCAACTTCGGCTTTCAGCTTCTCACGCAAAACAGATTCCTCACGCAATGGTGCAGCTTCGGCAATCTGCTGCTGACTCACCGTTAGGTCTCCAAGATCCACGCGTTGTATCGATGCAAGCCCATCAAGACGAACAATAGACGTGTGCCACTTTCCAACCGCTAAATAGACGTTGCCATCATCTTCGCCAAACATGAAGGGCCAGAACTGTTCCGCGTCGAAACTGAGCTCCGTGATTTCCATGCCGCGAGTCTGATTTGGATACGGCCAGAACGGAGCGCTGCGCGTGTCGCCACCAAGTGTGGATACAAGCAAACCATCGACGGTGTAGATGTATATCTCACCCATGTAGGAATAACGCGCAACCAGATATCCAGCTTGCCCAGCGGCAGGGCGCACGGGATAACCCAACATGCGCTTGGGGTCTTGGATGTCGCCGGTGCCCGTGGGGGGAAGGGACGAAGGGCGTGTCGGTATACGCCAGCGCAATTGACCATCTTTATAGCCGCTCATATCCGCAACGAACCAGCCGTCAGGACTAAGTGCAACGTCACCGTTCGCTGGCGTATTTGAGAGGAGCGCAAGCTTCGAAAGATCAAACGAAGGCACACCCGCTGCATCGACCGATGTTGTGGGCAAATGATACGGACCGCCGCTGATGATGGAGAGATCCGGCTGGAAAACGACTCCTGCTCCACCCTTTGTCGACGGGCGGAAGAACTCAACTTCGTCGGCTTGAACAGCGTGGTCATGATTGCGATCTGTCCAGGTGAAAAATGTTTGGTTGGGATCGCCTGCTGGCATTCGACTGCGTATAGCTGGTTGATCCAGTGTGCTCCAATGATGCGGATTGTTCGTGGGTCCCACCCAACCTGCACTGGCAATGGGACGGCAAACGCCGTTTTCAAGAATCCAAAGTGTGGTGACGGTGGTCTGGTTATACCAGTACGTGTTGTACGAATCGGTGAAGTACTGATGGCCTTTGTAATAGAAGGTTTGCGCGGGAGTAATACCTCCGTGTGAACCTACAGGAATCATGTCGTTAGGAAAGAAGATTGGCTTGGGTTGGTAACCGCTATAGCTGATGGTGTCATTCAGCGGATCTGGAAAGCGATAGCGCACGGCTGTGAGTTGTTCGTTGCCAGTCGTTGGGTCGACGCGGAACTCAAGCAGGCCCATGCTGCCAGGATTGCCGATTGAGGGATAGTAGGCGCGATAGAGATCATGCGGATCGGCAAAGCCTCCGCCACCATATTGTGTAGGCCCATACCACGCATTAAGGAAGCGACCTGTTTTGGCATCCCAACGACTGATGCGCTTTGGGAGATAGTCTTCTTCCGCGACCCACAGCGCACCGTTGGAATCAATCGTCATACCCATCGGATGCGCCATGCGTTGCTCATCATAAGAACCAATTTGAGGTCCACCCGGACGCCCAATGATGCGCGCCAGTTTGCCCGTAGCAGCGGAGAACACCTTCACCTGATGGCTATGTCCCCAGTCAGTGACATAGATTTCATGATCGTTCTCGATGATTTGTTTCGGCGATTCGAGTGCAGATGCAGGAATTACTTTTTGAGGATCTGTCAGACGAAGCGAATGCCAATCGTTCTGCACTGTGAATCGTGTGATGTTTCCATCGGTGCTCACCAGCAGGTGACCATCTGGCTCAAATGCCAACGATCCCAATCGGGGAAGCATTATCTTTGCAAACGATGGTTGTGCACCATGTCTGACATCGAACGCGACAATCTCATTCGCTGCAGGATTGGCAAGCAGCAATAGACCATTCTGCACACCAAGTCCCACAAGCTCGCGGAATGCATCGTGCATCTGTATTCCGCCGACAACTTTTTCCAACGGAGTCAGACCAGTCTTGGTAAGGATGAAGATCTGCAAACCCCCTGGATCGGTCTTCCCAAAATCCCGGCTTGGATTGACAACATATACCGTGTACGCAGTGTGATCTGGATTTCTATCGCGTCCATCATCACGCGCAAGCGCGATGCCACCATTCCATCCGCGTATCTTGATGCCATCCAGCTTGCGTCCGTTTAGATCGGTCCACATCAGAGCGTGGCCAGCCTCGGCTGCTTGCGCACCGAATAAGATCTGCGGCGAATTTGAGTGCGTGGGCCACACGCTTCCTTCCGGAAGAAACAGAGCGGATGCCGGTGCGGTATGGTCCGCAAGCCACGCTCCTGTGCCATCAGCCTTGGGCCACGGAGGCGTCCCGGGTGAGTAGATGGAGTATTGCAGATGTGTCACGATCTTTTGGTGAAACAAGCCGCGTACATGGTAGCGTCCCGGATGCGCTACGCCGTCCAGTGAGCTTCCGTCCCATGAGATGACGTTATGTCCGGTATGCACGGGTATATCTGGAGAAAGGTTCTTGATGCGGTTGCCTTTGTCGTCTTCCAGAACAATTGTCAACAAGCCGTCTTGCTTTGACTCATAAGGAATGGAAATTCCATGAGGCTGTGCGCTTTCCTGTGCCACAGGCGTCTGGCCCTGAACATGTCCGCACAATCCAAGTGCGAAACTTCCTAAACCAACAAGCACTGCAATGGGACGGTACATACATCTCCTGATCGGTGGAGCTGGCTTTCATGCAGTGTGAATGACTCTACGGATGCTCTCGTCTGGTCACCTGTTACCAGTTTCTCTGGTACGCATTACACCACTGCATCAAAGTTCATGCTCCTCACCAAACAGGCACTATAGAAGTTCGGAATCGCAGCAGGCGAGTCTCGACACCCCCATTTCTTAAGCGTTTCATTTTTTGATGCGTAGATGTTGGAATGATTTTCCTGTACCGCGTGCAATTTCTTTATCAACATTGATCCAACGGCATTACCTCTACTGCTTCTTCTTGAGGAGCGTTCCTCATGAACCCTGCTGTGCATTTCACGATGCGATACGGGAAGGTTCCCAGCAGTCTTCGGAATCCCGATCTTTCGAGACTCCGAAGACGACTGGTGTGCTCATTACGGAGTGGTGATGGAGACGTTGTCAAAGGTTGCCGTGCCCAACTGCGAGTTGGTACGGCTGCTCACTACAAGTCCAATGTAAGCACTGCTCGCCATCGTTAGCGTGACTGTGCCTTGCTGTGTCCAGGTCACGCCGTCAGCCGAGTAGTATCCGGTGAAGGTACTGCCATTGCGAACGAGACGAACCCAGTATGGAGCTACAAGGCCACTGGTTCTGCCGCCGCTCGCACTGCCGCCAGTGGTTGTGCGGTAGACCCACGTGACACCGTTCGATGGTGTGAGATTGATGTTCACCATCGCCGCACCAGATGCGAGTGTTTCTCGAATCATCACACCTGCCTGCGCTCCGCTGTTGGTGTTTGTCATGCTAGCGACGCGAGCCGTAATTGTGTAGTTTGTTCCCGCAGTTTGGTAGGCATAGTTGAATTGATCGGCAGTGCCACTAATGCTGGTTCCCGAGCCGTTCACTGTGAACGTGCCGTTGTTATAGCTGGCGCTTCCGGCAATGCTTACGCTGCCTACGTCCTGGTCTGCCCAGCCTGTAGGCAGGCCTCCGGTGGTTGCACTGACGGTCAGAGTGACAGTAGCTGAATGCGACAAGCTGCCGCTCGTGCCGGTGATTGTCAGGGTGTACGTGCCGATTGCTGTCGTGCTGGCTGTGGTGACTGTTAGCGTTGAACTTCCTGAAGTGGTGACAGACGTCGGATTAAAGCTTGCCGTCGCTCCGGTAGGCAATCCACTTACCGTCAGGTTCACAGCGCCAGTGAAGCCGTTCAGTGTTGCGATTGTTGTTGTGTAGTTCGCGCTATTTCCCTGCGACACCGTTTGTGAAGCGGGCGTCGCTGAAATGCTGTAGTCCGGTGTCGGAATCACCAAGGTTACCGTCGCTGAATGCGATAGGCTGCCACTCGTACCAGTGATGGTCAGCGTGTACGTACCAGTTGGAGTTGTCGTTGCCGTTGAGACGGTAAGCGCTGAATTGCCGGAACCAGAAACGGAGGTTGGGCTGAAGCTCGCCGTCGCCCCTGTGGGCAATCCACTCACACTGAGATTCACCGTTCCCGTGTAGCCACTGATCGCGCCAACGGATGCGGTATATGTGGTGCTATTACCCTGAGTTACTGTCTGAGAGCTCGGACTTGCTGTAACGCTGAAATCAGGTGGTCCAGACACAACCAACATCGCGGTGGCCGTGTGAGACAGAGTGCTGGTAGCACCAGTGATGGTAAGGGTGTATGTCCCAGCAGGTGTTGTCGATGCTGTTGCGACGGTTAGTGTTGAGCTTCCTGACGTGTTGATCGATGTGGGATTGAAGCTCGCCGTGGCACCAGTAGGTAAGCCACTTACACTTAGGTTCACAGTATCGCTAAAACCATTCAGCTCACTGATAGTCGTCGTATAGGTTGTGCTGCCTCCTTGCGATACCGTCTGTGAACTAGGCGTGGCGGCAATGCTGTAGTCCGGTGTTGGAACGACCGTCATCCTGTGAATGACAATTGAATTGTTGTTGTAGTTGTCCTTGCTGATCAGATATTGGCCACTGTTCGTTTGATATGCCCGAATGCCATACATCGAATCCACATCGTTGCCGACTGCCACGTTAGGATTGGCGCTGGTCATCGTGAGGTCGTTGGCGCCTGTAGTCAGGTTGTAGGCATCAATATCGGGCACCGTGTGAACGTACGAGATGAACAGATAATTCCCCGCGGCAGCGCGCCCCTTGGGATTCTGGCCAGTCTTCAGGTTAATGACTGGATTGGGGGTAGTGGTGTTACCAGCAAGCCAACCGTGATACACCTCAACGCGACCGCCTAGAGAGGTCCAGTCGGTAGACGCTGCACTCATCAGGATCATCGTGTCAGTGGACGGGATGTACTCAATGCCGCCCAGCGGAGCGATCGTTGATGGTGTTGGAGTCGTTGTAGGAGTTCCATAAATTGGCACCCCATTGGCGTCGAAGCCCGTCAGCGGGTAATGGGTGATCGCATTCGTCTTATCCAGTCCCACCCATATGTCTCCGTTGGTGTCGAGGCAGAACCCGTTGCGAACGCGAGCGGTGGTATTGAAATAGTTCGTATAACCCGCCGGGCTCGTCTGACCCGGCAAAGTACCAAAAGGTATCGATGAATATTGGTTGGTAGGGAAGTAGGAAAATAGAAAGATATCTGGGTTTTGGCCGGTGGCCGCAAGAATGCGATGACCGTTCACACTGGTCATAAGTCCGAAGTCAAAGCCGCGGCTGTTATTGGTTATGTCAACACGCGGGTCTGTTGGATAGTCGATCGTATCAACGCTGTTACCTACATACCCTGCAGCTGCTGTACCTGAGAAAACATCCTGGCCACCGTACAGATAGGCGCCATCCGTACCGGGATCAAAAGCCGCATTGCCTTCGAAGTTCAAGCCCTGCAGCGTGTACTGCAGCACACCAGAGCTGTTGTACGCATGAATGTCTGTCTTACCATTTCTTCCCAGATCCCAGGTTCCACCCCATGGATTGTTGAGCACATACAGATTGCCCGTGCTGTCCTTTCCAATACCGACGATGCGTGTAAAGCGCTGGCTACCGGTTTGTCCTTTATTGCCGGTGGACGAATTCAGATATCCACCCTGCACACCAAAAGAGCCTGCAAGAGATGGAGTGCTCGACAGGTTCCCATAGATCTGAATGTTCATGTTTGGGCCCTGATCACCAACCATTAACTGGTTGTTGGTCGCGTCATAGTACAAAGCCGATGGGCGCGCACCGGACCCCAGGTTGATTGTGCTGAGAGACGTTCCCGACGATGAAAACTCCTGGACCGTTCCTTCGTTCATCTGAGCAACCCATATATTGCCCGATCCATCGATTGCGATCGCACCCGGATCGGTAAGGCTCCAATCCGATTGCCATACGCCTGCAGTCGTGTAGCAGCGTACCAGGTTGTCAGGATGATCGCTGACGTAAACGAGCGTGCCTGTGTCTGCGATTCCGGTGATGACATCGGCGCGTCGCTCCGTTAAGTCAGTGCTTGCAGACCACGTCAGATCCCGTGTGCCGGTGCTGCGGTTGTAACGTCCGATATAACCGCTGCCGCCGAGGGTGGTATTGAATTGCAATGCAGCAAAGAGATGTGTGGAGTCGCCGCTGATTGCACCACCCTGGGCTTCTCCGTGCGCACCAATGGTGTTTGTTTTCTGTCCGTTTTGATAGACGTTGATGCTGCCTTGGCTTTCGTCCCACATAGATGCGGTGTAGATGACTCCCTCAGGCGCAACCCACATCGAACGCATCGCGTTTCCAACATATGTGGGAGTCGTTGAATACGTGTTCCCAACCCATGTCGTTGTATAACTTACCTGTGCATGGCTTATCGACACGCTTATCAGCAGGAAGAAAAGCCAGGAAATGCTGCGCGACAGCCAACCTCGTTTTGAAAACATAGGATCTCCTAAGCCTTCTGGCACATGGTCAGGAGGCTTCAGCAGGGGGATTTGTAAATTCCACGAGCCTTTTAGTTCTCAGTGCAAAGGCGTGTCAACGCGAATGCGTGAGACAAATGTGTCGATGCATGGCGTTTCATTTTGCGCCCGCGATCTGGCATGGCCTGCATGTTCTGAAAGAAGGAAATTCGCCGAAAGTTCGGGGTTTTTCTCAGATTTGGAATGGTCAAGGCCTATGAGATAAGCGCAACGACAAAATAGAAATCCGTTTCACCTGGTAATACCTCAGCGATGCAGGCGTTCAGTCGCTGCGTACTGCGCGAAAGAATTCCATTGTCCACATATTCCGTTTGGCGCGAAACTGTTCTCCGTTTTTCGAAGTCTCTCTGAGGTTTCGCCTTCTTGCTTTCTAAAAGAGCCAGTTGCTAACATCCGAGTTCTCAGGACGAAACGCACGTGAGAGGGCGCGAAAACGCGCAGCGAGGTCGTAATGTCATCAGTAAAGTGGTTTGGCGGATTGGTCACGCTTTTGCTTGTTGCGTGCACGAATGCATACACGCAACAAACAACGCATCAGGATGCTTCACCCACGCTGACATTGCAGGTGCGCGATTATCTAACGTTGCCCACGACGGAAAAGCTTGATCCCACAACACAGCAGCAAGGCGAATTCTCGCGCGTCAACTTCCTTCGTGAAGAGCCCGGGCCTGACCGTGATCGCGTCTTCCTCTCCAACCTAAATGGCCCGCTCTACATTCTGAACAAGCGCACGAAAAAGCTGACCACATACCTCGACTTCAACGGCAGAGATGGACGTCCCGGCATCTTCCATCGTTTGAACTTTGCCACGGGCTACCAGAGTGGTTTGATCACGATTCAGTTCGATCCTGACTATCAGAAGAATGGAAAGTTCTACACCATTCACATGGAAGATCCATCCGTGAAAGCTTCGGCAGTTCCGGACAATAAGGACTTTCCAGGATTGAATGTGTCAGGCTACGAGACGACTGCGCCGGTGCATACTTCAGGCCCGGTAGAACGCGAATGCGTTCTGATCGAATGGACAGACACCAACACATCTGACGACGTATTTCAGGGAACGGCACGCGAGATCCTTCGTGTGCCGTATCTCTCCCACATACATCCATTGGGCGACATCGCGTTTAACCCCACGGCAAAGCGTGGTGATGCGGAATGGCAGGTGATGTATCTGTCCAGCGGTGACGGTGGCTCCGGAGAAACCATCAAGCCTATTACTCGCAACAACCCGCAGCGGTTGGACACCATGGTGGGCAAGATTCTGCGCATCATCCCCGATACCAAAGCACACACAGATAGCAGCACTCTTAGCGCCAATGGCCGGTATCGTGTGCCCAACGACAATCCCTTTGTGCACACGGAAGGCGCCTATCCCGAAATCTGGGCTTATGGCCTCCGCAATCCTCATCGCCTTACCTGGTACGTCGACCCAAAAACTCACAATCCGATTCTGATTGCCAATGTCATCGGCCTGGCAACGTGGGAAACGGTAGACATCATTCACAAGGGCGCAAACTATGGCTACTCCGAGCGCGAAGGCAATGAACGTCTGAAGGCAAACAATAGAACAGAGCCTCTGCCCGCAGATGATCGCATTCCAGTTCGCATTGGAGATGAGCCTGGCAGCGAACTCGTTCAGCCCACTTACCCGGTCTTGTTGTATCCGCACAAAGAAGGTGGTGGCGATGCCATCTCAAGCGGCTTTGTCTATGAAGGAAAGATCGCAACACTCCGTGACAAGTTCCTCTTCGGAGACATCACTACAGGCCGCATCTGGTGGGCTGACATTCACGAGATGATCGCGGTGGACGATGGCAATCCCAAGACCATGGCCACAATGCATCCTGTACAGATCGAGTACACAGACGCTGAAGGCCAGAAGAAAATCTATCCCAACCTTGCGCCCATCGTAAGTGCTGCTTATCACGCGCGTGGCGGTACCGCAGAATACATGCCGGGTTACGGAACCCCTGTGGGCAAAGGACGTGTTGACATCCGTCTGGTGATGGATAACGCGCAGAACATTTTCATCATCAGCAAGAGCGATGGCATGATCCGTGCCGTAACCGGGGTGGCCCTAAAGTAACGTCGGTCTGTGGGCGCACCGTTTGCATGAAAGAGAATCTGCTTGCTTCGTGAAAGCCCGTGAGCGTGGTTGCTGCTTTTCTGCAGCGATGGGCTTAGCGCCAGGAATGCATCGCGATGACGCGAGGTGGCCCTGGCACGGTGTCAATCACGTTGGTTGCGAGTACGAATTCCACGTTCTCTTCCATGCGTGTGCCGCTCAGTTGCTGTACGTATGTCTCGTCTGTTACAAACTCCGCTGCAACAACGGTGCCAGCGCTTCCAAGCCCGGCGACGATGATTACACTACCGCCCGTCGTTGGGTCTTTCTCACGAGCGACGATCGCGTAGTCCATGTGTTCAGCAGGTTCCACCGCGCCGAATTGCGGACCGATCCAGCTTCGTTTTGTTGCTGTATCCACAATGGAGCTTCGCCCACTCGTGTTGTCGAAGGTCATGCGATAGCGGGCATGATCGAGCAGGCGGAGTACCCAGGCATTATTCAAGCCACCAATAAGAACGCTGGGGCGTTCGCGGAGCGTGGCGTATTGTGTCTCCCGAGCGGGATGGATCTCGTAGTTCTCTCCGTGTGTGCCAAGGAATACTGTGATGCGACTCAGAGCAGCGGCGCTGTCCATCGACACGGTAGGCGGACTGAACGAACTTGGTGTGAAGCGAGGCGCGCTCGTGCTTGAGGCATTCTCACGGCTGCCCCGAGTGCCAATGACGAGAACGACGGGAGAGCCTGAATGAAGCATTGGCATCCAGAAGTGATCCAGGGCAGTTTGCGATGAAGCCTTGTGGCCACTCCGCCAAAATCCAACTCCCACGATTGAGCCCAACACCACGAGCACTCCGACCGTGGCAAGTAGCCAGTGATACGTGGCAAGTAGCCAGTGATAACGGTGCAGGTGTTGGACCGGTATGCCTGAACTGATCTGGCTTATCTCATTCGTATCTGTAGGATTTGTGGGTTTCTCGATCGGCTCGTTTTGCGCAGTATGGGTTGAGGGCTGCGCAAGGCCATGAAACAGAGGGATGTAAGATCCTGCGGGCAGCTCAATGCGCACTTGTGATTCGGAGTGGTTCTGGGAGTAGAGACCAAGGCGCTTTCGAACTTCGGATGCGATATTTCTTACTTCCGGATCCGCAGCGTTGTCATAGTCTCCTTTCTTGCCGAGCAGTTCGATTCCAATGACCCGTTCCTTAAGGCTTGCGAAATCCTCGGCGAGGCTTTTTTCGACAATGAATCGAAGAAACTTGGGATACCGCTTGCTCTTGGTAAATAGCGGATGTTTCAGGATCGATTCCAGCTCCTGCCGAACCAGGAGTTCGTTCGCGCGAAGGAGAGACTGCGCAGCGTCTACATCTTTCGGTTCCTTCACGCGTATCTGAGACATGGCCTCAAAATGATATATCCCCGATAAATCAGAACGATACTGGTGAAGCACTGCTCTACGGTTTTCTAAGGCGTCAAACTTACTCAACAGAATCTGTTACTTACGCTACGTCTTAGTGCATGTACTGAATCACCTCGCTGCGTGAACAGGCTTGCAACGTCCTCAGCGAGAGAGCACAGTGCATTTGTCACAATTCCTCCGGGCGGCTCTTTGAGCTGCCCTTCTTTGTTTGTGGCAACCATGAGGGGCCTCTCTTGGCGGAACGGATGCTCAACGGACTTTACGTGCAGCTATCTCTTACGTGGACAGTGCGTGTCTTTATTCCAAGGGTTTAAGATTACCGTCCGTGGAACGGCTGCTCAGACTTTTGCTGACGAAATCTCCCGGCTCTGGGCGACGGCTTGTGGCATGCCTTCTGGTTGCTGGACTGTCCGGGTGCAAGGCCAAACCCGTACCCTTGGTGGTCGACGGCAAGGGAAACCTGGATTTCAACCGGGACGTGCAACCCATCCTGGCCAGCAATTGTTTCAGTTGTCACGGTCCCGACCCAGGGAATCGCAAGGCTGGGCTGAGGCTTGATCTTGAGGAATCGGCGTTTCGAAAGCGGCCCGGACATCCGGATGCAATCGTCCCCCATCATCCAGAGCTGAGTGAACTCGTCAAACGAATCGAATCCAAGAATCCGCACTACCTGATGCCTCAGTCTCCACAAGGTGATGCTAAGCCGATGAAGCCGGAGGAAATTGCCGTGCTGAAGGAGTGGGTGAAGGAAGGTGCGGTCTACCGCCCGCACTGGGCTTTTGAGGTTCCGGTCAAAGCACAACTACCGCAAGTAAATAATGTGGCGTGGGACAAAAGCCCCATCGACCGCTTCATCCTGGCGAGTCTGCAGAAGGCTGATCTTACCCCCTCTCCTGAGGCGGACAAGCGTACGCTCATCCGTCGTGTCACGCTCGACCTGACAGGCCTCCTACCGACCCCGAAGGAGGTGGAGGCATTTGTGAGCGATACGTCGCCTGATGCGTATGAGCACCTGGTGGACGATCTGTTGGCACGACCATCCTATGGCGAGGCGCGCACACGGTACTGGCTTGACTACACGCGCTATGCAGACACGTACGGAATTCACTTTGACAACAATCGCTATATCTCGCCGTATCGCGATTACCTGATCCGCTCCTTCAACTCGAACAAGCCGTTTGACCAGTTTGCGATGGAGCAGATCGCCGGCGACATGATGCCGGCAAAGACACTGGATGCAATCATCGCCAGCGCCTATGTACGTTCGGGGATCAGCAGTAATGAGGGCGGCGCGATTCCTGAAGAGTTACGCGTGAACATCGCTCGCGAACGGACAGAAGCGTATGGTGCGGCATTCCTTGGTCTCACTGTTGGCTGTGCTGTATGTCACGACCATAAGTACGACCCCACCACGCAAAAAGACTTCTACGCGTTGAGCGCCTTCTTCAACAATATGGAAGAGCTGCCATTCAACGGCGACGCTCCGAATTGGGCTCCCGTGGTGCGGATGCCGAAGTCGCAGAATGAAGCAGCATACGACCGAGTGTGGGCGCGGCGAACGGAACTGCAGAGTCAAGTGAACCAGGCTCGCGCAGAGGAGCGCAGCATGATCACTGCATGGCTCGCCACGCGGAATAATCTGCCCACGCCCGTGTCGACGGATGCGATGCAACTTCGCCTGCGCCTGGATGAGGGGGCGGCGAGGTGCTGAAGAACTCGGCGCCTCATGCGATGCCTGCTGAGTTTTCCATTGGCAAGAACAAGCCGCAGTGGGGCGAGAACACATTCCTATGGCCTGACTTCCGCCTGGATACGACCACTCGCATAAGCCTCGGCCAGACCGGCGACATCGAGTGGAACCAGCCGCTCTCCGCAGGCGGTTGGGTAATGCTTCGCGTTGCACCCAGTTTCAGGAACGTACTTGGGACACTGCTTTCCAAGGCGGATAGCAACAACCAGATGCGTGGATGGGATCTCTTCGTAAATCGCGGCGTGCTCAATCTTCAACTGGCAGACGAAGGACCGACGGGCCTCATGGTGAAGGATCCTGCACCGGTGAAAGCCACACCTCAGGCCTTTCACTTTGACGACCCTCATCCTCGTCCCAAGCCAGCGCCAAAGAAGCCTGATCCAAAGAAAGCTGATCCCAAGAAGATGGCAGCGGCGCCACCTCCTGAGGAGAAGAAGCCGGGACGTGCGATCCGTGTCGCTGCGGTAACGCCCATTCCTTCCGATGGCACCTGGAAACACATCTTCTTCACATATGATGGCTCGGGTAAGGCCGCGGGAATCAAGCTTTACGTCGATGGCAAGCCGATAGCGACAACAGTCGTCGTGGACAATCTTCGCCCGAACGATAAAGCGCAGCCGCCTACGATTCGGACGCAAGCGCCCATGATGCTTGGCTGGCGTTATCCCGAGGGCAACCCCGCACATGACACGCGATATCAGGACCTTCGACTGTACAAACGCGCTCTGCAGCCGGACGAGATCGCTCGGCTGCCTTATGAAGACTATGCTGCCGAATTGGCTGGCAGGCAGACCACGCAGTGGAACGCGGACCAATGGCACGCAATGGGCGAGTTCTATCTGAACCACGTCAACGTGGACACGATGGCAAAGCAGTCTGAGATTGCGAAGCTAGACAGCGAACTCGCCACGTTATCGGAGGGCGGTGAACTGTCCATGGTCTCTTTCGAAAAGTCTTCGATCCCATATGCCGATGTTCTAACCCGAGGTGTCTATAGCGCACGTGCTGAACGTGTTGCCGCCAACACGCCGCACTACCTTCCAGCGTTGCCTGCAAACATGCCGCATAATCGCCTGGCATTGGCACAGTGGACAGTGAGTCCTCAGAACCCGTTGACCGCTCGAGTTACGGTCAATCGCATGTGGTACGAGGTCTTCGGCACGGGGCTCGTGGAAACGACGGAAGACTTCGGCATCATGGGGGGCCGTCCTTCGCACCCGGAATTGCTTGACTGGCTTGCTGTCGAGTTTCGCGAGAGCGGATGGGACATGAAGCACATGTACAAGTTGATGGTGATGTCCGAGGCCTATCGCCAAAGCGCGGTGTCACGACCCGATCAACTAAAGAAGGATCCCCGAAACCTACTGCTGGCACATGGTCCGCGATTCCGCATGGATGCGGAGATGCTGCGTGACGTTGCGCTTCAGAGCAGTGGTCTGCTTGTGAACAAGATCGGCGGGCCGAGTGTGAAGCCGTACCAACCTGCGAACGTGTGGGAGCAAGTGAGCTATCCCACAGCCGACACGGCGAAGTACGAGCAGGACCACGGCGATGCACTCTATCGCCGCAGCATGTACACCTATTGGAAACGCATGGCTGTTGCGCCAGATATGGATGCGTTCGATGCGCCGATGCGTGACGGGGCATGCACACGCAGGCAGCGCACAGATACGCCTCTGCAGGCGTTGGTCACCATGGACGATGTGCAGTGGGTGGAGGCATCGCGAGCGCTTGCGCAGCGCGTAATCAAACAGGGTGGCCGACAACCGGAGCAGCGCATCCGCTTATTGAGCAATATTCTCCTTGCGCGCGATCCGTCGCCAAAAACGACGGCAGTATTAATGGCCTCGCTCGACAAAATGGAGAAGCATTATGCGACGGACACGAAGGCTGCAACTCAGCTTGTTTCAGTCGGCGAAATGAAGCGTGACACGTCCATCCCCGCGCCGGAACTAGCGGCATGGACTATGGTTGCCAGCGAAATGTTGAACCTGGACGAGACGTTGACGAAGTAACGAGGGACGGGACATGAAACAACATCCTCTCTGCACGGATACTGAACACGAACTTGATGTCTCGCGCCTCGCGCTGCCTGCGGAGGTCCGGCGAGAATGGGCATCGCTGCAGACACGCCGCCACTTTCTGGGCCGCGCGGGCAAGGTGATGGGGTGGGCCGCCATGGCAAGCCTCATCGGCGACCGCGCCTTACAAACACATGCGTCCAGCCCCAAGACAACCGCAGGCGCACCTGGCCCCGACGAATTGAAACTGCCGCATTTTGCACCCAAGGCCAAGCGTGCCATCTATCTGTTCATGTCTGGTGGACCGCCACAGCTCGACATGTGGGACTACAAACCGAATCTTGCTGCGCAGTATGACAAGGACATTCCCGATTCTGTTCGAGGAGCGCAGCAGGTGACCGGCATGACCGCAGGCCAGGCGCGCTTTCCCGTTGCACCTTCCCATTGGGATTTCAAGCGCTATGGTCAAACGGGAACGTATGTCAGTGATCTATTGCCATACACCAGCAAGCTCGTGGACGACCTCACGATCATTAAGTCCACCAACACGGACGCCATCAACCACGAACCCGCAATCATGCTCATGAACACCGGCAACATGAACGCTGGCAAACCGTGCCTGGGGTCTTGGCTGGCCTATGGGCTTGGCAGCATGAACGATAATCTGCCGACCTTCCTGGTGCTGCAGACCAAACTGAATCCTAAGGAGAACAATCAGCCGGTATCGTCACGCTTGTGGAGCAGTGGCTTTCTTTCGTCGGAGTATGCAGGCGTAGGTCTACGCTCTGCAGGCGACCCAGTCTTATACATCAACAACCCGGATGGTGTTGATAGCGCGACACGCCGCCAAATGCTCGATGCTGTGAATCAGATCAATCGTGAGACATACCAAGAGGTAGGCGATCCAGAGACCAACTCGCGCATTGCGCAGTACGAGATGGCGTATCGCATGCAGACATCCGTTCCGGAACTGGCCGACCTCAGCAAGGAACCACAGACGACGTGGGACTTGTATGGCAAAGAGGCGAAGGAACCCGGCACGTTCGCATACAACTGCCTCATGGCGCGTCGCATGGCGGAGCGTGGCGTGCGCTTCACGCAGGTCTACAAGCGTGGCTGGGATGTACATGGCAATGTTGTGGGTATGCTGCCGCAACTGTGTGGAGAAGTGGATCGTGCCTGCTATGCGCTGGTGACCGACCTGAAGCAACGTGGGCTGTTGGACGACACGCTGGTGATCTGGGGCGGTGAATTTGGGCGCACGGTGTACAGCCAGGGCGGACTGTCGCGCGAGAACTATGGTCGTGACCACCATCCGCGCTGTTTCACCACATGGATGACTGGCGGTGGTGTGCGCCCTGGTATCTCTTACGGCGAGACGGATGACTACAGCTACAACGTCGTGAACGATCCAGTACCGGTGCGCGACTTTAATGCGACCATCCTTCATTGTCTTGGCATCGACCACAACAAGCTGACGTACAAGTTTCAGGGACTCGACCAGAAGCTGACGGGGACTATACCCGCAAACGTGGTGAAGGGGCTCCTGGCATGAGGGCGTGTGTTCGCAGATAAAACTCTTTGGAAGGACAACGTCGCACGCAGACGATGGACTGCTGCACTCGTACTGTCGCTACTGTTGTTGAGTTTGCCATGGATCGTTCGGCTGAACGGCCAGCCCCATGCTGACTGGCAACAGTTCCTCGGACGTTTTCATCCGCTTGCGGTCCATCTGCCGGTTACGCTCATACTGTTGGTGCCTCTGCTTGAACTTGGTGGCAGGTGGAAGCCTGCGCTACGTGAAACTGCAGGCTTCGTGCTCGGCCTCGCATTCGCAGGCTGCATAGCATCGCTGATGCTGGGGTATCTACTTGCTTTTGGGAGCGGCGCGGCCGGTCCTGGAGTCACGCGACACATGTGGGGCGGCATTCTGCTCACGATATGTACCATGCTGTGTCTGCTGGCACGCCCACTATGGTCAGCGTTGCCGACAGACAAGGTCTATCCTGCACTGCTGACCATCACGCTCATCGTGATGATGTGGGCCGCGCACCAAGGTGGCTCGCTCACGCACGGCAGCAACTACCTCATCATGTACGCGCCACGTCCGATCAAAACGATCGCTTCACTGGGTGGTTCGCAGGCCAAGAGCGACTCATTTTACGTGCAGCATATCAACCCCATCTGGGATAAGAAGTGCTTGTCTTGTCATGGCGACGGCCAGGTGAAAGGCAACCTGCGCATGGACACCTTTGAAGCACTCATGCTGGGGGGAAAAGATGGTCCCGTAATCGTGCCCAACAAGCCGGACGATAGCTTGTTGCTCAAGCGGGTCACACTTCCTGAAAGTCACAAGCAGTTCATGCCCGCGGAGGGAAAACCACCTCTCAGCAAAGAAGAGATCGCATGGATCCGGGCATGGATTCAGCAGGGCGCATCGCCCACAACCACTCATCTTGCAGGCATCTCGATTCGCGAACAGAGCGACATTCCACTTGAACCCGTGGGAGACTACAGCGCGCTACAGCCTGAAATCGACCGCATGAAGAATGCTCCTGGAGCAAAGCTGCTCACCGTTTCTGCAAAGCCATCTGACGGCTTGATACTCAACACACTCGACGTTGCAGGCAACTTTGGCGATGCGCAGTTGGCACAGTTTGAGAAATACGCACCGTTCATCGTCGAGGTCGATCTCGCGAGGACTGCCGTCACTGATGCCAGTTTCTCCACGCTCGCCAAATTCACACACTTGCGCGCGATTCATCTGGACAACACAAATGTTACCGGCATCGGCATCGAGAAGCTTGCAGCGCTAAAGCACCTGACCTATCTCAACGTGAGTGGGACGAAGATTACCAGCGAAAGTGCCGACCGGTTGAAGTCGCTGCCCGGCTTGCAGCATATCTACCTCTTCAACACACCCGCACAGCCTTTGGCACCAGCAGAAGCGAGGAAGACATCATGAGCAGTGCACCCACCTGGACACGCCGCGGCTTCTTGGCAGGTTCAGCCGCAGTAGCGGTCGCAGGCAGTTCGAATCAGCAAACCACGGCACATGCGCAGACAGCTTCGCCGGCCAGCACAATCACCGGCAACGGCGAATGGATATACCGCACAGTGAATCACTGGGGTGCTCTGCCTGCTGGAACCACTTACGGCGGTACGCACGGCGCGATCGCTACCGATGCTGCAGGCAATATCTACGTCGCCACGCAAAGCAGCACCGGTGTCCTCGTATATTCACCGGACGGCACGCTGTTACGCAGTATTCTCAAGGACTACCCTGAAGTGCATTCCATGGTGCATGAACAGGATCCATCCGGAGAACGCTTCCATGTAACAGTGCAGAAAGGAACGCCAGAAGCGAACTGGCTCTACCTCACCGTCAAGCCGGACGGCACGGTATTGAGAAGAATTACAGCGCCGCGTGATGCAGGTTTTGCAACACCAAATGCATGGCGTCTCACCGCAGCAGTGCCCGCGCCCGATGGAGACCTTTGGATCGCAAATGGATACGGCGACTCGCGCCTGTTTCGTTTCGATAAGACTGGAGACTACAAAGCGGCTTACGCAGGCAAGGGAATTGCAGACGGTATGTTCCAGTGCAGTCATGGACTTGCCATCGACACACGGTATGACCAACCCTTACTTCTGGTCTGCGATCGCGAAAACCGTAGGCTCGTACACATGGACTTCGATGGCAAGTTCGTCCGCAATATTGCCATGCATATGCGCCGTCCGTGCCAGGTCAGCTTCTACGGCGAACACGCAGTCGTCTCTGAACTCGAAGGCCGTGTCACGATCCTCGATAAAGACAACGCCATCGTGGCATTTCTTGGTGATAATCCTGATCGCACGATGTGGGCGAAATACGACCTGAATCCTGCAACCGTTGCCCCCGCACTCTTCAGCGCCGCACACGGCTGTCTCATAGATTCACACGGCAGTATTTACATCTCCGACTGGAACAAGACCGGCCGTGTCTCCAAGTTCGAACGTATAACTGCTTGAGCAACGACCAGCGCGTGAGAAGTTGACTCGCGATATCGTCAATCCTGACAGGCGCACCTCTCGGCCTTATTGGTGGCTGGTTAACCTGCAGCGCTAAGGCACGGAAGTAGCTGACGTTTTCATCGTCTGGATGGGGGCGCTACCAAGGAGGATTGCAGCGAAGGCCTCTAGACCCGAACTGCCTCCGTGTTTGTCCGCCACTGCTCGTCATGCACAATTTGAGAAGATCACGGCGCATGGTGTGACGCATCTCCTGCTTCTTCTGTCATTTCCGGAGTTCGGTGTGTTTGGTGGGTAACACCAATTCAATGCAGTGCGACTGGAATAGGAAGCGATTTAACGCCACCGGTCATTCCGTAGGAAACGCGCCCTGGTCACTTGCCATCCATTCCCGCAACGAGGTGACTAAGCGTGGATGCATCGGACGTACTGGTAGAGCGGCTTATCGCGTGGGGTGTGGATACGATCTTTGGTCTACCCGGTGACGGCATAAACGGTGTAATGGAAGCACTCCGTAAGAAACAAGAGAAGATACGCTTCATCCATGTCCGACATGAAGAATCTGCAGCGTTTATGGCGTGCGCCTATGCAAAGTTCACTGGCAGGTTGGGCGTGTGTCTGTCCACCAGCGGCCCCGGCGGAATTCATCTCCTGAACGGTCTTTATGACGCAAAATTGGACGGCGCTCCTGTACTTGCAATTACAGGAATGCAATTCACAGACGTCACCGGTTCTTTCGGACAACAGGATGTGCAGTTGGACAAAGTCTTTGTCGATGTAGCTGTGTACAACGAACGCATCATGAGTCCGACCCACGTTGAACCAACGATGGACCTGGCTATTCGCACAGCCATCACGCAACGTGGTGTAGCGCATGTCACGATTCCCATTGACGCCCAGATGATGGAAGTGAAAAGTTCCCAACGTTCCGAGCGTAACGTGGCTCACCATAGCAATGCGGTTTACGCCATTGCGGGAAATAAACCCATTGAGGGCGATTTGCAGGCGGCCGCGGCCGTGTTAAATGCCGGGAAGCGCGTTGCGATTCTTGCTGGCGCTGGTGCATTGCAGGCAACGGAAGAACTGCTACAGATTGCGGAGTTGCTTGGAGCGCCTATTGTGAAGCCGCTGCTGGGTAAGGCAGTGGTGCCGGACGATTCTCCATACACGACAGGTGGCATCGGTTTATTGGGAACAGCTCCATCACAGGAGGTGATGGAGAACTGTGACACACTCCTGATGGTCGGCACCAGCTATCCGTATATGGAATACCTGCCAAAACCGGGCGACTGTAAGTGTGTCCAGATCGACGCAAATCCGCAACGCATCAGCCTGCGCTATCCCGCGGAAGTGGGCCTTGTAGGCGACAGCAAAAAAACGCTTCGTGCTTTATTGCCTTTGTTACAACGCAATGAGTATCGCCGCTTTCTGGAACAGGCTCAGAGCGGCATGAAGGACTGGAACAAGATCATTGAAGCGGAGGGTACGGATTCCGCGTCGCCGATGAAGCCGCAAGTGGTGGGTTATGAGCTGAGCAAGCGCACCAGGGAAGATGCCATCATCGTCAGCGACAGCGGCACCAACACCACTGTGTGGGCGCGCTACATGCAGGCGAAGAAGGGACAGAAACACTCTTGCAGCGGCAATCTTGCCACCATGGCAGGTGGCATGCCGTACGCAATCGCTGCGCAGATTGCCTATCCCGATAAACAGGTCATTGCAGTGATCGGCGATGGCGGGTTCACCATGTTGATGGGCGAAATCATCACAGCAGTCACGTACAAACTACCTATCAAGTTCGTCATCATCAAAAACAATACGTTGGGCCAGATCAAGTGGGAGCAGATGGTCTTTGAAGGCAATCCGGAATATCAGTGTGACTTGTTGCCGATCGACTTCGTAGCGCTCGCACGCTCGGTCGGTGCTGAAGGCATTCGTATTGACGATCAGAAGACAGCGGGAACAAAGTTCGACGAGGCCCTGGCCATGTCTGGTCCAGTCATCGTTGAGTGCGTGGTGGATCCATTGACCGCGATGCTGCCTCCCAAGATCACAGCGAAGCAGGCACTGAAATTTACAGAGGCCTTGGCGAAGGGAGAGCCGAATCGATTGAAGATCGCTCTCACGGCTGCCCACGATACCGTCCGACAAATTGTGTAATCACCATCGCGGGGCAGGCAACTGTCCCGCGGCTCATTTAGGAATGCTTTGAACAGCTCTCCCAAAATCACAAGCGGTACCGCGAGTGCCTACACCATACCCATAGATGTGCCGGAGGGAGACGGCACGTTTGCCTGGAACTCCACCACGTTGGTTGTGGTGGAACTGGCATGCGGGGATGGGACCGGTCTCGGCTATACGTACAGCCATAAAACAGCCGCATTGCTTGCCCAGGATTTGATCGACAAGGTCGTTGTCGGATCAGATCCGTTCGATACGAATGCGCTGTTTGCCAGGATGCGCTACGAACAGCGTAACTACGGGCGCGAGGGAGTCGCGGCGACTGCACTATCCGCTGTGGATATTGCTCTTTGGGATTTGAAGGCAAAGCTGATGGGGCAACCACTGGTTCGCGTGTTGGGACAGATGCGCGAAGCAGTTCCTGTGTACGGTTCCGGTGGGTTCACGACATACACAGACTCGCAGTTGAAAGAGCAGTTAGCTGGTTGGTTGCAGCAAGGAATAACCCGCGTGAAGATGAAGATCGGAGCCCACCCGGAAGACGATGTGCGCCGTGTCGCGGTAGCTCGGGAAGCAATCGGAGACGAAACAGAATTGTTTGTAGACGCCAACGGTGCGTACTCATGCAAGCAGGCTCTGTCATTCTCAGAGACGTTTGCAAAAGACTACAGGGTGAGTTGGTTTGAAGAACCTGTGAGTTCTGACGATCTTGAGGGTTTGCATCAGCTGCGTACTGCAGGACCCGCAGGCATGGATATTGCTGCAGGCGAGTATGGGTTCACCGCAATGTATCTGCAACGCATGCTGGAAGCACAGGCGGTCGATGTTCTTCAGGCCGACGCAACCCGATGTGGCGGTGTAACAGGCTTTATGGATGTAGCGGCACTCTGCGATGCACATCCGCTTCCGCTATCAGCACATTGTGCCCCAACGGTACACACGCACATTGCGTCTTCTGCGCGTCCATTGCGTCACGTGGAGTATTTCCACGACCATGCTCGGATTGAGCGCATGCTTTTCGATGGATTTCGGGAACCTGTGCAGGGTGCTTTGTACCCCGATCTCTCGACTCCGGGATTGGGTATCGCTTTCAAACATCAGGACGCGGAACGATTCCGCGTGGGAGTTTGAGTATGCGGTTACTCCCTGCGGACACATCGCCGCACGCCATGCTTCAGCGGATTCGAACTCCGGTTCGTCCTCCGTTCGCAACAGCGCTCAAACATCTGCAGCACGGCACGTTTCAGCGAACACTGTCATTGATGGTGGCGGGTTCCAGCGCAGTGAGTGCGATGGAGGTCGGATATGAGCACTATCGCGGTAGCTACTCCAATCCCGTGATGTACACGCCGGTATTACTCTCCGCTGCCCTCACCTTCGCCAGTGGTACCGCAGTTTTCTCCCGTCGTGCAGCCAGAACATGGATGCGCTATCTCTCATTCCTGACATTGGTCGACGGAGTCATCGGCTTCGGATTTCATATTCGTGGAGTGGCTCGTAAACCGGGTGGATGGCGCATGCCGTTAGTGAATATCGTCATGGGGCCACCTCTTTTCGCTCCGCTTCTCTTTGGCACTACTGCCTATTTGGGGGTGATTGCTTCATACCTGCAACGGGAAGAGGATGAAACCATTGGAACCGCCACCATGGACAAGTTGGTCCATGGAGACAAACCGGATTGGCGCGAGGACATTCGCATAGGTCGATTCCAAAAACATCTCTGCGTGGTATGCGCCATCGGTACGTTGTGTTGCGGAGGAGAATCCTTGTACTCGCACTATAAGGACAACTTCAAGTACGGCGTGCAGTGGTCACCTGTGTTGTTGACCCCGTTGCTTGCGGGCTCTGCAATCGCCGCAGTGGGGAGCGAGCGCTGTGCTAACACATTGCTGCCGGTCGTTTCTGCAGCGGCTATCGCTAACGGCATTGTGGGTACTGGGTATCACATTCGAGGCATACTCCGTCGTTCTGGGGGGCGCAGGAAGCCCTTGTACAACACGCTCTATGGTCCGCCGATCTTCGCACCGATGTTGTTCGCAGCAGCGGGCATGCTCGGGATGATGGCGTACCTCATGCGACGGGAGAAGTCATGAACAACACTCAGGCGAATTCAGTCAATGAAAACGAACGAATTCAACGAGAGCAACCTGGTTACTATCCCGGTTGGGATGTGATGTCACAGGTTGCCTATTGGGACGCAGCGACACGCAATCTTGTAGAAGAACGCCTTGCGCCTCCCAAACCACTTCGCTTTTTCAGTGAAGCAGAAGCTCTGACTATGACAGCGCTGTTGGATCGCGTCCTGCCGCAGGATGACCGCGTACCGTCAAGCCGTATTCCGTTGCTGCCGACGCTCGATGCGCGGCTCTATGAGAATCGGATCGAGGGTTATCGCTATGAGGATATGCCGAGTGATCAGCAGGCGTATCGATGGGCAGTGGAGTCTCTCGACGCGATGGCAGAGGAGGCCTTCAATGCATCCTTCGCGAAACTCACATCCCATTCGCAGGAGCTGTTGTTGAAGTCCCTTCATGACGGCGAACCGATGGCTGCAAAGATGCTGTGGCAGCGGATGAATGTAAAGCGCTTCTGGACGTTGTTAGTGAACGATGCTGCCGCCGCGTACTATGCTCATCCTCTGTCCTGGAATGAAATTGGTTTCGGTGGTCCTGCGTATCCACGTGGCTACATGCGGCTGGAAGAGGGCGAAGCGGAGCCGTGGGAGTTCACGGAACAACGCTATCCATGGTCTGCGCCCGCGAACAGTGTGAGTGATCAGGACGGCAGCGGATCGGGTGATAACGATTGAGCTTCTTCGACAAAGACAAGCCGCTGTTCAGAGCGTTCAAAGCAGCGAACGATGAGTTGCATCATCTTGGCTCCATGCAGAAGATCGTCATTCCACGACGTCGATGGAGAGATGAGGATGAAGTCGACGTTGCGATTGTCGGCGTTGGCGCAGCAGGCGGTGTGCTCTTGCAAAGGCTCGCCCGAGCGGGACTAAGTGTCGTGGGATTTGAAGCAGGACCATTCTGGGATACAGAGCGTGATTGGGTAAGTGATGAAGCTGGCTCTCACAATCTTTACTGGAACGATCTGCGCATCACCGGTGGTGAACATCCACTAGCACTCGGCAGCAATAACAGCGGAAAGGGAGTAGGAGGCGGAAGTGTCCATTGGGCCGCGTTCACGCCGCGCTTTCATCCCAGCGATTTTGAGGTTTACACAAGGGACGGTGTAGGTGCCGATTGGCCACTGACCTACGAAGAAATCGAACCGTACTACGAATTGCTGGAACGGGAGATGCCTGTCGCTGGGCCTGCCTACTATCCGTGGGGAAAGCCACATGGCTATCCGTATGCGCCACACCCGATGGGTGGTGTGGGCGACACCTTGATCAAGGGGTGCACCAAACTCGGCATCGGTGTTTCGGCGGGTGGACCGGTGGCAATCCTCTCCGCGTCTCGTGGAGATAGACCGCACTGTATTTATCGCGGTTTCTGTATCCAGGCATGCAAAGTCGGCGCGAAAGCATCCACGTTGATCACACACGTGCCGGACGCGCTCAAGAACGGCGCAGAGATTCGTGATGAGAGCATGGTGTCGCGCGTCTCGATCAACAAACAAGGCCGCACAGATGGTGTGGTTTATTTTGATCGCGATGGCCGCGAACATTTTCAGAAAGCACGCATCGTCATTGTGAGCGGCTATGCCATTGAGACGCCACGGCTCTTACTGAACTCGGCATGCCCCGGCCACGAGCATGGTCTTGCCAATTCGAGCGGCACACTTGGGAAGTACCTGATGGCTCAGGCAGGCAATGTGATCGCCGGGCGCTTCGATGAACTGATCCGTATGTACAAGGCCCCGCCAGCACATGCGCTTACGGAGGAGTTTTACGAGACGGACCCAAAGCGTGACTTCGCACGCGGCTTCGCTGTGCAGACCGTCGGCCCACTCCCTATCGCGTTTGCTAAACAAATGGCCGCGGCAAAGGGTGTATGGGGCTGGGGGCTCCGCAGAACCATGATGGATTACAACCACTGGTCAGCACTTGGTCTACTTGGAGAAATCCTCCCATGGGAAGAGAACCGCGTGGAGCTGGCGACCGGATCGGATCAAAAAGATCGTTTTGGCCTGCCCGTTGCAAGGGTCTCATTTACATTGCACGAGAATGACAAACGCATGATTGAGTTCGGAAAGAACAAGGTCGTGGAGATCATGCGTGCAGCAGGCGCTGTAGAAGTCGTACAGGAACCACGATACGCACACCTTGTAGGAGCGGCCCGCATGGGATCCACTCCGCATGACTCTGTCTGTGACAAGTTCGGCCGCACGTGGGATGTGAATAATCTGTTTGTGATGGACGGCAGCGTGATGCCAACCCAAGGTTCTGCAAATCCAGGACTGACGATTCAGGCTTTAGCCGCACGCACTGCGGACTACATTCTGTCGCAAAAGGATTCCATCATGAACGGTGGGCAGCGTGATCTTGCGACTCCGCCTGTTCGTAAGACGTTATGTCCGCCGGGAACCTTCCGAAGCGGCATTCCGCATCTCTAAATGGCTTAGGCCTCGCCGATTGTGATTCCGACAAGGCCAAGCACATGAACTCCGGCAGAAACTCAACTGACTTCGAGTCCACCTGTCGCGCCGTACACTTCGCCCGTGACATAGCTGGACTCCTGCGACGCCAGCAGCACATACAGCGGTGACATTTCCACCGGCTGTCCAGCTCGCTTCATCGGTGTCTCCGCTCCACACTCTGGAATTTTCTTCTGGGGTTGACCACCACTGATCTGAAGCGTCTCCACACCGGACCAAGCGCGACGCAGTTCACGCGGATTCCGTCTTGCGCAACCTGACGAGCGAGAGCACGAGTGAATGCAAGGATCGCTGCTTTTGTGCGGAGCGTAGTCCAGCAGCGAAGGGCTCGGATGTGTCGCCTGAATCGATGCGGTCGGTAATGATTGAGCTCCCTTCCGCTTCAAAGGCGATGCTGCTTTGCGAGTCAAAAGAGGGCAAACACATTCACTCCATATGTCTTGGTGTTCGTAAACATGGCTGGCCGCTTGCATTTTTGTGCGCTTGCGTGTAGTTAGTTAATAAACCTACATACAAGGTCTGCAAACCGGAAACTGAGCGTCCGGCGGAGTCTGCAGCAGCATCGCTGCGGCGGTGTGCTCTTCCACCCGGCAGATCGCAAGTTCGTCGCGTTCGCGTCTTCAGCATTACCAAAAAGCAAGTTCGTCTGTCGCACCGCCGTTCCACCCAAGCATTGCACTGAGCTGTTTGAGGAGGTTCACCGCACGATGAAGTTGTTTCCCCGCTATCTTCCCGCCGCCCTGTTTCTGATCGCTGGCCCAGCCGTGGCCCAGCAAACTGGCTTGTCCGGAAAGGTGACGGACGCCTCAGGCGCAGTCATCGCCGGCGCCTCTGTGAACGTTAAGCAAGTGGGCGCGTCTGCGTTCCAGACGAAGAGTAATCGTGAAGGCGTATGGATTCTTCCTTCACTGCCTGCGGGCGATTACATCGTGACCGTAACGGCGCCTGGGTTCTCCACAATGGAGACAAAGATCAGCATGCTGGTGGGGCAAACACCAACCGTAGACAGTGTGCTGCCTGCATCAGGAGGTAACACTGATGTGGTCGTAACGGCTGAAGCCGTTGCGGTGGATACGACGACTTCCGCAGTCGCTGGTAACGTGACACCGACAGAAGTTCAGGGTACGCCGATCAACGGCCGTAACTACATGTCGCTGGCAACGCTGGTTCCCGGTGTGAAGATCAATGCAGTCACTTCGGATGTGCCGGTAGGCTCTGCATCGGAATCGGGTAAGTTCCAGATCACGATGGATGGTCTGCAGGTCTCGCAGGATACGGCGGGGTCCTCGTTCGGTCAGCCGCGCTTCTCTCAGGATGCGATCTCGCAGTTCCAGATCATTACCAATCGCTTCGACGCGACGCTTGGCCGATCTGCAGGTGTGTACGTGAACGCGCAGTCGAAGTCGGGCACCGATATGTTTCATGGTGGCTTGTTCGGCTTCTTCCGCAATTCTTCGTTGAATGCACCCGATCCTGTTACGAAGACGGTGCTTCCGTTCAGCGATCAGCAATACGGTGGCACGCTGGGCGGCCCCATCCTGAAGCAGAAGCTTTGGTTCTTCGGATCGTATGAAGGCGAACGCAAGCCCGATACGGCAACGACTCAGTCACCCGCAGCGAACTACGCCAACTACACCCATGCGGTGAACTTCAAAGTGAATGAGTACCTTGGCCGGGCCGACTACCAGCTGAATGCAAATAATCACATCCTGTTGCGTGGCGATGGATTTACCTACAACAACGATTACAACGGCGTCAGCGGCAACACCGACCCATCGCGTGCTTACCAGGCGACGCGCACCAGCTACGGCTTTGTTGCAGACTGGAACTCCACACCAAGTACGCACTTGGTAAATGACGTTCGGGCGGGCTATCACCACTTTGGCTGGCAGAATCTGCCATACACGTCGTCCATTCAGATCACGCTTCCCACTGTGACGGTCGGTGGCCCGTACAACTATCCACAGATCTTTTCTCAGGACACGCAACAGTATCGCGATGACTTGTTCTGGTTGAAGGGCAAACACACGATCCGCGCAGGTGGAGAATATCTCTACACAAAGCACGGCGGCTTCTTTCAACAGAACGTGCGCGGCGCGTCCACCTGTACGGTTGGCAGCGGTTTCAACTTTGCAACGGCATTTCCAAACGGCACGCTTGATCCTTCCACATGGAACCTGACTTATATCTCATCGCAGTGCACTTCGAACACGTTCGTGCAGGGCTTTGGTAACTTCACTGTCAATGTGCCACGCTCGATCCTTGGACTGTGGGCGCAAGACGACTGGAAGCTCTTACCGCACTTCACGTTGAATCTTGGCATACGCTGGGACGATGATCTGGGTGCTTTTACGGGCGGACCGAAGTTGACGAATGGGCTGCTGGTGCCCGGTGGCAACGACAACAACAACTTCTCGCCTCGAGTTGGATTCGCATGGGATGTCATGGGCGACGGCAAAACCAGCCTTCGTGGTGGAACAGGCCTTTACTTTGCGGATATCTCTGCAAATCAGATCATCGATCAGCAGATCTTCAACGGAGTATCGACCATTCAGGCTTCGGTCTCAGGAACCGGGGGCAGTGTGAATCTGGCCAACCCCTTCAATGGCGGTAATCCTGCTGCGAATCCAGGTGCCTACCTGCAGGCTGTGCAGCCACTGGCCAAAGACTCCAAGGTGCCATACGCATTGCAGGCCTCGTTCGGTTTACAACGGCAATTGCCCTGGAACACGTTGCTCACTGCGGACTTCGTCCACACGCGTGCGTACCACGACTGGATTCGCTTACAAGGAAACTACCTGGTCGATCCGACCAACCCGCAACGCAATCTGAATTCAACCGCAGCTTTGAGTGCTTCAACAGCCGTTAGCTGTGGCAATGGTTCGGTCGCGGTATCAACGCCTACGAACTATGCGTCTGCAAAGCAGGTATGCAATCAGAGCTTCACCACCGTGAACCAGTTCTTTACGCCACCAGGGTCAGGTTCCATCTTTGACGCGCTGCAGGTAGGCATGCGTCACACATCGCAACGCTTCACCGCGGCGTTGGCATACACATGGGGACGTACGAAGAACTCCACCGAAGGCCCGTTCTACTATCCGAACAAACCCTTCGCGTACAACATCAAGGATGAGTGGGCAAACGGTACGGACGATCAGCGTCATTCGTTGACCGTCAATGGCGAGTACAGGTTCAAGTACGGCTTGTCGTTGTCGTCACTGTATCGCTTTGGCTCCGGCCAGGCGTATGCGGTTGCTACGGGAACATCAGGACCAAACGGCTACTCCCCGAGCTATAACCGCACGCTCGGTGCTGGTGTTACTCCCGTTGCACCGGGCACTACTCCGTGTTCTACAGCGAGCTGTCTGGTAGTGTATGCCCCACTGAATCACTTTCACTACGATTCAGGGTTCGGTTACTACGTGATGGACCGCAATAGTTTCCGCGGACGTGCATACGAACGGCTGGATGCGCGGCTGCAGGAGACGTTCCCGATCCACGAGCGCTTCAAGGCAAGCGTCGGCGTTGAGGTGTTCAATATGATGAACCACTTCAACCCGGCGGCCTATAGCTTGAATGCGAATGCTGCAACCTTCGGCAGGCCCTCTTCCGCACAAGGTTCAGGATATCTGGAATATGCGGCACGACAGCTGCAGTTCCTTGCGCGGTTTTCCTTCTAGCAGGTGGTTCGGCACGCAGCATTCGGGCGTGCCGAACTGCTTTAGTGACTCTTCCTAATCGATCGCCGCAGGAGCGTATCTCTGATGTTCGCTGTCTCTGTTCGCAAAGCTTTGCCGTTCGTCGTTTCCAGTCTTGCCGTCTCTGCACTCTGTGCTTCCGCGATGGCTGCTCCGGTCACGCCAGCGAAACCGGCGGTTAAAAAGGCTGCTTCAGTGATCACCGTTGATGAGGTAACCAACGGGCAGGTCACCGTCTCGCCTGACGGCAAGCGTCTGTTGCTTGATCTGCAAGGCCTGATCTACGCCATGCCGATGACCGGTGGTAAAGCGAAACGTGTGACCGAGCCGTTTCAAGAGGCTTCGCACCCTGACTGGTCGAAGGCCGGCGATATCGTTGCACTGCAGTGCTACGCCGGAGGCACCTTTCACATCTGGACAATGAAGCCGGATGGCACTGGCCTGAAGCAGGTCACGTTTGGCCATGGCGACGACCGCGAACCTCGCATCAGTCCCGATGGCAAGACGATTGTGTTTGCTAGTGATCGCGCATTCAAGAGGGCTGCGAATGGAGCATCGGTTGGATCGTATGACATCTGGACGGTGCCGATTGCAGGTGGCCAGCCGAAACAACTGACACATGGTGATGAAGATGAGTTTGGACCATCGTGGTCTGCCGACGGCACAAAAGTCGCATTCGTTGCAGGTACCGGCATCAACGCGACCTTGATCAAGTCGCTTGATCTTGCCACAGGTAAGGAGATGGTACTGCGCAAGGCGTCCGGCAACAATCGCTTCGAAGCTCCGTCATGGTCGCCGGACGGAAAATACCTCGCCTTTGTGGAGTTTGAGGCTGCAGATGCTCGCACGGTGAACACGGGTGTGATGAAGGTGGTCGCTGCGGACGGTAGTGGTGATGCGATCATGACACGTTCGACAGATGCGTTTCCGTTCCCCGCGATCTGGTTGTCTAATACAGAATTCCTCTACACGGGAAGTGGACACATCCTCCACGCTGGCCTCGCAAGCGGGGAGGAAGCGCCTGTTGCATTCACAGCAGATATCCCGTATCAACCGCATGGCTTTCACCACAAGGTTCGCGATTTTGATTCCACTGCTGCAAAGATCGTCAAAGGCATCTATGCGCCCGCGATTTCGCCAGATGGTAAGTCCGTTGCGTTTGTCGCACTCAACGAGCTTTACGTCATGCCAATCGGAGGAGAGCCAAAGGCCATCACACACGACACGTTCTATAAGCAGGGACCAGCGTGGTCACCCGATGGATCAAAACTTGCATACATCAGTGACAAAGATGGAATCGAGAACATCTACGTTCACTCCATGAGCGATGCAGGCGACGATCAGGATAAACGTATCGCTCCGCAGCAGACAGCTCAGATTATGCCCGCGTGGTCGCCCGACGGGAAATGGATGGCCTTCCAGGATCAGACCGGCGCTACCTTGCTGGCAGATGTGTCTTCCGGCAAGGTGAAGCCACTGGCTCCATCAACGTTCTTTCCGGGTCGTGCAGCCTTTTCGCCGAACGGAAAGACAGTCGCCATCGCAACCATTCGTCCGTATACGAAACGATTCCGTGAAGGAACCAGTGCGATCCTCACAGTGGACATTGGTTCTGGCAAACAACAATGGTTTGAGCCTGCGCCATTCGAGTCTGTAACGACGCGTACAGAGGATGGTCCGGTCTACACCGCGGATGGTAAGAGCATGCTTTTTGTCATGCATGACCTCCTGTATCGCATGCCGGTCGATGCGAATGGACACCCCAGCGGCATTGCCGAAAAGTTGAATGACGAAACGACCGACGCTCCCTCCATTAGCGCCGATTCGTTGCATGTGCTGTATCTGAACAATGGCAAATTGCACATGATGAATACCTCGACAAAGGCTATCCAACCCATTGCAATGAACCTGACCTGGACTCCGGCCAAACCGAAGCAGAAACTGCTGATCCATGCGGGTGCTGTGTGGCAGGGCAACGGTCCCGGCGTGCTCCATGATGTGGACATTGTCATCACGGACAATCGCATCACCAGCGTTGGCCCTCACACGGCAACTGCGCCTGCGGGGATTACCCGCACCATCGAAGCGCCGAACTCGACGGTGCTCCCGGGACTTTGGGAGAACCATGCGCATCCCGACAGTGACAATGGCATCTACTACGGCGCGCGTATGGGACGCCTCTGGCTGTCTTACGGTGTGACGACAACGCGGGGCATTGCTGACAACGCATACCGTAGTGTGGAGCACAATGAGAGCTATCGATCTGGTGCTGCAGTGGGCCCACGCACATTCTCCACAGGGGAGGCCGTAGACGGTGAGCGTGTCTACTATCCCATGATGATTGCCACCACCAGCGAAGAACAGCTTCAACGCGAGTTTGAACGCCTGAAAGCGCTCGACTTCGACATGGTTAAGCTCTATGTGCGGTTACCTTTTGCGTGGGCTGCCAAAGGTATCGACTTTGCGCATAACCAAATGGGCGTCGACACGGCGAGCCACTACCTGATGCCTGCGGTCTCGCTTGGCGAAGATGGGATGTCGCACATATCAGCAACTTCGAGATTCGGCTGGGCGTACTCGCGTTCGTTGACCTATCACTCGTACGGTGACGTACAGACGCTGTTGTCAAAGAGCGGCATGTGGACCATTTCCACCACATTCGCGCAGGCACAGTATGCCGAAGACCTGGGAATAATGAATGATCCACGCCAGGGAGTAGCTCCGCCATGGGAACATGGCCGTGTGGTCACTGCAACGCAGACCGCGCAGAAGGTGAATCAGAAGGACGCGTACACACACCTGAAAGACGAAGAAGAGGTGGTGGCGAACACGTTCCATCATGGCGGCATAATACTTGCCGGAACAGATTCCCCACTCGACATACCTGCAACAAGTCTTCATCTGAATCTGCGTGCGCAGGTAAAGTACGGCGGTTTGAAGCCATGGCAAGCGCTGACGACGGCGACGTCCATGGCGGCGAGGGCTTATGGCTACGACAAGGACCTGGGCACTCTGACGCCGGGCAAGCTGGCAGATCTGATCATCGTAGGTGGAGACCCTTTGACGAATATTGATGACGTCGCGAAGGTGCAGTGCGTCGCGGTCAATGGCAAGCTGCGGAGCGTTGATGAAATTGCTGAACCGTTTACAAAAGACGTGCCCAAGAACAACGTGTGCTCCATACGCTGAGCGGACCGAACAATACCGGGCCGGAGTGAAGGCACGTATCAATCTCGATGGAAGCGGCACACAATAGTAGAGGCTCGCTCTTCCAGCCCGTGGCGAAGGACGGCCCCGTCAAGAACGATGGGCTTCAGGATGAAAAGTCAATCTAGCTGTAGCCGTGCGCTACGCCGATGACGGAGTTAGGAAGCTCGATCCGCATTTTCTGGCGAAAAAAGTCCAACGGTGCGTGCCAAAAGGGCCACGTACGATCAGACCAACATCTGTACGAAGCTCAAGCTGGAATGTGTCAATTTGCCGTACAAGGTTCACTCCTTCTGAGTCATGCGTTCGGACTGAGCGATGTCATGTAGGGCAGGAGCGCAGCGTGTTCAGGCATGCAGCCGGTGAATACAGCCGGCTTTGCTAATAGTTCGGTCCCCATACTAAAATTCACAGCGATTTACACGGACAATTTTTCGGTCGGTCGCGGGCAAGCACTCAGATGTTTTGCGGCTGTTCGCACGAGTTGATGACAGTGATTGCGCTCTGTGACACTGGGGATTCATTCTGACGTGGATCGCAGTCTGACATGTCATTTACGTCTTCGGCCTCACCCAACGAACGTTCGCAGAACTGAAAAGGAATCGGAGTCATACCATGACGTATACGCGACGGCAGTTCGGCAAGCTGGCAGCGACCACTCTCCCCTTCGCCGCGTTTGCAGCGTCATACCCGAGGCCGCTCTTTGCCCAGGGCAAACCTGATTCCATCTTCGGCGGCGTCCAGATCGGCATTATCACGGCGTACAGCTACCACAACATGCCGGACGATGCCAGATCCCTGGTGAGTTACATGGTCAGAGACGGCATCAGTGCGACTGAGAGCCATGACGAGCCGCTGGCTGAGTTCCTGGGTGCTCCGAAGGCGCCTGTGCGGCCGCGCCCCGTCAGTGCACCTGCAGGTACCGAACGCCCTGTCGGCGGACCTCCTGCGGGCGAGCCGCGTGCTCCTCGTGTTCCAAGCCCGGAACAACTCGCATATCAGGAAGCACTCAACAAGTGGCGTCTTGCAACGCCGCCTGCGAAGTTCGGAGAGGTTCGCAAGTTGTACAACGACGCAGGCATTTCGTTCTACGGCTTCAAAATGAGCCTGACCAACGCGATGCCGGATGAGCTGTATGACTGGACGTTTGAGGTGGTGAAGGTTCTTGGCGCGAACCAGTTGACCATGGAAATGCCGGATGGCGATTCAGCCCTGACCGCGCGCATAGGCAAGTTTGCACTCAAACACAAAACGAGGGTCGGGTATCACGCCCATCTGCAAGCGACACCAACGACCTGGGATGAGGCAATGTCGCAGTCTCCTTACAACTGCATCAATCTCGACATCGGCCACTATACTGCCGCCGGCAATCATGATGTTGTAGCCTTCGTGCAGAAACACCATGAGCGCATTACCAGCGTGCATCTCAAGGATCGCAAGTTCAAAGAAAATGGTGGCGAGAACATGCCATGGGGACAGGGCGACACTCCCATCAAGGAAGTGCTGGCACTGATGAAGAAGGACAAGTATAAGTTTCCGGCCACGATCGAGCTGGAGTACCGGCCGCCCGAAGGATCGGACAGCGAGAAAGAGATTCTGAAGTGCCTTGCGTACGCGAAAGCCGCCTTGGCATAGCCAGAAACGAGCTTGCAGCAAAGCGCAAGCACTCAGGGGACAGATGCGTCGGATCGTGGGAGTCGAGGGTAACTTTTAATGAAGAAAAAAATGCAGTGGTGGTGGATGGTTATAGTCCTTGCATCCTTGCCATCCATCCTCAAAGCCCAGCAGCCGGGAGCAGCAGAGGGCCACGCGGGTGCCAGCCCGGGGGGCCCGCAAGGCCGCCTGCAAACCGAGCCCTACAATGCCCCTCGGCCACCGGTAGCTCCCGCCGTAATAGCGCATGGCAAAGAAGTGTTCAGCGCCAACTGCAGCTTCTGCCACGGCGACGATGCGCGTGGGGGATCGGTGGGCCCAAACCTGATCCGCAACAAGGTGGTGCTGGACGATCAGAATGGCGAACTCATCGAGCCCGTCGTACACGGCAGCCGGCAGGCAGAGGGTATGCCCAAGTTCAACCTGGCCAATGACGACATCGTCGCCATCGCTGGGTGGTTGCACAGCCAACCGCTGGGCAACAGGGGCGCGCCTTCAACACTGGACATCGTGGTGGGCAATCCTCAGATGGGTAAGGCCTACTTCAACGGTGCTGGCAAATGCAGCACATGCCACTCCGTGACCGGAGATTTTGCTGGCATCGGCGGCAAGTATTCGCCGAAGGATTTGCAGAACGCGATTGTCTCTGGTCGCGCGGGCCGCGGTGGGGGTGGGAAGACTGTGACCGTGACATCTGGAGGACGGACAGTTGAGGGCCGCCTGGACCACCTGGATGCATTCAACGTCTCGCTAACGGAGAAGGACGGCACACACGTCAGCTTCGAGATCAACAACGGCGCACCACAGGTGGTGGTTCACGATCCTCTGCAGACGCACGTAGACATGCTGCGGACTTGGAAAAACAGTGACCTCCGCAACCTGACGGCCTACCTCACAACATTGAAATAGGAGTTCTGCCCGTGACGAACACAATGATGCGGCTCATGGCCGGGTTGTCCTTCCTGTTGCCGATGGCGCTGCAGGGGCAAGCAACCGCAGCTACTGGCGTGGGCCTGGACCCGGCCACTTTGACACAGCAGTTGGCCAAGCCGGCAACCACTTCGTGGCCAACCTATGCGGGCGATTACTCACAGCGGCGCTATAGCGTTCTGGACCAGATAAACCGCACCAACGTGAAGGATCTGACGTTGGCCTGGAAGAGCGTAGCGCTTACCGCCGGACCGGGTGGTGGAGCAGGGGCACGGCGAGGCTTCGGGCCGCCGGGATTTGTCGCGCCGACTATTGTGGGCGGTGTTACCGAGACACCGGTCCCGGTACCGGGTTCCAGCAGTGGCTCTCCGCGCATCACCGGTTCCATTCTCCAGGTGAATGGCGTGCTCTACATCTCGTCGCCTGACAATGCCTGGGCCATGGATGCTCGCGATGGCACGGTTCTGTGGCATTACTGTTGGACAACGCGCGGCGGCGATCACATTGGCAATCGTGGCATGGCCATGTACGGCGATACGCTGTACTTCGAGGTGCCAGAGGATTACCTGGTCGCGCTCGATGCCAAGACGGGCAAGGAGCGCTGGCACAAGGAGATTGCACCCTATACTCAGCAGTACTTCTCAACGACTGCGCCGGTGGTGGTGGGCAATCACGTACTCGTTGGAACCAGTAGCAACCTGGATCAGCCGGGCTTCCTCCAGTCGTTCAATGCAGAAACGGGCGAGCTGCAATGGAAGACCTTCCTGGTGCCGATGAAAAAGGGCGATCCGGGATGGGATACCTGGGGCAGTATGGACGCAGCCCAACACGGCGGTGCTATGCCTTGGCTCTCCGGCTCCTACGATCCGGCAACCAAGCTTTACATCTTCGGAACCGGGAATCCGATCCCTGCCTATTCGGCTGCTCCGCGTGGCGCGGACGCAAAAGACACCAATCTGTTCACCTGCTCGATCGTTGCGCTCGATGTCGAAACGGGCAAAATGGCCTGGTACTACCAGACCTCACCTGACGACACCCACGATTGGGATTCCGTGCAGGCACCGGTCTTTGTGGATGGTACGTTCGACGGCAAGCCTCGCAAGCTGGTGATGGAAGCGACCCGCAACGGCTACTTCTTCGTCCTTGATCGCGTGACCGGGCAGCATCTGCTGACCACCAAGTATTCACCGGCGGCGAATTGGGCGACCGGGCTTAACGCGAACGGCAACCCGATTCGAGATCCAGACCAGGACTCGACGGTAGCGGGCTCGCTGGTCTCACCTACCAACGGTGGCGCGGTCAACTGGCAGCCGCCCAGCTTTTCCCCGCAGACAGGGCTGTTCTACGTCGGTCTGCATCAGGGGTACGCGATGTACTACCTTACACAGACCGATCCGAAGCAGATCATGGGATTGGGAGGGAAGGAAGAAGACGCAGTTGGCTCTTACCCCAGCTCGATTGTCGGCATTGACTATCGCACCGGCAAGACTGTGTACAACTACGTCTTCCCGGGTGACGGCTCTCCCACGGGACTGCTCACCACTGCGGGACACCTGCTGTTCTCCGGTGATGGTTCCGGCAATCTGGTGGCCTACGACGCCAGCACGCCAAAACCGCTGTGGCACGCCCGCATCGGCAACGTGTCCAACGCTCCAGAGACCTATTTGCTGGATGGCCGGCAGTACATCCTGACGGTAACCGGCGACACAGTCTACGCCTTTCGGCTGTCGCAGTGATTGCAGGCAAAAGCGTCGCAGCTGAACTGCTCCCGTCTGGCCCCGGTTTGGCCAGACGGATGAATCCTCAATGACCCGGCTATGTTTACCGGATCGTTTGGATCGGTGCTGGCGATAAAGGTAACGTTCTTCTTCATTAACGTTCAGCGCACGGCGTAGTATGGCCGCCATGCGATATCTTGCAACGGCTTGTTTGTTGGTGGGGTGCGGTGTGAGTCTTGGGCAGAGTTCTGGAGCGCCTACGATGGGTACGGGAGAGCTGGCAAAGGCACGGGTGTTTACGCCGGAACAGGGCAGCGTGCGCACGATGGCGAACGGCGGGCAGAGCCGCGACATCCTGCGTGCGGCATTGGCTACCGGAGAGCCTGTCTCGATCCATGAGTCAACGCAACCGGTCGGAGCCAAGCCGAATCCACCGCATACGATTCAGCACTCAGAATTCATCCTGGTGCGCGAAGGGACGCTGCTCTTTGAGCATGATGGCGTTTCGGAGGAGGCCAAGCCGGGCAGCGTGATCTATGTGGCCTATGGGACGATGCATACGGTTCGGAATGTGGGCAACACACCGGCGAAGTATGTGGTGATCGCGATCGGTGGAGATCAGAAGAATTAGAGAGAACGCATCTTTGTGGAACGGCTACGGGTATAGCCTGAACCCCTTCGTTCAGCGTCTGCACGACTGCGGCGATTTCTCCATGGTCCTTGCGGACATTGCGGTCGCTCAACTGCTGTAGCGGGTATAGTCGGTTCCCAATCCCATCCACTCGTCCCGAGCCGATTCGACGCGTAGTGAAAATGCATTGCGGATCGTGACGTGTAAGGCGCGCATCTTGCAGACCCCAAATCTGCAGTTGTGTTTCAGGAAGCAAAATCTCACGCTTTCCGAAGAAGGTTAACGACGGGCAAAGATCATTGGCACACATACGGACGCCAGTGCGCGTACCGCATGGAAGAAATGACCCACGCCAAGCCCATGCGGATGCCTGAAATCAAAGTTACCGACTTAACGTGTGCCAGACACATAAGTCCTGCATAAAACAATGTTTGTCTGGGGAGTTGAGCTAGCTGCGCCGCGGTGGAGATTGCGCGTCAATGTTTGCAGTCTCTCTTTTGTGAGCGTAAATTGGCGGAGCGAAAAAAACGATTTGATTTTCTGCCCCCAATTTCAGGAGAGCCATCTATGAAAACACCACGCGGTCTATGGTGCACGGTAGCACTTGTAAGTCCTCTGCTTCTGATAAGCGCCTCAGCGCATGCTCAAAGCAGCTTCGGTCAAATCTCAGGTGTTGTCACTGACCAGACCGGAGCCGCAATTCCTAACGCGAGTATCTCCATCACTTCGGTCACAACCCAGGCGATACGTACGGCAACGTCCGATTCCGGTGGAAGCTATATCGTCACAAACCTTCCCATTGGGGAGTATGTGATCTCCGTCAAGCAGTCCGGCTTTCGCGAAGCAAAGCAGTCTAATGTCACCATCACTGCCGATGCGAAGGTGACCTCAAACTTCTCACTGCAGCTTGGCCAGCTTTCCGAAGTAGTCGAAGTTCAAGGTGGCGCGATCGAAACGCTTAACACCACCTCTGGTGAAGTTTCCCGTGTCATCGACGCCAAACAAGTTGAGAACCTGGCACTGAACGGACGTAACTACACGCAGTTGCTCACGCTCGTGCCCGGCGCGGTCGTGACCAATCCCGACATCTTCGCCGTTACAACATCTCTTGCTTCGAACAATCAGACCATCAATGGAAACCGGTCCGACTCCAACAACCTCACCGTTGATGGAGCCTACAACCAGGTGGCGGGATCCAATGGTTCGCTGATGAATAATGTGGGAGCCGATTTCATCAGCGAAGTTAAGATCAACACCTCGAATTCGTCTGCGGAATACGGTCGAACTCAGGGACCAACTTTCAACATCGTCACAAAGAGTGGATCGAACGCGTTTCATGGTGGCGCTTTTGAGTTCCACCGCAACAGCTACCTGGATGCAACGAACTATATTGCTCGCAAGAAAACACAGTTGATCTATAACGACTTTGGCTTCTTCCTCGGCGGTCCCATCCTTCGAGACAAACTCTTCTTCTTCGTAGGAGAAGAATGGAAGCGGCTACGCCAGCAGGCCACTGCGAGTACCTTTACAGTGCCAACAACGGCCATGCTGAACGGAGACTTCAGCGCTCTTTGCTCCGCAGCTAAGGATGCCGCCGGAAATCCCGGATCGTTCAATGGCGCAGGCGTTTGTTCGGCCGTCAGCGGCAGTTTTGGCCAGTTGTACTATCCAGGCACAACGACGCCGATACCGAACAACAACATCTCGTCACTGATGTCAGTCGATGGAAAAGCAATTGCGAACATCTACAAAACGATCATTGCCGGCGGGTTGAGCTATCGCGATGGCGGCATTCCCTCGAACAATTTGACGCTTGCCCCTTCTAACCCTTTGAACTTCCACCAAGACCTTGTGCGAGTGGATTACGTTATCAACCAGAAGCACTCGCTGTTTGCCCGTTGGATTCACGATCAGAACACGCTGATTGATCCCTTTGGAACGTTTTCCAATAGTGGCATTCTCAATACAACTCCAACGACGCGTAACCGCCCAGGGCAAAGCTACCTCATCAGCGAAACCTGGACCATTCGCCAGAATCTGATCAATCAGGTACAGGCGAACGCCAGCTGGGCTGCGCAGCGCATCCCGCCGTATGGCAATAACTGGAAGCGAGAAACCTATGGGTTTGCCTTCAACAAGCTCTATCCAGGCGTGGGCCCATATCCAAACGGTATTCCGATCGGGAACATCACCAACTATGCGGGCTTCCAAGGCCCCAACTTCTCGCTCATTTCGCCATCCACTGACATTCAGGTCGCAGACAGTGTCACGTATGTGAAGGGCGATCACAATATGAAGTTCGGTGTCGTCTACATCCGAGACCGCGTGGATCAGAATGGCCGCGCCAACTACACCGGAACGGTAACCTTCAACCAGAACGGAACCGCCACTGCCCGCTCCAGCAATTGCGGTCAGGCAGCCTTTAACACTACTTGCTATTCCCTATCTGATGCCTTCCTGGGTAACTTCCAATCGTATTCAGAGAACAGTGCAGATCCTGTGGGCCATTTCCGCTTCAATCAAATTGAGGGCTACGTACAGGATCAATGGCGCGTCGCGAGGAATCTGAGCCTTGACCTGGGACTTCGATACCAGTGGCTCCAGCCCTTCTACGCTCAGGGAAACAACCTGACCAACTTTGATCCTGCGGTATATAACGCAGCCAACGCCGTAGCAGTAACTCCAGGCGGTACTCTGGCCAACCCTGGTGTAGGCAATCCATACAACGGTCTTATCCGGGTCGGCGATGGTGTACCCCAGGACCAGCAGAAGCGGGTTCCCAATGTGAACACAAGTCTCTTCGGGCTGATTCCCTCAGGTGCGCCTCGCGGGTTCTACAAGATGAATGGAGCCGTTGGACCGCGCTTCGGCTTTGCCTATGCCGCGAATGACAAGACTTCGATCCGGGGCGGCGCAGGCCTTTTCTACTACCGTCCGCAAGGCAATCTGGTTTTCAGTCAGCTCAACCTGCCGCCCTTCCTCCAGAACACGCAACTTGGCGTCGGCAACCTCGCCACACTCAATTCGGTTTCTGCAAATAGTACGGGGTTGCAGGCGGGTATCAGTGCCGTAGACCCCAAGGGCAAGTCCCCTTATACATGGCAGTACAGTCTTGGTGTTCAGAGACAATTGCCAGCCAAGGTTCTGGTGGAGGCCAGCTACGTGGGAAGCGTGGCACATCATCAGTTACGCCAGCCCAATATCAATATTCCTGACTTGGCGCCGGTCTTCGCCAATCAAAATTCCGCGTCGCCAAATTCGTCTATCGCCGCGTTCAACCCTTATAAGGGTTTCAATGCAATCAGCTCAAACCTCTTCGACTCCAATTACAACTACAACTCTCTGCAGCTGTTTGCTTCCAAGCGAAGCGGCGCCCTCACAACGACGCTCTCTTACACGTATTCCAAGGCACTAGGGGATTCTTCGGGCAACAACATTACGCTGGAAAATTGGCGTAATCTCGCATACAACTACGGCCCGCTTTCGAACGACCGCCGTCACGCATTTGTCGCAAGCTTCACGCTGCAGACTCCAGAGTTGAAGGGCAAAAACTTCCTGCTGCGTGAGGTCGCAGGTGGTTGGCAGCTCAGCGGTGTCGCACGGCTTCAAAGCGGTGCGTATTACACCATCCAGCAGACTTCCACCATTCAGCTCGGCACAGTACGCGCTGATTACGCGCCGGGGCAAGGACGTGTCTACAACGCTCACGCGGGCCTCTGCGGCTATCTGAACAACGGCGCCGGTGGTACCTGCAATGACAGTTCAAAGCCCTACGTGACCACTCCGAAGGCACAGGCCAGCCACTACGGCAATGCGCCTGTGGGCGGGGTAGTCGGGCCGGGTCTGGCACAGACCGATGCGACTCTTTCCAAGACGTTCCCATTTGGTGAAATCGCGCGGCTCAAGCTGCAGGCTGATATGTTCAACGTTCTAAACCGGACAAACTTCAACGGCCTGAATCTGAATACCAGCAGCAGTAACTACGGCACGATTTCGTCTGCATTCCCCCCGCGGCAGATGCAACTTGGTGCACGAATTCTGTTCTAGCCAAACAGTAGAAACACTAAAGGGGAGCAGCTTTTCGGCTGCTCCCCTTTGCATGTACCGTTATTCTGCTTTACCGATGCTGTGTTCTGTATACGCCTTTCGAACAACGTCGGCTGCCTTCTTCTTTTCCATACGTTCGGAGAACAAACCTTTGCGGTTATATCCATCCTGCAGCTTCGGAATGTTGCGCGTGGTGGACCGGAAATCCATCAGAACCCATGGGGTTACGCCCCTCACCTGTGGGATCTTCTGCATCATCTTGAACTGATGTTCCAGGACATTGGCCTCTTGTTCTTCCGTCCAGCGATCATGGTCACCTCCGTGATTCCCGTACTTGGCCTCTGCACCAAACTCAGAAAATATCAGCGGCTTGTTCACTGAGAAGGTCCACTCCTTGCGGTCCGCGTCTTCCGGCTGTCCCTCGTACCATCCGATGTATTCGTTCTGACCGACCACATCCAGCGCCTGCATCAACTGGTCATCCTGACGGACTTGATCTTCACTCACTCTTGGCCCAATTAACGCCGAGGTGATCAGGCGAGTGGGATCTGTGTGGCGTGCCTCGTTTGCCAGATCGGTGAGAAACTTCGTGCGCACCGGATTATTCGGCGTTTCATTCGATACAGACCAGAGTATGACCGACGCCTTGTTGCGATCGCGCCGAATCATCTCGTGCAGCATGATCACCGCCTTGTCATACACATCGCTCTTGTCGAAAGAGATGCGCTGCCATAGAGGAATTTCGGACCACAGCATAATCCCTGTCTTATCTGCGTATCGCTCCATACGTTCATCGTGGGGATAGTGACAGAGACGCGCGAAGTTGGCATTTATCTGTTGGAGCATGCTGAACAGGTTCTTCACATCCTCATCCGTCGTGACGCGTCCACCCCGGACCGGCGCCTCCGCATGCACGTTCGCTCCCTGGAGGAAAACCGCTTTGCCGTTCAGCAGAATCTTCGTGCCATCCACGCGAACATCGCGGAAGCCTATGTCATCGGTCACCTCGTCCGTACCCGACGTAAGGACGACTCGATACAGCTTGGGTGATGCAGGCGACCACAAGCTTAGGTTGGTAGCATTGACCGTGAACTCAGCCCGTCCGTCCGCGTTGGTTGTGAGTGTTTTCTCCACGCCCGCCTCAGGAATCCGCAATGTCACCGATGTGCCGGCAGGCGCATCCTGCACATGGATGTAGCCGGTGAGCGTACGCGCATCCCTCGGTGAGAATGTCGGACCATGTTGCAGATGGACGTCATAGTCGTCAATGAAGTAAGTCGGTACTGTGACGAGCGACACATCGCGCGTGATGCCGCCATAGTTGAACCAGTCATAGGACACGCTGGGGATATCGTCTTTGTGACGTGTTGAATCCACGGCAATCACCACAGCGTTCAAGCCGGCGTGCGCCGCTCCTGTCATCTCGCAATCGAACGGCGTGAAGCCACCTTCATGCTGGCAGATGCGCTTGCCATTTACCCATACGAACGATCTGTAATTCGCTGCGCCTACATGCAGAAAGGTTCTCGTTCCCGGTTTGGGCTGCATCGGAACGTCCCGCTCATACCAGACAACACCTTCAAAACGGAACAGTGTCGAATCCTGCGTGTTCCAATCACCCGGTACCTTTAGGGTTGGAGCGGTGCTGAAGTCATACTCCGAGTTGTGAGGCCCCGACTTGATGTTCGGATGGCTATTTTGTGCATAGCCACCATCGCGCACGTTGCCTTTGTCGTCATACAGTTCGCGGGCCGGCGGCTGCTCCACCAAGTAATGCCAATCACCGTTTAAGGATTCTGTATGGCGATGATCTACGCCAACAATCAATGTCCGCAGCGGTTGTTGCGCGGAACCACAACGTAATATCAGGGCAAAGACTAAGGCCGCAGAAGCGCTTCGAAGCAGAGACTTCAAAGACCATTGGGCCGCGCGAAGATCAGACATGATTCTCCCTCGTACTATCCGTGAATGACTGACAGCGGTGCCACGTCGCCCGAGCTGACCGAGAAGAGTAGCAGCGAGATCAGCAACGTGAAAATCGATAGTGATCAGGCTAAATCATCATGTGGATTCGGCCCCAAAAGTCCAAAGTCGCATAGCAACTGCGCATCGAACATCCCCAACGCGCTTCCACATTGACTAGGATCCCGCCAAGGTGATTCTTTTGGGGCCGAGATCAATAGAGAAGATAGTGGGCGCGAATTGCCTTGAACGCATTCAATTCAGACTGCCATCCTGCTGCAATCTTTCGTGGGTCGGACCCTTTTCGAATCTCCTCAAGTACCGGCTTGTTGAGCAACAAACGGTCAACGCGGTCGAGTTGGAATTGTTGCGGATAGAGCTTCCAGAGAGCCGAGACTGCCTCGATACCGAGTTCCGGCGCATCGAGTGCATTGCGATCGTTAACGATGATTTCGACGCCTTCAACTCGTTTGCCAATGTACGGATAATGCTCTGATCCGCTTGGAACATAGGTCACGGGCATGAAACTCACGCCAGGAATTTTTCGAGCTTGCAGATATGCTGCTAACTCCGTTGCGTGAATCCAGGGAGCGCCAAACCGGACGAACGGAGGCTCGCCAGGCCCCTTAACATTCACATTCGTGCCTTCGATTAATCCGATTCCCGGATAGAGCATGGCCTGGGTAAGGCTGCGGATATTCGGCGAAGGGTTGATCCAGAGCAAACCTGTGTCGTCATACCAATCCGACCGCTTCCATCCGCTCATCTTGATTACTGTCAACGAAGCTCCGAGATGTCCTTCCCTATTGAAGAGCTGCGCCAGTTCGCCCATCGTCATTCCTGTACGCATGGGCTCGGAAGATGGATTCACGTAATTCTCGCGACCGGTAGTGGAGAGAGGGCCTTGCACAGCTATTCCGTTGATTGGATTCGGTCGGTCGAGAACAACAATGTCAAGATGATTTGCTGCCGAAGCCTGAAGGAAATACTTCATGAGCGTCTGGAACGTCCAGTAGCGTACACCGACATCCTGAAGATCAATCACAATGGCGTCGAGCCCTTGTGTCTGTTGCGCCGTTGGATGCAGTTGGGCCTCGGTTGCACCAAACAAACTGATGATTGGTAATTGGCTTGCCGGATCAATCTTGTCGTTGATGGAGTACCCGTCTACTGCGGCGTTGATGCCGTGTTCGGCGCTGAACAGTGTCACAACCTTCAATCCGGGAACGGCTTCTGCTGCATCCTGCCGCAGTACATCAATCGTTCTTCGTTGTTGCGAATCAACCCCCACAGGGTTTGTGAGGACTCCCAACCGTAATTGTCCCTGGTGCTTTTCGGCGAGTTGCTTGAGGGGAGCAAAGTGCTCTGCCTCCAATACGTCGATTCCCGTTTTAGTCTGACCGTGCAACAAGGTCGTCACAGCGAGGATCCCTAACGGCAACAATCTTCGAAATCCCATACAGCACCTCTAAATTCCTTTTGAAATTTCCTAGAAAGAGAGCCGCGCTGCGAACTGCAGCTGTCTGCCTTGTGCATTCGTACGCAAGGAGTTGATGACACCGAAGGTCGATGTTCCCAATGTAGAACCAGGCTGACCGAAGTTTGGTGTGTTCGATAAGTTAAATGCTTCCGCGCGCAACTGAAGGACGGCTCTTTCAGGAAGCTGGAAATCCTTGAATATAGAGACATCAAAGTGACGGTAGTGCGGCCCATAAAGGCTGTTTCTGGATGTGGTCCCAAGCGTTCCAAGTGGCTGGGCAGAAAATGCGGCCGTATTGAACCATGCCGCAATTGTCTTGTTCGCTAGGTTCGGATTTCCTACCTGATTCGGACGGTCTGAACCGACACCGGTATTTGTGCGCGGACTTGAGTTGACCACAGTGAAAGGCTGGCCAGTCTCCCAAACATCGATTGCATTGAACTGCCAACCTTTGCCGACAACACCTGCGATTCCGTTGAGGTGATCTGCAAATGCCAAACGGTAGTTCAACATCATGGTGAAGCGGTTCCGCACATCCAGTTCACTGTTGCCATATTCGACGGTTGAGTTGTGAGCAGGATCTGCACTGGTGTAGAGGCCCCCGGCAGAGAATCCTTGTACATCGCCAAGCGCGTGCGCCCACGTGTAGTTGGCCTGTAGCGTGAGCCCGTGGCTGGTTTGCTTTACTAGCGTTGCCTGAAACGAATTGAAGTTGGAGGTGCCGTTGGATTGAATGTTATAGATATCCGTTACCGCCGGATATTTCGAATAGAACGGCCGCAGGGTCGTATAGGCTCCTGCTGTTGTTTGGCCAAGTGGACCGAGGTTGACGTTCGGAGAAATGCGCAGACGATGGCCCAGCTCTGCAACATAAGCCAGGGTTAGAACGGAATCGAAACCGAGATCGTGTTGGATATTCGCGTTGATCTCATGCACGTAGGAATTGCGATAATCCAGCTGCATACCGCGAAGCGCGCCCGATGGCGACGTAGTGGAGGCAAGCGTGGGCAACGGTAGTGGAGTTGAGAAGGTCGTCGTATTCGGGTTTGGTTGATAGGTTCCAACGTATGGCGGATCAGCAAAAGGCACGGAAGGCCCGGTGTTGTCGCGGAAGAAAACTACTGCGTAACCAGCTCGCAAGACTGTCTTGGGAGTAGCGCTGAACGCCATCCCCAGGCGAGGTGCAATGGAACGATAGTCGGTCTGAATATCTGCTGTGTCTGACGCACCTCCTCCACCGGCTACGCGAAATGTTCCGGAGACGGGATCAAAGTGGGAGATATGTCCGAACTTGTCTTTAACCGGAGTGATGATGTCGTACCGAAGGCCAAGGTTCAATGTCAGCTTATCTGTTGCTCGCCAGTCATCCTGGACGAAAAGGCTTGGCTCGAAGTTTCGCAGGTAGCGTGGGTAAAGCTGGACAACTCGCGATACCTGGTAGACATTCCCTTCGAGCAGATTGATGAGAGGAGTAAGTGTCGAGATCGTAGACGTGGTGGGGTTCGTAGTGAAGGTAAATGATCCTGAACCGGAAGTAGGTTGCTCGTTGTAAACCTGTCGACGAATGAGCATAGCCCCATACTTCAAAGAGTGGCGGCCTTTCACCTGGGTTAACGCAGCGCTGTACTGAAACGCATTATCCCTATCGAACAGTGGGAGCGAGCTTGAAACACCCAGCGGAGCGTAACCGGTCACGGAAACGGTCGGAAGAGCCGAGGTGAAGATGTCGAGATTCGCATTTGTGATGCCAAATGCGTTGCCGTAATTTTTGCCATAATTCAGCGGCAGCGAAACGTTACTGATGTGGGTATAACCCGCCTTTAATTCAAGAAGAAGCGAAGGGTTGAATACGTGAATGTAATCAGCGAGCCACTGATAGGCTTGCTGGGAGGCCGCCCCCGGGAAGGATACTGAGCCGCCTGGGTCTACTCCGCCCACATTGGGCAGAGCACTTGGCGTGAGTGTACTGACGTTGTTATAGGCCCACCGTCCAAAGATGGAGTTGCACTCATTGAAGTGGTGATCAATGCGGGCATCAGCAGTAGTGCTGTTCTGTGTCTGTGGGTATGAAGATGTGTAAGTCGTCGCTCCGTTGTTCGGAGCTGGATAAAGCGCAAAGTATTTTGCACCAATCGAATTGATCTGTGAACTGCTTAGAACTGGGCCACCACGATCAGAAAAATCTCCGGGGTGAGCTACTTCGTAGGCGGTGGGAACCAAGTTGTTGACAAGAGAATTAGTGGCGTCGATTCTGCGAAATCCTTCGTAGTCAGCGAAGAAGAAGGTCTTGTCGCGGAAAACCGGACCACTGATGCTCCCGCCAAATTGATTTTGACGAAACTTTGGCTTTGTTGGAACAGCAGCTTTAGTCGCAAAAAAATTCCGCGCATCGAACATATCGTTCCGCACGAACTCGAAGATCGATCCATGAAACTGACTACTTCCGGAACGCGTAATCAGGTTGATGATTGCACCGGGGGTCTTGCCCACCTCTGCCGGTGGGACACTTGTGATGACTCGAAACTCCGCAATCGCATCCACCGAGGGACGAACGCCAATGGTGCCTACGGTGTACTCAACGTTATCCACGCCTTCTACCATCTGGTAGTTCAACGTATCGGACTGGGCATTCGCGACAACCGCGGATGTCTGCCTGCGATCGTCGGGCCGGTTGCCGTTGGCAATGGCGGACGATGTCCCTTCATTTGCTCCGGCTGCAAGCTGTGCGAGTTGAACGAAGTTTCGGCCGTTCAGTGGAAGATCCTGCACTTGCCGCTGACTCACCTGAGTGCTGAGATTGCTTGTGTCAGTGCCAAGCATGGAAGGGGCGGAGGTGACATTAACCGCAACATGACTGCCTTCAAGAGTCAACGCCACGTCTAGGCGTCTACGATCACCACCACCAAGAGCAAACTGCTGCACCTGATATTGCGCGAACCCAGGCGCATCAACAGAAAGCTTGTAGGTTCCATTCTGCAAAAGACCGAAAGTGTATTCTCCGGACGCGTTTGTCTGCGTATTGCGAACTACATTTCGCTCCGTAAGCGTCAACGTTACGTTGGCGTTTGGAACGAACGCGCCGCTAGCGTCCCGCACTGTTCCGATAACTTCTGCCGTTGATACCTGTGCCATCGAACTTTCTGGAAGAAACAGCGTGGTCATGATCAGGAAACCAAAGGAGACTAGACATTGGCACAACCAACGGAAACGGGATGAAGTCATGGGGAACTCCCTTTTATTCTGAACATCTGCAGACACATCGCAACTAGCAAAACCACCGGGATGCATCTGCCTCTTTGTCAAAAATCATGGCGGAGAGAAACTTTCGTCTGTGTATACAGGGAAATAATTGGGCGCGTCAACGCGGGGTCAATTTGCCGACCACTCAGGCAATGGGTAGCCCTCCGGCTTGCGTCAGACGCCGCAGGAGCAAAGCCAGAACTCGTCGTGAACAACCTTCGTCATGCAAGCCATGAAAGGTTCGAAGTTGCGCGAGATTTCATTGCCACAGAACTGAATGCACGCAACAAGGGGAATGCCTGTCACATCGTTGCTTAAGGGCTTCATTCTCCCCATGGGAATGAGGCCCTTAAGTAACGAGCGAATACGCTCCACCGTGACTGGAGACTTAGCCGCGCGATGTGGCAAGCGTTCAGCTGGAGTCGCATTCGCATCGCCTGTAAAAGCTATGGTTGACGCGGTCCGACACAATCATCAGGATGCTTCCCATCGCATTTCCTTGTCACAAGGGCCGACGTCAATTTCTGAATTTCAAGTTGCTGACTGCCGACTCTGGACCTGCCTTCTTAGAACTGATACGTAAGCCGTGAACTGAATGCACGTGGCTGGCCAGGTATCACGTCGTAGCTTCCGAAGTCTTTGAGGAAGTACACGCTATCTCCAACACTGGTCAGGTTGGCATCGAGGCGCAGATGGCCTAAGGTATACGTCCCGCCTAGGTTGACGTTGGTGTACTCCGGCAGACGCACCTGGTTGCCGAGTACGCCCGGTCCTTGGACTACGTTCGCGGTATCCAGAAACGCCCGGTTGCCAACGTAGTTGAATCCGAGGTGAACCTGCACTGGGATATGCGCGAATGCGTATCGCAGGAACATGTTGCCCCGGTGCTTTGGCGTGTCAGCGATCTGGAAACCGAGATTGCCAGAGTTGCTCTTGACGATCTGTCCATCCAGGTAGGAATAGCCAGTGTCCAGAAAGATTCCACGGCCTGCACGCCAGCTCTCTTCGAACTCGATCCCGCGCACGCGATAGTCGCCGTTGTTGATGCTGTATCCCGGATGCGCAGGGTCGGAAGTAACCGCATTCGTGCGGTGGATCTGAAAGAGGCTGATGCTCCCACTGAACGCGCCTTCGCTGTGGCGAATGCCGCCCTCGCCCTGCCATGAAGTCTCTGGACTGAGGGCCGTACCGCTGTAGGTAAGAGTGTTGACGACCGGCATGATGTTGAAGCCAGTGGCATATCCGCCGAAGAGGGAGAAGCCGTGGTTTAGTCGGTATGTGGACCCAAGCTGAAAGGTCGGATGGTTGAAGTTGCTGTCAGTCACCGTGGCAGGAGTCGTGAAGTCAGGCGCGAGCGCACGGTGGTTCAAGTAGAAGTCTTCACGAAAGGCGGCAATAACATTGAGTCGAGTCGTCACGTCGATACGGTCCTGCGCATACAGCCCCCAACCGTTGTAATTCGTGAAGCTCACAGTACTGAGTGGATAGGGGCCATCCGCCACATTTCCATACGTCGGATTGAGAGTATTGATGGAAGGTACTGAAGGCATGTTCTGCTGGAAGAAGTTCACTCGATACAGGCTGTTCTGCGTGCCGAGGATAAGGTGGTGTTTCATCCCCAACGTATTCACAGTCCCAGCGAAGTCGAATTGTTCATTCGGATAATGGTGACGCTCCTCGTCATAACGGCCCGTACGCGATACGGTAACCAGGTCTGCGAGCACCTTGTTCAGGTTCAACTCCGAATAGATACCGGTGAAGGTGGAGTAGGAGATGCGAGGCGTAAACGTCCACGACTCGCTCAGTTTGATCGGAGCCCACGCCTGAATCAACTGTCCCGTCGCAGTGAAATTGCTGTGCCCTGGATCGCCGTCCATCGTCGGATCACCGAGGAATGCGGAGCGCGAAATCTGTCGAACGCCATTTGGCAGAACGGTTCCAATCACCGGAAGGCCAGGGTTGCGGTAGGTATCTCGCTCCTGCCACTCACCCACGAAATGCACTGCGACACGATTGTTAGGTTCCCAGCTCGCTGAGAAGTTTCCATTTTGCCGATTGATCGGCAAGTAGTTCACGAAGCTGCCGGAACGCTCGACTTCTCCTGTTGCTCGAAAGTAAAGATTGCGTATCGGACGCAACGGGCCAGTCACGTCGAAGGAACCGGATGCCTGATTGAACGAGCCCGCGATGATGCTTACGCTCCCTGCGAAGTCATGTTGCGGACGTTTCGTTGTGATATTCATGGCGCCACCGACTTCTCCCTGGCCAAGGATCACACCCGAAGGCCCCTTGATGACCTGTACATCTTCGATGTTCACCAGTGCCGAGGGATCTACGTTGAAGAAGTAGTTCTGAAACACTCCGTTGTAGATCGGATAGGCCGTGAAGCCACGAATACGAAAGGCGAACCCTTGGTAGGTAGACTCGCGGGACGGCCCGGGAGTCGCCGATGGAACTGTCGCGAGAATGTCGCTTAAGCTGATTGCATTGCTGTCCACAATCTTTTGGTGAGAAACGACCTGAACTGCCTGCGGAAACTGCTCGAGTGGGATATCGAACTTCTCCTCAACGGCGGAGCTCGGAGTTCCAGTCACCACCACGCTCTGACTCGCGCTGCCTACGATGAGCCGAACGTCTGCGGTGGTGATCGCATCCGAGGCGATTCTCACCTGGGCATTCGTCGCATGGAAGCCATTCGCTTCCACTGTCAGGTTGTAGGCTCCTTCCATCGGGCTGGCGATGCGGTAGTGTCCGCTGGCGTCGGTGATCGTCTCATAACGAAGCGTTCCGTTCGCTTGTGTGAGTGTGACCTTTGCCCCGACGAGCGCCGCACCTGAAGGATCGGTCACGGTTCCAGAAATAGCCGTGGCCTGCGACTGTGTCGGAGCCTGCGGAGCTGCCCATAGCGGCAGCATGCACATCACCAAGAGCGGTAGGTATAAAAGCGGATTGCGTCTCATAGCGTGAGTTCCTCAAAGTTGTTGCCATCGTCATCGTGTCCGCACCGAGTGCCTGGAAGGATGACGGTAAAGTCGGTTTACCGCCGACCGTGTTCGTAGCCGAAAGCGAATGGGTTCTGCAGAGTTCATTTGCGACTTCGTTTAGTTCGCAATGAACTTCTCGGGCGAAGCGTCGAAGAGTTGTTTATGCTCTCGCATGCAGAAGTAGTAGGTCTTGCCCTTGTACACAGAAGAAAGCTTCGGATCAGGGTCCATACCGCAGACAGCGCAACGAACATGCTTCGTATTCAGAGAGACCGTCTTGGCAAAAGCAGCATTGGAATTCGGGTGCTGCCATCCATCGCCCTGGTATTCCAGCATGTTCGCCGTTTCGCGAACGGTGTCCTCGCCGAAGTAGCGCTCGACCACTCGTAGAGCGAGATCAATACCAGACGTAAGACCGCCCGCTGTAGCAAGGTTTCCGGCCTCAACAAAACGAGCGCCACGTTGAACGTGGATGTCTGGATACTTGGTTTCGAGGTCGGTGTAGAAACCATGGTGGGTAGTGGCCGACTTCCCGGCGAGCAAGCCCGTGCTGGCCAGTACAAACGCCCCAGTGCAGACGGACATTGTCACGTCCGTCTGCTTGCTCACACTCCGTATCCACTCCTTGGTCTTTTCGCTGACAGGGTCCTGCGCTGGAATGACAACCACCTTCGGCGCAGGTGCGTCCGCGATGGTGTATTCGGGAATCACCTTCATCCCTCCACTCAGACGAACCGGATCGCTTGTCTCTGCTACCGTGTAGAGCCTGAAGGCGTCGAACGATGCCTTCGGTTTCGGCACACGTTCGAAGACTTCCCATGGTCCGCAAAAGTCGATGACAACGGCCTCATTCGAGAGAAGGAACGCGACCGGGATAGACTCCTTTGCTGGAGGCGTTAGCGGGTTGTGCGGTGCAACATCACGAACTGCCTCGCTCTTCGGTGTGGCTTTGCAACCAGCGAGCGATGAAGCGAAGGGAGCGAGCAGAGAAAGCTGCAGTGCTTTACGACGATTGATGTGAGTCATACCACTAGTCCTTTCCAAGACGAACGCGCAAGGTGACGTACCCCGAAATCGGCTGATTCGGCATGACGACCGGAAAGCCAAAATATTGGTATGGGTCGAAGGTCTTGTGCGCTGTGAGATTCACAGCCGAACCCTGCACTGTGTATCTGCCAAATTCGTATGCGGCCTGCGCATCGATAGCGGCATAGCCTGGAACAGCGATGGTGTTCGGGAGAGTGATCTCGCGCTTTGTGAACGCGGTCACGCCTGCACCAAACGACAGTCCTCTGGCGATGCCGTTCTGTATCCGATAGCGCCCTGCAATGCGTCCACTGTTACGCGGTACTCGCTGCAGAAAATCACCAACCGGCGTGGAGTTGTCTTTAGTGACCGTGGCCTGCACATACGCATAGTTCGCCAGCAAGGAGAAGGAGCGTACCGGCTCCCACGTGATATCTGCATCTGCTCCGCGAGCACGTTGCTGCCCCGTCTGCACGGAGTACAGGAAGTTCACCGGATCAGGCGTTGCAACGTTGTTGCGGGTCTGATTAAAGACGGCAACTGTACCTGCCAGATGCGCTCTGGTCAGTGCCAGCTTCACACCGCCTTCGACGTTCTGCGAAGTCTCCGGCTTCGGAGCTTGCTGTACGACAAGACCAAACGCACCGCGAAAGGCTGTAGCGTATGCAGCGTAGAGAGAGACACCGCTGGCGACCCGGAAGTTACCGCCGATGCGTCCCGAAGCGTGGTTGTAGGTCTTGTCGGTGGCCTGCTCGCGCTCACGGAAGTCTAGCTTCGTATAGCGGACAGATCCCGTCAGACTGAGCCGCCCGTATGTGGCCTGGTCCTGACCATAGACTGCGGTGGTTTTATAACGATCCGTTTGAAACAGGCTTGCCGGAGTGGGAGGGCCAAACCTCAGGTTGTACGAGGGATGTGCCAGATCCTCTTCACCCACCGGAATGCCAGAGAAGCCCATCTCCGAGTAGAAGTTGGTGTGGTCGTAGCTCACGCCAGCGAGTAGCCCGTGCCGTCCGCCGAGACCACGAAGACTTGCGAACAAGTTGGTATCGAAGGTGCCTTCCCGGACTGGGTTGTTTGTCATGTCCAGCGTAAAGATGGGATACACGGTCGGAGTCGCCGGATCAGGTGGGGCAAGCGCGGGAAGGACGAAGCTGCCGTGCTCATTCGCCTGACTGAAGTAGTAGCGTGCGCTTGTATTCCAATGCACATTGTCATTGAAGTCATGGTTCAGTTCCGCTGTGACCATGTTGCTGTCGAGTACCGTATGCGGCTGCCCAACAGGAGCACCGACGAAGGCGTTGCGATCAATCTGCCCTGCCATTGCCTGCACCGCTGGAACACCGGAATACTCCAACTGGTCGCGATGATTGAACCGCCCTTGAACGAAGAGATTCGTCTTCGACGCCAGTTGAAACGACATAGCCGGTTGTGCCGACCAGCGATCTCCGCTCACCACATCGACCCAGCTATCGTTTCGCTGATACTCGCCAGAGAGACGTGTTGCGATTCGGGAGTTGAGCGGAAGATTGATATCGCCGTACGGATCGACGGTTCCGAAGTTGCCGCCACGGAATCCGACGTAGCCTGAGAACCCAGGCTCCGGGCGTACCGAGACCACGTTGATCAAGCCGCCCAGGGGCGAGCCAAGGCCACCGCCATACATGGTGGAACTCGGTCCTTTCACCACGTCAATCCGTTCCACTCCAACCAGGCTTGTGGGGTCGTTTGCGGTGCTCGTATTGCCAAACATGGAGAGACCGTCGGTGTAGATCTCGGCTGAGAAGCTACGGACAAGAGGAGTGATCCCGAACAGGATTTCTTCGGGTTTCGGTACAACAACTCCAGCGACATTGACCAAAGCCTCCGCCAACGTGCGGCGATCCTGATCGCGAATCACGGTGCTATTTACCACTTCGATCGATTGCGGAACATCGATCAACGGCGTTCGCGTGCGGGTTCCGGCACCGGAATCGAGTGCGGTGTATGGCGTCTCCGTGGCCGACACTTGCACGGTTGTACTCGCCGAACCGACGAGGAGTTTGGCATCGATGTGAAGCGTCTGGTCGGCGGTGAGCTGCGCACCAGTTGCTTCAAAGTTTCGGAAGCCAGACGCAGTGACCTTCAGGGTGTAGCGGCCCTGAGGCAAAGCAGAAAACTTATAGTGACCAATGCTGTTTGTTCTTGCTGTGATGCGATAGTTAGTTGCCGTCTCGACGAGAGAAACGCTGGCACCCGTAATCGCTGCTCCTGAAGGATCGAGAACGTTACCAGAGATTGATCCGCTGGTTTGCGCGGCGGCTGGTAAGGAAGCTAAGCACGTGAAAAGAGCAATTCTTGCGGCCCATCCCGCGATGGACACGGATGGTCGTACCGGATGGAGTGCTCCGTATGTCAAATCGAAGCAATTGTTTCTTACAGGCGAGAAGGCTACGGCTAGTGCCGCAGGTCGGATCAAGGAAATCATTGGTTTCTCCAGCGTTCGGCAGCCGAGATCGGCTACGGTCTTCGTCATGAACTCAGGCGAAGGACTTGTCTGCTGGAGGGCCGCGTTTGCCATGCGCTCGCTCGCTGGCGATGCGTCGCTTGCATTCGGTCTGTACGACGACTGCCGGATGGCTGAGGAGTCCGGCATAGATGGCATGGGCAGATGGCGGAGCAAAGCCGCCTGAAGAATGGATGCCCTTTGTTGCTGCGGGACAATAAGGGCATTTGTCCAGTGGAGCCGAGAACGCCGGTTGATGATCAGAAAGTGGATCGCGCTCGGCCATGCTCATCATGCAATGGTGCTTGCCGTTCCGCCTGCAACACGCAGGCAGGTTTGCATCGTTCCTTGGCATTAGCGCCAAGAGCACCGATACAAACGGAAGGCCAAACAGGGCCACCAACGTGATGGAGATGAGCTTTCTCAAAGTTTTATCAAGTCATTGAGTGATTGCCGTTCATGTAGCCACTAACGAATAGGAAGTACAGTCCGACCAATCCCCATAAAAGAAGGAATCCGATCGAGAAACGTACACACTTTGGGCGCACCTTCTGGTGTGCTTCCGTCACATGCTTTTCTGTATCGCTCGTTGCGCCACAGGCCACTGGGTCAGCGGCAGCAGGATACTAATGAGCCAAATCTTAGCTATGCTGTGCGATCTCCAGGTGCAACTCGCCATCCTTCATCAGGAGGAGATGCACTCTACCAGCATGGATCTCGCAAAAGCGAGGAACCACCGGATCAAGCAGGGACTAGAGAGCTGAGGTGGAAGGAGGGCCGCGCTTATGCCGAGAACGCTCGTGAGCAACGCGCCACTTTGATTTCGTCTGGGTGTGAACCGCAGGATGACTAATGACCTCGCCAAAGACGGCAGACGATACGGTCAGCCCAAAATCCGAGTGCTGGGATGCTTTGAGCGAGGCTGGATAAAACGGGCATTTCTCTAATGGTGCGCGAAACTCTGACTTGTTGCTCGCGACATGGCTACGAGCCACCATGCTCATCGTGCAGTGATGCTTTCCGTTGCGGCGGCAGCAGGCAGGCAGGTCCGACTCACTCTTTGCCGTAGCAGCGAAGAGTGGAGAGACGAACGGCAGGCCGAAGACAGCCAGCAGCAAGATGGAAATCAGTTTCCGCAATGGCTTCATTCAATCATCCGCGTCTCGTCTCAGCAAATCTTTATGCGTTTATCGGCACTATCTCGGTGGAGAGCGCCTAACCCGATGATGAATCACTTGCACGCGCTGGTCGGCTTCACTCCGGGTCACGAGCGCACCTTGAATGGAGGAACCATTCATTAAAGGGATTGTGGTGGAAGCATGCGTGACACGTCGCACTGCAGCATTCCGACTGCAACGTATCTGATCCCCAGCGCAAGGATGTTCATTGAGTTTTCCAGCACCCTTGAACCTTCGCGAAAACGGAAGGCTATGAGAAATAGAGTCGAGTTCGATCGATTAGTCCTGTGAGTCAGCTTTCGGAAGTGATACCTCAATCGGGAGGAACGGAGTGATTACTCCTCCGCAATATGGCGAAGTGCTGGATAAGTTATGTATCCAGCACTTCCCCGTAAAAGGTTGCGGAATCCGGCTCATTCAGCGCGGCTTTAAGTTCTAGCCGCCGCGGGAAGTCAGGATTTTCCAGACCTGTTCAGACGACCAAAGTTGCTAAACTTCAGCACAATTTCGGGCAAAATTCGCGAGATGCTTAGAAAGAGAAAACGAAACTAAGACAGGAGTGGCGGAGAGTGGGGGATTCGAACCCCCGATAGAGCTTTTGACCCTATAACGGTTTAGCAAACCGCCGCCTTCAGCCACTCGGCCAACTCTCCGCGGAGTCTTGCGCGCTCAAAACGCGCAGAAACAGCGCGGAACGGCGAGACAGGTTTGATTATAGCGTGCCTTTGTCAGAATCCGAATTTTTGCTTTTTTGTGGGATTTCGTCCTCGAAAAAGGCACTTTCTTAGCTGTTTTGTCTCACTTAGGGCCGTTCTGCGTGCGCTTTGAGGCGCAGCAGGGTTTCGTCCCAGTGTTGTGCGATGGCTTGCAAGTAATCGCGTGCGTCATCCAGCGCGTTCGGGGCAAGGCCGTAGTGCCGTTCACGGCCTTGCTCCCGGCAGCGCACCAGGCCGGCGCGTTCCAGAACGTGCAGGTGTTTCGTTACGGCCTGGCGCGTCACGCTGGTGGATTGCGTCAGCGATTGGATGGATTGCTCGCCCTCTTCGCCCAGCCGCGATAGCAGCGACAATCGTGTGGCATCGCCCAACGCGGCAAAGACAGGGACACATTGCTGTCGTAGTCGATCGGATGTTGCTGGTTTACGCATCGGGTGATCCGGTCAGAACATAGCGCTGGATGCGTGCCACCTGCTGTTCCCATCCGCTGCTGTTCATCTTGAAGGCGAGTTCGCGGCGCCACTCCGGCACCTTGTCAAAGCCGCATTCCGTTACGCGCAGATGTGTGCCGCCATTGGATGGTGAGAAGTGAAAGGTGACGGTTGTGGGTGTTTCCGAGGAATAGTCCACATCGGGATCGAGAGCATAGGGCAGCCAGCGATAGACGAACCGTGTCTCCGGCTCAATAGTCTCCACGGTCAGTTTCAGACGGATGTGGCTGTACTTCGGATTCGAGATCATGCCCTCCATTACGGCACCCACAGCGAACTGCGATTCCAGCTTCACTCCAAACCATGTGCTGAATTCGCTTGCATCGGTGACAGCTTTCCACACGCGTGAAACGGGCGCTTCAATGAAGATTTCCTTGTCGATACAGTCCTGCATTTACGCAACCTCCAGGTTGCATTTAACTATCCCATCGTCGGTCGGATTGTGCAACCAAAAAGTTGCGTGTCGTTTTGCCATGTCCTGCTGCGATACTGAATGGCAAATGAGAACGGTTCTGGTAACGGGGGCTGCTGGGTTCATCGGTTCTCACCTGGTGGACGCGCTTTTGGCGCGGGGTGAGCGTGTGCGCGGACTGGACAATTTTGCGACCGGACGCGCGGAAAATCTTGCCGGGGTACGCGATCGCATCGAGTTCACAGAAGCGTCGTTATTGGATCGTGATGCATTGGCGAAAGCCGTTGATGGTGCGGAGGTGATCTTTCATCTTGCCGCGCTGCCCAGCGTGCCTCGCAGCGTAAAAGATCCGCGCAGTTCGCATATGGCGAATATTGAAGGAACATTTGAGGTGTTGGAGGCAGCGCGTGCCGCTGGTGTGAAGCGTGTTGTGTATGCGGCATCCAGTTCTGCGTATGGCAATCAGCCGGGCTTTCCGCGTGTGGAGACCATGATCCCGATGCCCATTGCGCCCTACCCGGTGCAGAAGGTGGCAGGCGAGTTCTACATGAAGAGCTATTGGCAGGTGTATGGGCTGGAGACGGTCTGCCTGCGCTACTTCAATATCTTTGGGCCGCGGCAGGTGCCGAACTCAGAGTATTCCGGCGTGATGGCGAAGTTCATTCTTCAACTGCTGCAGGGAGAACATCCAACAATTTATGGCGATGGCGAGCAGGGCCGCGACTTTACTTATGTTGCGAATGCCGTACAAGCAAACCTGCTGGCGAGTGAAGCTCCGGCGGAGAAGGTTGCTGGCCAGATATTTAATGTTGCCTGCGGCGAGCGGCACACGCTGAACGAAACCTATCGCGTGATTGCCGGACTGCTGCAATCTCCGCTTGAACCAGCCTACGGTCCTGCCCGCTGCGGCGATGTGAAGGATTCTCTGGCGAGCATCGAAGCAGCACGGCAAGCCCTTGGATATATGCCGCAGGTGAGCTTTGAAGAAGGCCTGCAGCGCACCGTTGCATGGTATTGCGATCAGCTTCCCCGCAGGTCGTAGCCCTTTTGTTTCAATTTGTTTAAAAGATTGGCGGCATTTGGCGCTCCAGGCGCGGAACTTGCTGCTTTGCCGGGCGTCCAATGGTGAAAAGTATTTGGTGACGGTTTCGCCGGGCGTCGTTCGCTAGCGCAAACAGTGCATCTGGGAGCAGCATGGCGACAGGCAACATTAAAGACAGCGTACAGACACCGACCAAGGGCGGAAGCGTTCCCGCAGTAACGACGCTCGCAGCATGGCGTGCGCGGGTGCAAAACCGCGAAGCCCGCGTTGGCATCATTGGACTGGGCTATGTGGGCTTGCCGCTGACGCTGCTGTTTTCAAGCGAAGGCTTTCGCGTGACTGGCTTCGATGTCGACGAGAAGAAGGTCGACACGCTGAATGGTGGCGCCAGCTATATCTGGCGGATTGAGCCGGAACATATTGCTGCTGCGCAGGCTAAAGGATTTCGCGCGACAACTGATTTCCAGCACATCGCCGAGATGGATGCCGTGCTCATCTGCGTGCCCACGCCGCTGACGGAACATCATGCACCGGACCTGAGTTATGTGGAAGCAACGGTCCATGCGATTGCGCCTTATGTGCATGCAGGACAGTTGATTGTGCTGGAGAGCACAACCTATCCCGGTACGACGGAAGAGATTGTGGTGCGCATCCTCACCGAGGCAGGCGCAGCGCGCGGTTTACACGTACAGATTGCTCCGCCGGAAGAGACAGAGCAGATTGACGGCATCCTGGTGGCGTTTTCGCCAGAGCGCGAAGATCCCGGCAACATGGTCACACCTCGCCGCGAGATTCCCAAGGTTGTCGGCGGCATGGACAAGACGGCTACGGAAGCAGCCTGCGCCTTGTATGGTTCCATCTTCACGAAGACGGTGCCGGTGTCATCGCCTGCAACAGCGGAGATGACCAAGCTGCTGGAGAACATCTACCGCAGCGTGAACATCGCGCTGGTGAACGAGCTGAAACAGCTTTGCATGAAGATGGGCGTGGATATCTGGGAAGTGATCGATGCGGCTGCTACAAAGCCCTTTGGGTTCCAGGCGTTTTATCCCGGCCCCGGCATCGGCGGGCACTGCATTCCGGTTGATCCGTTCTATCTAACGTGGAAGGCCAAGGAGTATGGCTTCACGACGCGCTTCATCCAGCTTGCGGGTGAAGTCAATGAGGACATGCCGGTATTCGTAATGCGGCAGGTCGCTCGCGCGTTGAATGCACGGGGCGTTGCCACCAAGGGTGCAAAGGTGTTGGTGTTGGGTGTGGCGTACAAGGCAGATGTGGACGATCTGCGCGAGTCGCCGTCGCTGGCCATCATCGAGCAATTGCAAGGTTTGGGATGTGATGTGAGCTACAACGATCCCTTCTTTCCCAAAGTGGGACACGGTCGTAAATACGCTCTCAACATGGAATCCACACCACTAGAACGAGTTAGCGAATTTGACTGCGTTTTGATCGCTACCGACCACTCCGCATACGAGATGGAAACGATTGTTGCGGAAGCAAGGCTGGTGGTAGATTCGAGAAACGCCACACGTCATATTCAGTCACCTAAGATTGTTCGTTGCTAAGAATCAGCGAGCAAGCAAGGTAGATCATCGGCCATAAGAGCTGTAGACGGGGCGGGTTCCGCCCCGTTTCTGCTTTCAGTGGCTATTGAAACTGAGAGTTCTCTCACAGGTATCCCTGGGTTGCGGCATATGCCGTGCAACGCGCACTTGTGCGCGTTTCTGTGCCACCAGGTTCCTGCTTGAGGGGATTTCGTACGTTGCCGTTTTGGAAAGATGCCACAAGCCATTTGAGATGTTTGCAGCGATGGCCTGTTGCAAGCTGCTTACCAGTGGCTGCGCTCCTTTTTGCTTTTCCCGGAAGCGTAGCTCAGCCCCAACAATTGGAATCGGCACAGGCTATGCGTGCGCGAACTGCGGTGGAAGAGCCTGCCGCGGCTACACGTAGAGCAAGGGCGTTTGTGCGGTCGCATCAGGCACCGCAACAGGATTCGCCCGCTGCGGCGCTGGTGTCGGCAAAGGCACAACAGGCAAATCTGGTTCAGGCGCAGGCGACTTCGCTGACGACGCAGTGGACTGCGGTTGGCCCGGTGCAGGTGCAATCGCTGAGTTATGGGTTGGTTACAGGACGCGTCACTTCGCTGGCGTTGGATCCGAATGACGTCAGTAACAACACGCTCTACGTGGGGACTTCCGGTGGTGGTGTCTGGAAGAGTACGAATGCTGCTTCAAGTTCGGTTAGCTTTACACCGCTGACCGATACGCTTTCAGTGTTTTCTCCGAACGCAGGAACGTCGGCGATACCTTCGCTTTCCATTGGCGCCGTTTCTGTGCAGCCGGGAGGAACAGGCGTCATCCTTGCGGGAACGGGCGACCCGAACGATGCGTTGGACAGCTACTACGGTGAGGGCATTCTTCGTTCCAGTGACAACGGCCAGACGTGGTCGCTGGCGCAGGCGCTCAGCTATTCATTCAACGGGGAAGGCATTGCCGGATTTGCATGGAGCACCACGTCACCTCAACTGGTGGTGGTGGCGGTGTCATCGGCGGCAGAGGCCGCGAACGTTCGCGCAACAAACTATCCCGGCGTGCGTGGTCTTTACTATTCCACAAACGCAGGTCAGACATGGACGCCTGCCACCATTCAGGATGGCAGCACTATCATTCAGAACCGCACCACCAGTTACACCAGCTTTCGTGGCAATGCAGCTACGTCTGTCGTGTGGAATCCGATTCGCAAAAAGTTTTACGCGGCGATTCGTTCGCATGGATATTACGAATCCAGCGACGGTGTTACGTGGACGCGCATGACGAATCAGCCCGGCGTGGGATTAACGACGGCGAATTGCCCTCCGCGTCCCGGTGATTATGGGCTGTTGTCATGCCCCATCTTTCGCGGCACGTTGGCCGTGCAGCCAACATCCGGCGACATGTTTGCCGTGACGGTTGATCCGAACAATGGCAGCCAGGGGTTATGGCAGGATGCATGCGCAATCTCTGGTAGTGCCTGCGCTTCTACAACGGTTGCATGGGCGAGCAAGATTGATACTTCCGCAGTCGAGAGCGCGGGCAGTATTCCTCAGGGTGACTACAACCTGACATTGACGGCGATTCCTGCAGCTACATCGCTTGCTACGAATGACACGCTGCTTTTCCTGGGAACATCTGATCTGTATCGCTGCAGTTTGTCTGGTGGATGTTCTTTGCGCAATACGACCAATGCCACTACAGGATGCGCGGCTCCTGCGGGTGTGGCTCCGGCGCAGCATGCAGTGGCGTGGGGCGTGAATGCGGGGAACTCTGCGACGCCCACCATGTTCTTTGGCAACGATGGTGGCTTGTGGCGGTCGTTGGATGGTGTGCGACAGCAGGCGGGAGTGTGCAGTGCCGATGATGCCACGCACTTTGACAATCTGAATGGCTCGCTGGGGTCGTTGGCAGAAGTCGCGGGAATGGCCTCTGATCCGACGGATGCGAATGTGCTGCTTGCAGCTCTTGGTGGGAACGGAAGTGCTGCGAGTACGACCTTGGCGCAGGCTACGGCTATTTCACCGTGGACGCAGTTGAATGCCGCTGAGAGTGGTGCAGTGGCGATTGATCAAGGCAACGGTCGCAACTGGTTGTTGCAGGCTGGTGCGGGTGTGGCGCTGCACGCATGTACGAATGGAAAGCTTTGTACTGCGACAGACTTTAGTGGAGTTGCGACGATTGGATCTTCGCAGGTGAGTGGCGATCTTGCGCTTACCGATCCACCTGCTCTGCTTGATCCGGGGCTGAATACGAATGTGTTGGTGGGCACGTGCCGAGTGTGGCGTGGGCCGGAAGATGGCGGAGGCCTGTGGAGCACATCGAACGCGATCAGTTCACCCATGGGCAGCATGTTGTTGCATAGTCCCTGCAATGGGACTGACGCAATGATTCGTTCCCTGGCAGCAGGAGGACAGACGCAACTAAGTAGTGGGTCGCAGAACAGCGGCTCATCCGTGTTGTATGCGGGCCTGAGTGGCACGCTGGATGGCGGCTCCATTTCTGCGGGGCATATCTACAGCATGACGTCGGCGCCTACGGCGGGATCGTCGACCGCATGGACTGATCTGACAACGAACTCTGTGACCAACGACACATCTCGTCGCTTCAATGCAGGCGGACTTGATGTGTCCAGCATTGCTGTTGACCCTGGCGATCCCACGGGCATGACCGTCTATGCGACGATTCAGGGCTTTGGTTATCCACATGTCTATCGTTCAACCAATGGCGGTGGCACGTGGCTGAACATCTCGGCGAATCTGCCGAATGCTCCCGCAAATGCTGTGGTGGTGGATCCCAATAATCCAGTGGTGGTCTACGTTGCGATGGATACGGGTGTGTATGTGGCGCAGGATGTGACCACATGTGTCGCGGCTGTGAGTGGAACCACTGGAGCGTGCTGGAGTGTCTACGGTACGTCGTTGCCGAACGCACCCGTTACATCACTGTTTGTTTCGCCGGGCATTAGCGTTCCCGGAAGTTCTATTGCGGGTGTGCTTCGCGCAGGCACTTACGGTCGCGGCATCTGGCAGATTCCATTGCTCACTGCAGGTCAAACCTCTGCACCGGCAATCACGTTCTCGTCGACATCACTTACATTTGGCCCCCAGGCTGTGGGTACGACCAGCGCGTCTCAGACAGTCACGCTCAAGAACACTGGCACTGCCGCGATGCAGATTACGGGCGCGTCTGCCAGCGCGGGTTTCGTGGAGACCGATACTTGTTCTGGAACTTCGCTGACGGTGAACAGTACGTGCACTCTTACCGTTAGCTTTGCTCCCGTTACTGCAGGGAATATCACAGGCACCGTGCAGGTGTTTGCGAATGTTACGGGCGGCTACGCATCGGTGACACTTGCCGGAACAGCTACTGGCGCGGCGAAGGTCTTGGTTTCGCCCACGACTGTTTCTTTCGGTGATGTCGCGGTGAATGCTGTCTCCGCATCGCAGACGATTACGGTGAGCAATGTTGGCACGGCTTTGGCAACACTGAATACGCCGGTCGTCAGCACTGGTTATCGGCTGACCGCTACCACTTGCGGAGCCACCTTGGATGCAGGTACCACGTGTACCTTGTCCGTGGCTTATGCGCCGGCAGCGGATGGCGCGAATAACGGCAGCCTTACTCTGACGAACAATGCTGGGACCAGCACGGTATTTCTTAATGGCAATGGTGTTGGTGTCGCGAATGTCGTGTATTCGCCTTCGTCTCTGGTCTTTCACGGCGTGACAGTCGGCGTCGCTGTGGGCGGCACGTTCACGATTTCGAATACCGGTAGCGCAGCCAGTTCGTTGGTCGGTCCGACCTTCACCGGAGACTTCGGCGTCTATAGCAATACCTGCGATACGGTTCTTTATGCGGGACGCAGTTGCACAGTTATTGCATTCTTTGTTCCTACCGCAATCGGATTACGCACAGGCACCATGACCTTTGTGGACAACGCAGGAAGCCATGCGATCGCACTCTCTGGACAAGGCCTGGCTTCTGGTTCACTCGTGATGCCTGCATCGGTTACTTATCCTGTGACCGCAGTGAATAACACCTCTGCGGGCCAAATCATCACGGTGACAAATTCTTCAAGTTCCGCGATATCTTTTGGGATCCCGCAGATCCTTGGTGATTTCGGTATTACAGCAAATACCTGCATTACAGCGACGAACAATGGAATTCTGAATGCGGGCGCTTCCTGCCAGTTGACAGTGGTTTTTTCCCCGACGACAGATGGCCAACGGAATGGCTTTATCACCCTGTCGGATACTTTCAGCGGATCTGTCGCAACCACCCTGTTGTACGGAACGGGCCAGGGTGTAGCGAACGTTACTGTTGCGCCCTCCACGTTGGCATTTGGCAATGTCGGAGTCGGCAGTATCAGCGCGGCGCAGATGGTGCAGATATCCAATTCCGGAACAGCCGTGCTGACGATGAACGGACAGAGCATCAGCGGCGATGCAAACTTTCGTATTGCAACCAATTCTTGTGGGACCTCGCTGGCGATAGGTGCATCATGCACGCTGTCCATCACTTTTGCACCTACAGTATCCGGAGCTCATGCAGGCACGCTTGTTCTTACAGACGCATTAGGCACACACACTGTCGCCTTAAGTGGAAATGGACAGGGGCAAGCTGTGGTGGGGCTTTCGGCAACTGCCATTGATTTCGGCACGGTGCCATTGGGGCAGAGTGCAAGCCAGACCATCACTGCAACAAACACAGGCAATGCATCCACCGGTCTCGTCGTCCCAATAGCGACGGGCGATTTCCGCGTTACCGCGACCACTTGTGGAAGCAGCATCGCTGCGGGTAGTAGCTGCACGATTACGATTGTGTTCGTGCCCGCGGTCGATGGCGCGCGCGCCGGCACCATGACGTTGGCGGACGATACATCTGCTCACGTTATGGCGTTGACTGGCACAGGTAAGGGGAGTGCGTCCGTTGCGTTTGCACCTGCATCTCTCAGCTTCAGCAATACTGCGGTCAACAGCACTTCCGCAACGCAGACCGTGAGCTTTACGAATAATGGAACGGCTGCGGCCACGCTTACTGCGGCAACGATCAGCGGCGACTTCCGCACAGCGTCGAATAGCTGTGGCAGCAGCCTGGCGATCGGAGCATCCTGCAGCATTGCCGTAGTCTTTGCACCGTCAGCGGCTGGCATTCGTTCCGGCATCCTTTCCCTTGCTGATGCGGATGCATTGCATTCTGTTTCCTTGCAGGGGACGGGCGTGGCAGGCACGCTTGCGGTATCGCCCGCTTCCGTTGCTTTTTATGACACCACGCTGAACACCACTACGGCTGTTCGCAACGTGGTGCTGACCAACAGTGGTAGCGGCTCGTTGAAACTAGGCAGCGTTACGGCGACAGATGATTTTGCTGTGAGCAACAACTGCGATGGTATTTCGCTTGTTAGTGGTGGACTGTGTACTCTCTCCGTGACGTTCACACCGAAGTCGGTCGGCGCGCATGTGGGTATTCTTTCCATTCCCAGCGATAGCAACGGAGTTCTCGGTAGCCTTTCTGCGATTGCTCTTTCCGGCAACGGCAAAGGCGCATTCAACATAACGCTGATGCCGACGTCCGTCGATTTTGGAACACAGAGTATCGGCAGTACCAGCGCGGTCACGAACGTTACTGTGTCCAATACCGGTGCAGGTAGTGGCGCACTGAATAGCATCTCCGTTTCCAGCGGCGACTTCAGCGTGCAGGCAAACACCTGTGGGGCTTCTTTGGCACCGCAGGTAGGCTGCACTGTTTCTGTTGTCTTCAAGCCCACCGCAACTGGCACTCGCACAGGAACGCTCACAGTTGTTAGCGATGCAGGGACGCAGACAGTTCCTCTTGCTGGTGTGGGAACAGCTCCCGCAACCGATACGCTTTCAGCGTTGGCTCTCACCTTCGGGCAGCAGGTGGTGAATACCACCAGCGCATCGCAAACAATCACCCTTACGAATAACGGTGATGTGCCTCTTACATTGGTGAGTGCGCAGATACTGGCTGGCGATTTCACGGCGGTCAATGCTTGCGGCCCAACGTTGCCAGCGCATGTGTCGTGTGCTGTCAGTGTAGCGTTTGCTCCGAAACACTTAGGAACACTAACTGGTGTTCTACAGATCAGCGATGTGCAGCGTGCACAGACGGTTGCGCTCAGCGGTAGTGCGATCGCCGGTGCAGGCGTTTCGCTTGCGCCTTCCAGCCTTACCTTTGCGAACACAGGCGTTGGTGCGGTGGGCGCAGCGCAAACATTGACGTTGACGAATAACGGTGGCGTTCCGCTGCTTATTTCCGCAGTCACAATTACAGGCAACTTCGGCATTGTGGCTGGCAGCAGTACATGTTCCACCACCACTGCGATTCCTGTTGGTGACAGTTGTTCGATGGGCATTGCGTTTCTTCCGGATGGCGCCGGCGCACGTATGGGCACCGTTGCCATCACGAGCAACGCAGTCACACAAATAGCGCAGCTCTCCGGTATGGGGATCGACTTCAGTTTCGTTGCCAGCGGCGCAAGTTCTGCGACGATCAACAACGGCCAGAGTGCGGTTTATGCGCTGTTGCTGCGGCCTTCCGTGAGTACGGCGGATGCCGTAACGTTTGCATGCTCTGGTGTGCCTGCTTCAACAAAGTGCACCATCACGCCGCAGTATCGTGATCTCTCCGCGACTGGCACCGTGACGGTGACGTTGTTGACGGGCACCACGGCAAATGCCATTACTGGCACATCGCTGTTTCTGTCACTTGTACCGCTTCCGTTGTGGCTGATGCGTCGAAGAGCTACCCGTGGCATAGCACTTGCATTGATCTCGATCATTGTTCTTGCAGGTGCACAGGGCTGCGGTTCGGGCAGGAAGATGGTTGACGATGGTTCGTCGGGCGGCTCTGGTGGTAGCAGCACCACGCCGTCAGGAAGCTACACCATCACGGTCTCTGCGACGGCTGCGGGTGTTACGCACACAGTTCCGCTTACCTTGAAGGTGCAGTAGCTACAACGCCATTGCAGCAGCATGGGCGCTGGCCCATGCCCATTGAAAGTTGTAACCACCGAGCCATCCTGTCACATCAACGACTTCGCCAATGAAGGCAAGCCCTGGGACCGCCTTTGCCTGCATCGTGGTGCTGTCCAGGTCTGCCGTGCTGACACCGCCTGCGGTGACTTCTGCCTTGGCAAAGCCCTCCGTTCCCGCAGGAGTTACAGGCCATGCGTGTAGTCGCTCTTCCAGTTTGGTGATGGATGTGTTTTTCCAATCCGGTGGAGCGTTCTCATATAGCCAACGTTCTGCCATGCGCTGTGGCAGATGAGCGCGCAGCAGTGCAAACGCTGTGGCGTCATCGCGACGGTGAGTTGCTGCAAGCATCGGAGTGAATACCTCTGCACCCGGCGCAAGGTCAAAATGTACGGCTTCACCCGGTCGCCAGTACGACGAGATCTGCAATACTGCAGGACCGCTCCATCCACGATGCGTGATGAGGATCTTTTCGCGGAACTTCGGTGCCGCACCTTTCTTACGTGGTGCAGTTGTCGCAATTGCTTCCGCGGATAAACCTGAAAGGTCGCACCAGAGTTCGCGTTCGGTGTCGCTCAACGTGAATGGAACAAGCGCTGCACGCGGTTCCACGATGTGCAGGCCGAAGCTGCGTGCGATGTCATAACCCACGCCAGTTGCTCCAAGCTTTGGAATGGATAACCCGCCGGTTGCCACGACGACATTGCGGGCAGTGAATTCGCCTGTGGAGGTGTGCACACAAAAGCCTCCGTCTATTTGCTCCACACGCTCCACTGCTGTTCGCAGTTTCGTCTCTACATTGCTGTTGCGGCACTCCGATTCCAGCAGCGAGATGATCTGCTGCGCGCTGCCGTCGCAGAAGAGTTGTCCCAGAGTTTTCTCGTGATACGGAATGCGATATTTCTCCACCAGTGCGATGAAGTCGCGCGGGGTGTAACGCGCCAGGGCACTCTTGGCGAAGTGCGGGTTCTCGCTGAGGTAATTCGCAGGACCCGCATGGATATTGGTGAAATTGCAGCGACCGCCGCCGCTGATCAGGATTTTTCGTCCTGCCCGCTCGCCCGCTTCCAGCAGCAACACGCGCAGTCCGCGTGCGCCAGCCTGCGCCGCGCAGAACATTCCGGCGGCTCCTGCGCCAAGCACAATACAGTCGTAAGTAGGCGTTTTGGACATCTGATCTTTATCCTATTGGGAATGCAGTTACGCCGTTATATTCCCCCGGCACGTGCAGCGCGTTCTGCTCCGCGTGCAGCCACTGTTGAGCCAGGCACCACGAACCACCACGGGCAGACCGTTGTGCGCAAGGCAGCGCGTGCTGTAAATGATCTACCCGGCCAAAGCGTCTATGTGCTGCGGTGCAAAGGCTGCGGCCATGAGTATGGCGAAGCGGGCATCCGCGTGCATCAGCGCAAATGCCCGGTGTGCGATGGCGGCAAGCCAGGCCTGCCGGTTCCGGCAGAAGAACCTACGTTGTTCGGCTGATAGACGTCCGAATTACGCGATGGCTCCTACTTCGCGCAGTTTTGCGTTTAGTTGTTCCAGAGATTCCTGCGCAGTTCCGGCAACGGAGATGTGCCATGCCTCGTCTTCGGATGGGTCTTCCAGCGTGTCTAGCTGGCTGGTGAGCAGGTTCGGGTTCATGAACTCGTGCGCGCGACGGTGCAGATGGTCTGCAATGGTTTCCTTCGGCGCGGTGAGTATTGCAAAACGCACCGTGTCGTGCGAGAGTTCGCCACGGAGCACATCGCGATATGCGGCCTTCAAGGCAGAGCAGGCCATGATCATGCCTTCGCCGCGCTGAGCATACTCCTCAATCTTGCCGTGCAGGATTGCGAGCCACGGGGCTCGGTCGTTGTCGTCCAGCGGATGACCGGCGGCCATCTTTGCCTTGTTTGCGGCGGGATGAAAATCATCGCCGTCCAGAAACGGCCAGCCCGTCTCCTTTGAAAGCATGGTGCCCAGTGTGGTTTTGCCGGTGCCACTTACACCCATCAGGATCAGGATCACGGTGGTAAGACCTCTCTTCTTTCTATTGTGCGGCATCTATGGGATTGCATCCACCCCGGGGCCCGCGTCTAATCTGGTGTGGTGATTACGCGTCCGCTTTCCGCCCTTCTGCCCGCCGCCGCCTTCCTGCTCGTGTCCGCCTGCGGATGCAAAGCTTCCGCGCCTTCTGCGGCTCCGACCGATGCCCCGAAAGTGGTGGCCAAGACTGCGGCACCCGCTGTTCCTGCAACGGTTGCGCCGGTATATGGCTACAGCGTTGTGGCGAAGTATCCGCACTCCACGAACAGCTATACGGAGGGCTTCCTATACAAGGACGGCAAATTTTACGAAGGGACCGGCATGGAGGGCCGCAGCGGCATCCAGGTGCTTGATCCGGCCACGGCGAAGGTATTGCAGGAACGCAAGATGACCAGCAATTTCTTTGGAGAAGGCATTGTGGACTGGGGCCCGAACATCCTGCAGTGGACTTGGCAGACACACATTGGTGTGGTGATGGATCGCGCCACGCTGAAGCCGCTGCACACCTTCACCTATACGGGGGAAGGATGGGGTATGACGCGCGACAACAAACGCCTGATCACCAGCGACGGCACGGCGACTCTGCGTTTTCGCAATCCGGAGACGTTTGAGGAGATTGGCCATATCGACGTGAAGGATGGCGATAAGCCTGTCGATCAGTTGAATGAGTTGGAATACATCAACGGCGAAATATGGGCCAATGTGTGGCACCTGGAGCGCATTGCGCGCATTTCGCCGAAGGATGGCAAGGTGATTTCGTGGGTGGACGTTAGTGGCATCCTCCCCACATCGGAAAAGCGGGATGACGAGAGCGTACTGAACGGTATTGCTTACGACGAGGCGAAGGGCCGCATCTTCATTACCGGTAAGCAGTGGCCTACGATCTTCGAAATCAAGGTCGGACCGAAGAAGTAATTGCTGTACCTTGTCTATCGTTGTGGCGTAAAAGGTTTCCATCGGATATAGATAGCCTTGCCAGGAGAAGCACGTATGCACCTGATTGGAACGTTGATTATTGGCCTGATTGTGGGCGCGTTAGCTAAGCTGTTCATGCCCGGTAAAGATCCGGGTGGATTCATCATCACGATTCTTTTAGGCATTGCTGGTGCGTTCGTAGGAACGTATCTGGGCCAGCTGCTGCACCTGTATCAGCCGGGACAGGCTGCGGGATGGATCATGTCCGTCATCGGCGCCATGATCCTGCTGGGTCTTTATCGATTGATTGCGGGGCGCAACGCTTAAATGCTCAACGCCTTGCGTAGATCATCTATGCTTTGACCTTGCTGATGGAAGTGCCGTACTACGCTGCCTGTCTGTAATGACCGCGAGACCAGTGATGGATCGGGGCAGGCAAACTGAACACCGGCGGAGCCGAAACGCATGGCGTTGGCTCCGTTTGTTTTTTCCACCACGCCGTCCGTAACCAGCAGATGATTCAGCGCGAGTTGATCGTCACGCTCTACCTGCGTTGCAGTGACGAAACGATCCAGCAATGTTTGTGCTGCGACAGTGGGACGCCACAGCATGAAGCCACAGCACAGGACGAATCCAAGCGCGCGGTCCACGTCCATGGGAATGCTGTGATCCAGTTGCGCAATGACATCCGCATCCGGGAGCGATGCAAGCAAAGGAAGCACATCGCCTACGGGGATGGCATCGAGATCGAGCACCATGACAGAGTGTCCTGCTGCCACCAGGGCACGCAGGTAAAGCGTACGCACCAGCCACAATACGCCGCGGGTTTTCGGATGCAGCTTGCCTTCGTTCCATGCGAAAAAGCCGCGGCAATCCACGACGTGAATGTTGTCGTAAGTCTTCGATATTTGCAGTGCGGCATCATCCATGGCCAGCACCACAATGCGCGAACCGATGTGCTTTTGCACCTGTTGCACCCACAGATCAAACAGCGATAGATAACCGCCGCTGAGTGGCACAAGGACGGTGGGCGAACCGTCGTTGCTGGTGGCAATAGTCTGCACCTCACTGCGAATGTGTGTTTGCAATGAGCCATCCTGCAGTGCGGCAGAAAGCGTGCGCAGCTTGTGCGCTGTGTCGGCCACGAAGGTATTTCCTGCACCGGTCGCATTCTTTTCCGCGTCTTCCAGAAAGTCATCGGCAAGCGCTGGTTCTTCGATGCGCGTTGCCATCTCTGCAAGTTCCAGCGTGAGTTCGGGCGAACGCTCGCCATTGTCTTCCACGATGCGGCGAAAGAGTGCGTGCACACTGCCGGGCTTCATGCGGTGCGACAGCATCAGCGCATACGAAAGCCGGCCGATGGAGTGGCGATCCAGGTCGCGCAGCGGTGTCTGCGCCAGCACGACGGCAGCGGGATACCACAGGTGCATGCGTGCCAGCAGATTGCTCAGTGCCACGCCCATGCGCATGGTTATGCAGCCTCCGTGGGACGATTGCGCTGGAAGCGGCTCATCAGGAGTACGCGGAGTTCATCCATGCGGAAGGTGGCATAAGCTGCAACAGCGAGTAGCAACGTCGATGCAAGCGCCACGCCGGTGGATACAGGCAGTGTCCAGTGTGCGGCTGCAATTGCGGGGAACGATGTGAGTGCAAATGCGGCGATGATGAAGACGATGAAGCGGCGCAGCAGACTGTTGTCGATCATCGCGTCATCGGGGAAGAGTTTGTGATTCAGATAGACCACATAGGCGGTCTGCAGAATCTCCCACACCAGCCACGTCACAATGAATCCAGCCACACCCCACGTGCGCATGGTGAAGACGGAGATGGCGAGCATGATCGCGTAGCCAATGAAGATGCGTGTCGACAGCTTCTCATGCTCGTTGCTTGAGGACTGGAACTGTGTCTTGTGCTCTTTCAGCCCCAGCACGGCGGAGACAACCGCCATCTCAATGCAGAGGTAAGGATGGTAGTCGATGCGGTCATGCAGCCACAGGTGAAACAGCAGCGGACACATCAGCAGACTGCCGATGCTGACCACCGGAATCAGGAACAGCACCACGCGTTCTGACAGATCATAAAGACGCCGCAGTTCGCTCCAGTCAGATTTGCCGACGAGCATTGTGATGTCCTGTCCGATGACGTTCGATGCCATGGAAAGAATCTGGCGCGACATCTGAAAGACCACACGCACCAGCGAAAACAGCGTAACCATTGCGGGGCCAAGAACACGCTGAATCACAATGACCGGACCTTGCCATGTAAGGAATCCTGCCATGGCAATCAATCCGAAGTGGCCGCTGGGCTTCAACATGCGGCCCACTTCTGTCCAGGATCCATCGCGCAGTGAAGGAACCAGCACGCGCTCTGTGTGTCGCAGATCAAACAGCGCATAGATGGTGAACACGAACAGCGTTGCAAGCTGCAGTGCTGCCAGTACCGGGAACGAACTGCGTACAGCCACGCCGCCAGCCATGCTGATGATCCAAAGGAAACGCTGCGCGCTGGAGATGTAATTGCCGCGATGCAAACGGCCCACAGCCATGTAGCTATTCGTCAGCAGGCTGAAGAACATATTCAGGCCAATCTGCAGGATCAGCAGATACAGTGTGAGCGCTGCGGCCTGCGGGCCAACGTGATGCAGCTTCAGCATCTGCGCCACGGGAATCACGAAGACAACAAGGCCACCGACCATAAATACGAACAGCACCAGCAGCAGAAGGCGAAATGCACTTGCCTGAATCGCTTTCGCACCGGGGATATCGCCGCGTGTGAACAGGATCGTCATCTGGTTGTTGGCATAGGTCTGCACGCCGTAGTTGAGCGTGCCCAGATAGTTCACGCTGGCACTCAGCGCGATCCATTCGCCGTAGACTTCCACGCCTTGTCCGTAGAACTTCAGGAAGAAAGGGGGAACTAACAGCTGCATCAGCACGGTTAGTCCCTGGCCCAGGAAGGCCGTCACCAGCAATTGCAGGATGCGCTTTAATCTCATTGTCCTTGTTAGTTTATCTGCACCAGAAGAAAGAGGACGCTGCCAGGCAGCGTCCTCATGTTGAAGTGCGGTCAAAAAACGTTACCAGATGTGAATACGATCTTCCGGTTTCAGATACAGCGCATCGCCGGGTTTCACGCCAAATGCGTCGTACCATGCATCCAGATTGCGCACCGTTGCAGCACGATATTGCCCCGGTGAATGCGGATCGCCAAGCACCTGAGCGCGCAACACGTTTTCGCGTTCCAGCCCCGCGTAGTTCTGTGCAAAGGCAATGAAGAACTGTTGATCCCCCGTAAGTCCACCGACCATTGGTGCAGATTTGCCTTGCAGCGATGCGCGATACGCATCGTATGCGGCCTGCAATCCGGCGACGTCTGCAATGTTTTCGCCCAGTGTTTGCTGGCCATTGACGTGCAGATCGGGGAAGGGAACATAAGCGTCATACTGCTTCGCTAACGCTGCCGTGGAGTCGTTGAAGTGCTTCAGATCGGTCTCGGTCCACCAGTTGCGCACGCGGCCCTTGCTGTCAAAGGCTGCGCCCTCACTGTCAAAGGTGTGTGAAATTTCGTGACCAATGACAGCGCCAATCGCGCCGTAGTTTGCGGCATCCGTGCGTGCAGGATCAAAGAACGGCGGCTGCAGAATGGCTGCAGGGAAGTTGAGAGCGTTGTCCAGTGGAAGATTGACCGCATTCACTGTCTGCGGCGTCATCGTCCATTCTTTGCGATCGGTTGGTTTGTCGATCTGCGTCAGCGCGTACTCATACTCGAAACGTCTTGCGCGCCACACGTTGCCAAAGAGGTCGTCCGGCTTGATCTCCAGCGCGGCATAACTGCGCCACTTCTCCGGATAACCAATGCTCACCTGTAAGGCGTCGAGTTTGATGATGGCTTCCTTGCGTGTGGCAGGCGCCATCCATGTCAGCGTTTCAAGGCGCTTGCGGAAGGCCGTCATCAAGTTGGTGACCATGACCTGCACTCGTGCCTTCTCTTCCGGTGTGAAGTACTTCGCGGCGTATATCTTTCCTATGGCGTCGCCAAGAATGTCATCCACCAACATGACGGCGCGCTGTTGGCGCGGACGCTGTGAAGGCGTACCGGTTACGGTTTTCACAAATTCGAAGCGCTCATCGGCGAATGACTTTGAGACGTAGGATCCGTATGCGGTGATGATGTGGGCTATAAGGAAGTCTTTCCACACGGCGATGGGCTGTGATGCCACAAGATCGCTTTCCGCAGTGAACGCGGTTGGCTGCCACACGATGAAAGTCTTCTGATGTTCCAACCCAGCGGCTGCGAAATACGCCTTCCAATCCAGTCCTGGTGCTTTCTTTTCAAAGTCTTCCAGTGCCCACGGATTGTTGGCGTGCTCAATGTTTTCGCTGTCGGCCAGCGATACCTGCTTTTGCGCGATTGCGGTTTCCAGCGCAAGTACAGCGGTGGCGCGTGCGTCGGCATTTTCGTAACCCAGTAGGCGGAAGACTGAAGCGAGATGTTTGTCGTAGGCATCGCGCACCTGCTTCATACGCGGTGCATCGCTCAGGTAGTAATCACGGCTGCTCAGGCCCAGGCCACCTTGCAGCAGATAGGGCGCGTAATGGTCGGGGTCGTTGAAGCTGGGGGCTACCCACAGTCCGAAAAGATTTGCCGTGTGATAGTTCGTGTTGTTGAGCGCGTCCACGTCATTGCGCAACGAACGCCCAAGTTGAACGGCGAGCTCGTGTCGGTCTTTGATGGCGAGGATGGGTTTCAACTGTGCGTCGAGCGCGGCGCGGCCGTGGGCTTCTATGGCTGCTTCGTCCATGTAGGAGCGATATAGATCGGCGATCTTGCGGCCGTCAGAGCCTGCAGGTGCGCGTTTCAGTTCTGGATTGGTAACGATGGCGGCGACCAGTTTTTGTGCGCGGTCATCCAGAACGGAAAACGTGCTGACGGAGCTGCGGTCGGCCGGGATGGTCAGCCTCGCCAGATACGCGCCATTGGCGTACTTGTAAAAGTTGTCGCCGGGGTTGGTTGTTTTGTCGATGGCGGAGGTGTTCACGCCGTGTTGCTGGGCGGGAACGGCGAAAGGGAATGAGGTCGTGAGCAAGGCTGCCAGGGCAGCCGAAAGAAACAGTTTCATGGAAGGTACTCCAGCCACACATTCTATGCTGCCGTGTCCACGCGGCATTTTCGCGTCCTACCGCGTCTTTCCTGTAGCCTTCGCGTCTTTACATGCGAGAGGATGTTCGTCATGAAAACGCTCTGGAAGTCTGCGGTACTGTGTTCTGCCCTCACGTTGTCTACGCTTGCCTTTGGGCAGAACGCCACCAGCGGGGGCGATCAGCAGCCACAGCAGGATGCGCAGGGAATGCGCAGCGGCCCCGGAGGTCCGGGCGGACGTCGCGGCGGCGCAACGCGTGGCACAGTGGCGTCGGTCAGCGGATCGAACATCGTCGTAAAAGATGAATCAGGAACAACCTGGACCATCATCACCACGGAAAACACACGCGTTATGCGTGGTCGCGAGCCGCTGACTGTTTCTGGAATCCAGGCAGGCGATGAAGTGGTGAGCATGGGCATGCCGGATGCCGACAAGCATGAACTCCACGCCATGATGGTGATGGATGTGCCCGCTGCAGAGGTCGCCAAGGCTAAGGCGAACCTGGGCAAGACGTACATTGTGGGGCGCATCACCGCGATTGACGAGACGAAGCTGACCATCCTTCGCACGGACAAGGTGTCGCAGACGATTTCGCTGGATGAAACCACCAGCCTGCACAAGGGTGGTCGTATTGACCCCGCTGCCATGCAGGCTGCCGGATTGAATGCCGGCATGATGGGCATGGGAATGGGGCCCGGCGGTATGGGGCAGGGAAATCGGAATGGTGGCGGTAATGGTGGCAATCGTCCTGCGCCGAACGCCGAAGGTGAAGCGATTACGCTGGCGGATGTAAAGGTGGGCGATAGCGTGATCGGTCTTGGTTCTGTGAAGGGCGGCGTCTTTGTGCCGACCGATCTGCGCGTGCAGGAGCAACGTGGAGGTGGTCGCCGGAATGGCGATGGACCCCCGCCGCCTCCGCAGCAGTAATCACACATGCTTTGTGCAAAGAGAAAGGGAGCAGCGATTTCGCTGCTCCCTTTCTCTTGATTGCATTTTGTCTATGCGGCGTCGATGCGCAGGTCTGCAAGCGGGTCAGTGTGGATCTGGCGGCGTGTGGTGGCGAAGCCGTAGATCGCGATGTAGACATAGCAGGCTGCGGGAATCAGGAATGCCTTCTGGTAGCCCACGTGGTCGGCGAAGTGGCCGTAGACGTAGGGGATAATCGCGCCGCCAACGATCGCCTGCACCATCAGGCTGCTGCCCTTGCTGGTCAGTTCGCCCAGTCCGGCCAGACCCAGCGTGAAGATGCTGGGGAACATGATGGAGTTGAACAGGCCCACCGAAAGAATGGTGTACATGGCCACGTGTCCGCCGGAGAAGACGCTGGTCAGCACCAGGACAAACGCTACCAATGCGAAGATGCCCAGCAGTGTGCCGGTACGCACCTTTTGCAGAATGGCCGAACCGATGAAGCGGCCAATCATGGCTCCCAGCCAGTAGTAGGAAACATACTTGGCGGCCGCGACTTCAGTGAGGCCGCCGATGTTGGGCTCGCCGAAGTAATTGATGAGGAAGCTGCCGATGGAAACTTCGGCGCCGACGTAGAGGAAGATACCCAGCGCGCCGAGCCATAGCCATGTCTGGTTCCAGATGCCAGGGCCAAAGCCTGCAATGGGACGCAGATCCACGGTGAGGTGTTCCTTGTTGTCGAGCCGCACGGTGTACAGCAGGACAGCCAGCAGAACCAGGATGCCGGTGATGACCAGGTACGGTGTCGTGATGGTGGACGCCTGATGTGCGCGATACGCCGCCAGTTCGTCCGGCGTGAACTTCGCGATGGCAACCGCGGTTGCTGTGCCTACGCCCGCAAGGATGGTGTAGCGACCGATGAGCGGCGCGATGAAAGTGCCGAAGGAATTGAGTGCCTGCGACAGGTTCAATCGGCTTGATGCTGTTTCTTCCGGGCCAACGCTGGCGACGAAAGGATTGGCCGATACCTGCAGCGCGGTAATGCCTGCGGCCAGAATCACCAGGGCACCCAGAAACAGCGGATACGACGCGAGTCGTGCTGCCGGGATGAACAGGATCGCGCCTACTGCTGCCACTGCCAGGCCGGTCACCATCGTGTACTTATAGCCGCGATATTCCACCAGTTTGCCCGCGGGCAGAGCGAAGATGAAGTACGAACCGAAGAACGCCGTCTGAATCAGGGCCGACTCTGCAATGGAGAGCGAAAAGATGCTCTTCAGGTGCGGAATCAGGATGTCGTTCATGCAGGTGAGGAATCCCCACATGAAGAACAGCGTGGTCGCGATGGTCATCGCGCGGTAATCGGTTTGTGTCCGGCGAAAATGATTTGAGCCGGATGATGAGGCGGCAACAAAGGCCATCGGGCGAGATCTTCTTTCGTGTAAGTTCCGTGGCGCTGCTGTGCCCGGCTATCGCTATTGAGGTTAGCGCACACGGGGCGGCTTTCGCACCCGTATTTGCCGGAAGAGACCGCTATTCGCCGCCGGAATCGCTAGGCTGTGCGAAGAGTGGAGGCGGCATTTCCAATACGGAACGACGGCGCGGTGCAACGGAGAGTCCACGGTGTGGCGCAGCATGCGTTCTGCGTTGACCTGGGGTGGGCCGATCCAGCAACGAAGCAATCTCATTCAGGTCGGAACGCAGTTTGCGCAGCCGTAGCGCTGTGGTGTCTTCCGCAGCCGCTTTTTTCGGAGCGGGTGATTCGGCGGCTGGTTCCGGCGCGGAACGCTTTGCATCGCCCTTCAGGGCCTGCCGTGCGCCGGGAATGGTGTAGCCCTCGTCGTAGAGCAGGCGACGGATTTCAGCGAGTGTCTCCACATCGCGGCGACGATAGAGTCGCTGTCCGGTGCCGCCTTTGCCTGGCTTCAGTTGCGGAAACTCCGTCTCCCAGAAGCGCAGCACGTAGGGTGGCAGGTCAAGCAGCTTGGAGACTTCGCCGATGCGGAAGTAGAGTTTGTCCGGAATCTGCAGGGGCGCGACGGATTTCGACTTCCGCTTAGTGTCCGTCCGCGTTGTTTGAGGCGTTGCCAAAAGGCCTGCTCCGAGTGCCGGGTTTGGGGTCAGTTTAGCTCTCGCAGTGTGGTTTGCGCGGCTTTTTTGCGGGTAGGGAACGGCTGTGGTTCCTCTTTTGATGGTGGAAAAGTGAGAAAAAAAGGCCCCGCAATTGGCGGGGCCTCGCTCATGGACAGGAACAGCGGGCAGTCGGAACTCCCGGCGCCACGTTGGTTTGCCTCCTGGGGCCGTCTCCCTGACGAAAAGACCCCGAACCTACTATGCCAACGCTACGGATGGGATGGACTTCACCAGCCACACTAAATATTGGGGCAGGGTATCAAGATTGTCAAGAAAATGGTGCAATTTTTCTGTGGACAAAATTCACAGGGAACCGGCAGGGAAAAAGAGCCGTATTCTTCCCCATAGATCGCCGTCGTGTCTGTTCCGCGGCGAGGAGGATTCCTCATGCATGCACGTGTACGCCTGATTGCCGCGACTGCGCTCCTTCTGCCACTGGCTGGCTGCTTTATCCAGACGAAAAAGGATGCAAACGGCAAGGAAAGCAATGTCGATATCCAGACGCCGCTCGGCGGTATGTCCGTAAAGACGGACAATGCGGCGGTCTCCGCGAAACTGGGCCTTCCCGTCTATCCCGGCGCTGTGCCGGAGAAGAAAAATGACGACGACAAGAACTCCGCGGACGTGAACATGAACTTCGGTCCGTTCCATCTGCGCGTGCTGGCTCAGGGATACACCTCCACAGACAGCCCGGATAAGGTGCGTGCTTTTTATCAGAAGGCGTTGGCGCAGTATGGTGAGGTGATCGAATGCCAGGGCAAGCATCCGGTGAATGGCTCAGCGTCGCGGACGTCTCAGGGGCTTACCTGCGACAACGACAATCACATCACTGTGAGCAACGAAGAGAAGAACAAGATTAAGCTCGATGTCAACGAGACCGAGCTGAAAGCCGGATCGAAGTCGCGGCAGCACATTGTTGGCTATGAGGCGAAGGATGGCGGCACCAAGTTCGGCCTGGTGGCGCTGGAACTGCCTTCGGACAGTGACGACGCAAAGCAGGCGAACTAAGTTCGCCATCGCCGGACAGAGCTTCTGAAACGCGATAGCCTTTGTATATGACGGAACACTGTGCGCGCTGCGGAGCTGCGTTACCGATAGTCGATGGTGATACGGCGGCGTTTTGCGCTGCCTGTGGTCTGCCGCAATTGCGTGTGTCTTCTGAGGCGGTAGTGGCTGTGGCACCGTCGCCGGGGGAGACTGAGCCGGAAAAACGGCTGGATCATCCTCGACTGGACTGGGGAACGGGGCTACGCATGGTGGCTCTTGTGTCTGCTGTGGGGGCTATCGCTCCCAGCCTGCTGCCCGGAGCTGTAGCCACGGGATCAGCGGGTGGTTTGTCGCTGCTGGCGATGCCTCTGCTTACGGTGGCCGCCGTCACGCTGTATCACCGCAGCCGTCCGCGGCGAGAAATCTCACCCATTATTGGCGGTCGGCTTGGTGCCACGCTGGGCCTGATGGTGGGGGCGTGGATTGCGTTTCTCACGGGCGCGGTTGGGTTTGTGCTTCGGTACCGCTACCACTCCACTGCACTGGATTCTGCCCTGCAGCAGGGCTTTGATTCCATGATGGCTCGCATGCAGGAAGCTGGTCCGCAGCCGCCGGAACTGGTTGGATTTATCCGTTCGCCGGAGTTTCTGGCGGGATCGTTCCTGATGGGGCATGTGTTTAGCATTCTGCTGCTGGTGATTACGGGCACGGTCTGCGGATGGCTGGCCGGGGCGCTTCTGCGTTCGCGTCGTCAGCGCCTCTCGCAGTAATGACAGAAAGCCCGATTGTGTGGCGGCGCTTGCCCCGCGCTTCGTCGCCTTCTATCATCACGGCACGATGAGCGACGCAACCACCACGCCCGAAACCACCACCCCCAAGGCCAACATCCGCGAGAAGGGCCGTCTTATGTCGGCCTCTGAGATCGACCGTACCCTGGTGCGCCTGGCCCACCAGATCGTGGAAAAGCAAGAGGGAAGCAGCAACCTGGGCCTGGTTGGCATCAAGCGCCGCGGCATCCCGCTGGCCCAGCGCATCGCAAAGATTATTGAAGGAATTGAGAAGCAGCCGGTGCAGACCGGCGTGCTGGATATCTCCTTCTATCGCGATGACTTGTCTACTGCTGGAAGCAAGCCAATCGTGGAAGACGCCGAGATCGGTTTCGACATTGAGGGCCGCGACATTGTCCTGCTGGACGACGTTCTGTACACCGGCCGTACCATTCGCGCCGCGCTGGATGCGCTGTTCGATCACGGACGTCCGCGCTCGGTGCGCTTGCTGGTGCTGATTGATCGCGGCCATCGCGAATTGCCCATTGAAGCGCAGTTTATTGGCCGCGTTGTGCCCACCTCGTCAAAAGAGATCATTGAAGTGAAACTGCGAGAAGTGGACGGCAACGACCAAGTGCTGCTGGTAGAGCGTGCGGACTGATTTGTTGCAAAACCAAAGGTGAGAACCGGCCAATTGGCCGGTTTTTCGTTTCTGTCAAAAAATACAGATGCAAAATTCACCGTGCGGGCGTAGAAAGTCTTCGTCTCGGCTCTGGTTCTTTAGCGGAGCGGGACTCTCTCAGGAGGAGACATTCATGCCCCTTGGCAAACGCTGTATTGCAGAGTTCTTCGGTACGTTCTGGCTGGTGTTTGGTGGATGTGGCAGCGCGGTGTTGGCAGCCGCGTTTCCGTCGCTGGGCATCGGTTTTGCGGGAGTGGCCCTGGCTTTTGGCCTCACCGTTCTCACCATGGCTTACACGCTGGGCCATATTTCCGGCGGCCATTTCAATCCGGCCGTCACGCTGGGTCTGTATGCCGGCAAGCGTTTTCCGGCGAAGGATATTATTCCGTACTGGGTAGCGCAGGTGATTGGCGCGATCGCTGCTGCGGGCGTGCTGTATCTCATCGCCAGCGGTAAGGATGGCTTTAGCCTGGCAGGCGGTTTTGCCTCCAATGGCTATGGTCTTCATTCTCCCGGCGGATACTCGCTGGTGGCCTGCCTGGTGGCGGAGATTGTGCTGACGGCGTTTTTCCTGCTCATCATCATGGGCTCCACGGATAAGCGTGTTCCCAACGGCTTTGCGCCCGTTGCCATTGGTCTGGGACTAACGCTGATTCACTTGATCTCCATTCCAGTAACAAACACCTCGGTCAACCCGGCGCGTAGCCTTGGCCCCGCGGTGTTTGTGGGCGGATGGGCGTTGCAGCAGGTGTGGTTGTTCTGGGTGGCGCCGCTGATTGGCGGTTTGATTGGCGGCATACTCTACGACCTGCTTTTCAGCGAGTACAAAGAAACCCCTGTATTCACAGCCACGGAACAGGATGTTGCCAACGTTCGCTAAGAATCAGGTTGGGGAACGAAGCGTGGGAAGAGGGCATGGCGCAGCGTCGTGCCCTCTTCTGCATCTGGAGCGTCGTTGCGTGAATCAGATGAGGACATTTGCTCGGCGATAAGCGGGTTTGTTCTTATGACAGAGATGACAGCGACGTTTTTGGCAACGGCATGTGACAGCGGCGGTGCACGATGAAGATCGGCATCACCTGCTATCCCACGTATGGCGGCAGTGGCGTCGTTGCCACAGAGCTTGGTATTGAACTGGCGGCGCGCGGCCACCAGGTGCACTTCATCACGTATCAGCAGCCGTTTCGCCTGACAGGACGCGAGGAAGGCATCTTCTTCCACGAGGTGGCGGTTACGAACTATCCGCTGTTCCAGTACCCGCCGTACGATCTGGCGCTGGCCAGCCGCATGGCGGAGGTGGCGGAGTTTTATGGACTGGATCTGCTGCATGTTCACTACGCCATTCCGCACAGCGTAAGCGCGCTGCTGGCGCGTCAGATGCTTGCGAAACGAGGCATCCGTCTGCCGTTCATCACCACGCTGCATGGCACGGACATTACGCTCGTAGGACAGGATCCTGGCTATCTTCCCATCACGAAGTTCGGCATTGAGGAAAGCGATGGCGTGACGTCCATCTCCGCGGACCTGAAAGAGACCACAGTGCGGTCTTTTGGTGTGGAGAAGGAGATTGAGGTGATTCGCAATTTTGTAAATTGCGACGTCTACAAGCCGGATGACGAAAAACGTCGTGCGCTGCGGCCGCGCTATGCGAAGCCAGACGAGAAAATACTCATTCATCTTTCCAACTTCCGCCGCGTGAAACGTGTGAGCGATGTGGTGGAAGTGTTCGCGCGCGTGGTGAAGGAAGTGCCGTCGCGATTGATGCTGATTGGTGACGGGCCAGACCGCAGCATCGCAGAATCGTTGGCGTTGCGTTACGGCATTCAGGATCGCATTCACTTTTTAGGCAAGCAGGACAGCGTGCAGGATCTGTTGCTGCTGGGCGACCTGATGCTGATGCCCTCTGAAATGGAGAGCTTCGGCCTTGCTGCGTTGGAGGGAATGGCGTGCCGTGTGCCGTGCATTGCTACACGCGTCGGTGGCGTGCCGGAGCTGGTGGAAGACGGTGTAAACGGATTGCTTTTTCCCGTGGGCGATGTGAAGGCTATGGCCGCGGGAGCGATCGAGATTCTGTCAGACGAGCCGCGTCAGCAGGCTATGGCAGCCGCCGCGCGCAAGACCGCGCAGGATAAGTTCTGCACCAGCCGAATCATTCCTATGTACGAGCGCTATTACGAGCAGGTATTGAACCATGCTGGCTGAACGTATTCAGGGTAAATGTTCAGGTTCTTTATAGATTATTGACGCTGCGAAAGTGAGTGGTGTGGATACTTACGCGGTCGGGAGTTACCAGCGACATAAGACGCGGATGACTGAACATATCTCGAATTACCAGTATTTCGGGAATTTCACGATGTGCTACTATCCTCCGCGAAATAGGAGGTAACTCATGTCGGGCATCAAGCAAATTGAAGAAGTCATCATGGTAATTGGCAGTAAGGGCAGCGACGGCGGCTATTCGGTACTAACACCGCACGGCTTAGTGCATGTTCCCGGTAATAATCCGCTCATACGCGAAGCCTACGCTGCGCTGGTAAAGGCAAACTTGAAAGTGCAGGAAATCGCACAGAAGCAGCTCGCAGCCTAGTAGCGTCTCCAGCAGAAGCCAGCGTTCGTTATTATCCGCCTTAATACTCGCAGTTACTAAGTTGTCGTGTATCTGGCTGGAGGCACTTACATCTTCATCCATTCGGCAACCACTCGATGACCTACGATGTAGGCCGCTTCGAGTGCCGGTAGATAGCCGGTGTAAGCGCCGTGTTTTTCGCTGGCCAGATTTTCCGCTGCCGTTACACCCGGTGCGGGCATGTCAAAGTTGCTGGCGGTGCGCAGCAGCAGCGCGCGGTTCCAATCTGCTTTGCCTTGCTGTGTGAGCGACCATAGCGCCAGCATGGAACCGGTGTCGTTCATCGCGGTTGTACCCAGATGCGCCACACCGTCCGTCTCAAACTGCACCCAGCGATGTGCCCACGCGTCCATCTTTGCGCCGTGCCAGAAGATTTCTGTGGCCATGTTCGCGCCAGTAATGACCTTGGGGCCACGCGTTGTGCCGGTGAATCCCCTGTATTGGAGACGCAGTTTGCGCATCGGATCGTCTTCCGGAAGCTTTGCATCGCGCGTCAGCGTGAAGGCCCATTGCATGAGTGTCGTGTTCATGCGGATGACGTTGCCGCGACGGTTCGCGTGTGCGTCGTTGCCCTTCCATGTGCGAACGTCATCTTCCCAATTCGCGCCGCCTTTGGGATCGGATTGCGTGACGCCATCGAGCGAAAGAAAGCCATCGGGCCAGTCTTTCGGCGATTCGCGCGGATCAATCTCTTTGGCCAGATCGCCGTTGATGATGAAGTCTGTCCACACCGCATCGCCAATGGTGCCGTCTGCGGGAGAGATGCCTGCAATGCCGTTCAAGAGCCAGTACGACTGGCGCAGATCGAAACGAGGATCGCTGCCCAGGGCCATCAGATTGATACCGGGCTTGATATTGCCGGGACCGACCGCGACGGCAATCTCTGTTCCGTCAGCGTTTGCGCGGACAGCGCGCGTCATCCCAGGGACTTCAATCACGCGATCCAGATGGTCGCGCTCTACCCAGAACTGCAGTTCGCCGGGACGGTCGCCGGTGTCGTTACCCACTTCGAAGTAACTGACGATGACAACCTTTGGCCGCAGGACGGGCTGCTGCGAGGATGCTACGACGCTGCACAGAAGCGGCAGCAGGCTGAAAAGCTGGCGGAGACGCATGTATTCAGGAGAACACAAGCGCTATCTTCGTAGCCTTCAGAATAGCAATGGGTGAGAGGCACAGACGCCTTCTCACCCATCGTTGGTTCTAATCGAGAGCTAGTGGGCTGTTGAAGCCACAATCGCGGAAGCGATGAGACCAGTCGCAACGGCGGCCATTACGTAGTTGCCGTCCACTTCGCGCCACTCATAACCACGCGGCGGGGGAGCCAGATGATAGCTGCGGTAGTCCACGCGGCGGCCGCGATTCCAGTCGTTGGGCGGCATGCGGTAGCCCTTCCTCCAGTTGTCGTGATGAACATATCCATGCGGCGGCGGAGGAGGATGCCCATGGTCGTAATGGTGATCATCGTGGTGGTCATCGTAATGCTGGGCGAAAGCCGATGCTGCGGGGAACGCCATAGCGCATGTCAGAACCACACCTGCAAACCTGGTCATCTTGGTCTTCATTCTTTTCGTGCTCCTTCGTTCTCGTTCTGCGGCGAACATTGTGCGCCGCCGACACAGACCGTTTAGACACCGTGTTGTGTCTGCAGGATGTTGGAAGCCATGAGGATTTCGCAAAGAATCGCGTTGCGGAGATGGGTTGTCTTGCTCTCATCCGCAAAGCTGCGCCAGAACAGGACACTGCGGGCTTTGGGCTGCTACCATCGCAAAGAACCCATGAGCATTCCGGCTGCCAATTCGACAGCGTCCCATCCCGGCTCACTTACCTCTATTCATGACATTTCACTCGATGGCATTACCCACCTGCTGGCGCTGACGAACCGGCTGGTAGCAGAACCGCATCGCGAGCGTGTGAAACATCTGGATGGACGCAAGGTAGCCCTGCTGTTTTACGAGTCATCCACGCGCACACGTACCAGTTTTGAATTGGCCGCGAAGTCGCTGGGCGCTACGACCACGCTGGTCAGCGATAAGTCTTCGTCCATTGAAAAAGGCGAAAGCCTGCACGACACCGGCGTGACGCTACGTGCGTTGGGCGCGGAGTGCATCATCCTGCGTTCGAATTATTCTGGCGCGCCGGAAGTGCTGGCACGTTCGACGGGTTTGCCCGTGTTGAATGCGGGCGATGGCATGCACGAGCATCCTTCGCAGGCGCTGTTGGATCTGCGCACCATGTTGGTGCGGCTTGGATTGTCGCAGGAACTTACGTCGACGACGATGGCGGGAAAGACGGTCGTCATCACAGGCGATATCCGTCATTCGCGTGTGGCGCGTTCGAATGCGATTCTGCTGCCCAAGCTGGGCGCGCGCGTGATCTTCTGCGGTCCACCGGAACTGTGCCCGAAGGAAGCGCTGGACGTATCGCATGGCGTGGAGATTGAGCGCGATTTCGAAAAGTCATTGCAGCAGGCGGATGTGGCGATGATGCTGCGTATTCAGCGCGAACGCCTTGCGGGTTTGGATATTGATTCGGCCGAGTACATCGCGGGATATCAGTTAAACGAACAGCGTCTGCGCGCGCATGCGCCAAAGGCGTTGGTGATGCATCCCGGCCCCATGGTGCGTGGATTAGAGATTGATTCTGCTGTGGCAGACGGGCCGCAGTCGGCGATTGAAGAGCAGGTGGCGCATGGTCTTGCTGTGCGCATGGGCCTGTTGCATCGCGCACTGCTGGGGGAGGCAAAAGCATGAGCGCCATTCTTCTGCGCGGTGGACGCGTGATTGATCCTGCAAGCGGTGCGAATGACTTCGCCGATGTTCTGCTTGAGAACGGTCTTATTCGTGAAGTGAATTTCACTGCGCAATCCGGCGAGTTGGACGCTTTCGCCGCGGACATGGGCGCTGAAGTTCTCGACTGCACTGGATGCGTTGTTGCGCCGGGCATCATTGACGCGCATGTGCATCTGCGTGAGCCGGGACAAACGCATAAGGAAACCATTGCAACTGGCACGTTAGCCGCGGTTGCAGGTGGCGTTACTACGGTAGTCGCCATGCCGAACACCACGCCCGTCACCGATTCCGTTGCGTTACTCGAGTTTGTGCAGAGCGTGCAGCGTGATCCTTCCGCGCGTGTTTTGGCTATGCCCGCTGCAACGGTTGGCAGCATGGGCGGCGAGTTGACGGATTATGCTGCGCTTGCTGCAGCAGGTGCAGTTGGCTTCACGGACGATGGCAAGCCGGTGCTTGCAGATGAAGTGATGAAGCAGGCGTTGTTGGAGGCTGCGAAGCTTGGCTTGCCCATCTCGCAACATGCGGAAGACACGCGCATGACGGTGGGTGCCAGCATGAACTTTGGGCCTGTGGCGTTTCGCCTGGGACTCCGTGGCATGCCGATTGAAGCGGAGTCATCCATTGTGGAGCGCGATATCCGTTTGCTGGAAGAGATTGAGCGTGAGACCAAGCTCCGTCCGCATTTGCATGTGCAGCATGTGTCCACGGCGAAGGCGCTTGCGGCGATTCGCGATGCGAAGTCGCGTGGCCTGCATGTGACGTGTGAAGTGGCGCCGCATCACATTGCGTTTACAGATGAAGCGATTGCTGGCGACCCTGCACAGCGTTCGCGTCGTTACGACACGCACTTCAAGATGAATCCTCCGTTGCGTTCACGCGCTGAGGTGGATGCGTGCATCGCGGCAGTGTTGGATGGAACAGTGGACATCATCGCCACCGATCACGCACCGCACGCGCACCACGAGAAGAATGTGGAGTTTGAACGTGCGCCGAACGGCATCACTGGACTGGAGACATCGCTGGGCGCATCGCTGCGCATTCTGCATCGCGAACACGGTATGAGGTTGGTTGACGTTCTTGCATTGATGACCTCCGCACCTGCGGAGAAGCTACATCTGCGTAGGATGGGGCACGATGTGGGCCGCATACAAACAGACGCGTTTGCCGATGTGATGGTGTTCGATGCAGCGGCAGAGTGGAACTATGATGTGCGCACGACACGCTCGAAATCGCGCAATACGCCGTTCGACGGCGCACCGATGCTGGGCAAGGTGAAGTTCACGCTCGTGAAGGGCGAAGTGAAGTACCGCGCATAAACTGCGCGGTGCTTCAGCGTTTCGCTTTCTCGAAGCGGTTGTTGTTCCCGCGGCTGCTATAGCGTGTTTCTGGATCGCTGACGAAGATGGTGTTGTCATTGCCTTCCACGGGCACTGTAGTGAACTGATCCAGCCACACGTGGTTTTTGTTGCCCTGTACGCGGACGAAGCGGCAGCGACCGTGTACCTGTACTTCGTTTTCCTGACCTTCCACATACACAGCGGTTCCGCTCTCACACGTTACGGCCTGCTTTTGCTGATTGCCTGCAATCACAGTGTCGTGTTCGCCGGGCTGATCAAAATCGTGCGGAGCAACCTGGCGCTGTGCAAGCAGGGAGGCGGAGAAGGTGACGGTCATCACAGCGGCGGCAATGAGCTTCATATAGGCTTCCTCATAAGAAGGTGCAGAAGGTATGAGCAGAGTAACCCGTCCCCGCGATGCCCGCCGATTTTTCAGCCGCGTGATTGGCTGTTTCGTGATGTTGTGCGGCGTTGCTTTATTGATCTCAGCGGCGATGGGAATGCGTCGTTCGCACCGCGCTCTGCAGAAGGATGAAGCGATTCTGACAAACTTTCGCGCGGAGTTTGAATTGGCTTCCGATGACGTTCTGCGTCAGCGTGCACAGCAACGGGGCGCTGTGATGATGCTAGCGAGCAATGAGACGCAGTACCTATTCCGCATTCGTCGTGAACGTGGCCCCTGGTATTGCAACGCAGTCGATGTGAACGTGGCGGTCAGCGCACAGATTCACGCAGGCAAGCGTGATGTAAGCCTGCAGAAGATGCCAGTGGACTGTCTATAGAAACTACTTCAGTCCGGTGGACTGGGCCTGCTCGTGTGCGTGGTAGCTGGAGCGCACCAGCGGACCACTCTCCACATGTTTGAATCCCATGCGCAGCGCTTCTTCCTTCAGGAACTCGAACTCCTGAGGAGTGTAGTAACGCTTCATGGGGATGTGGTCTTTCGATGGACGCAGGTATTGGCCGATGGTCAGGATGTCAACCTTGATGGCAGCCAGATCGCGGAAGACGTCCAGTAGCTCGTGCGTCTCTTCGCCCATGCCTACGATGATGCCGGTCTTCGTTACTTGCTTCGGGTTCAGCTCTTTTGCAAGACGCAGATAGCCGATGCTGCGCTCATAGCGTCCACCGGATTTGGCCACGCGATACAGTCGCGGCACGGTCTCAATGTTGTGATTCAGGATCTCCGGGCCAGCGGCAACGACGAGACGGATCGCCTCTTCCGTGCCCTGAAAGTCCGGGGTCAGAATTTCCACCTGGCATCCCGGTGCCTGCTTGCGAATTTCGTAGATGACGTTCACGAAGGCTGTTGCGGCACCCACGTTGTCATCATCGCGATTCACGCTGGTGATGACTGCATGCTGCAGGCCGAGTGTTGCCACGGCATAGGCCACGCGACGCGGCTCATCGTGATCAATCGGCTCAGGCTTGCCGCTGGGCACCGCGCAGAAACCGCAGCGGCGCGTGCAGCTATTGCCCAGCATCATGAAGGTGGCTGTCTTGTGATTCCAGCACTCGCCAATGTTGGGGCAGTGCGCACTTTCGCAGACGGTGTGTAGGCCCTGCTCGCGCGTGAGCTTCTTCAGCGCATGGAAGGTCTCGCCCATGGGCGCACGCGCCTTCAGCCATTCCGGCTTGGGCGTGGGCTTCTTCGGGGAGAGATCAATCTGGATCAGTTCCGATGCGGCAGGCGTCACGCTTTCTATTGTATGCCGGGTATAGCATCTCCTCTATGCCCTTCAACCAGGTGATAGTTTCCAGACGCTTTATGTGGCGGCTCATGATCATCGCAACGTTTGTTGGGGCGGTAGCGGCTTGCGCCGAAGGGTACTGGAGACAAGCCGTAGTTTTTCCGTTCAGCCTTGGCGCAATCATCGCTTTACATCCTTTGATGGACAGAAATTTATCGACTTTCGTGGATCGGGCCATGTTTCGCGAGCGAAGAACTTGGATATGCATTGCTTTTCTTGTGGCAGGCTCAATACTCCTCCTGTTTCTGCACTTGTACTTGCTCTCGTAAAGTGTTCGTGTTCTCCTTGCTTCGCTCGATACCAGAGCAATTTTCCAGCAGCGAGTGACATATGTCTTTCTCGACCAGCCGCCGTACCTTTTTGCTTGCCACCGGTATGACTGCCCTTGCCTCGCGCTCTGCTTTCGGAGCGAACCAGCGTCTTCGTGTTGGTGTTATTGGCGCGGGTGGCCGCATGAAGTCTTTGCTGAATGCCGCGGAGGCGAGCGGTTTCGATTTTGAGATTGTTGCCGTCAGCGATGTGTATGTACCCAATCGCGAACAGGTGAAGACGCGGCCGAGCGCCACGAATGCCACGTTGCACAACGATTATCGCGAGGTCACGGACAATAAGAACATCGATGCTGTGATCATTGCCACGCCGGATCACTGGCATGTGCGCGTTGCCACGGCGGCGCTGGCTGCAGGGAAAGATGTCTACCTGGAAAAGCCCGTGAATCACACCATGGAAGAGGGCGAGAGGCTGCGCAAGGCCGTGCGTTCCGGCAAGCGCATTCTGCAGTGTGGCATGCAGCAGCGTAGCTGGTCGCAATTTCGGGATGCGGTGGCGCTGGTGCAGAGTGGTGCGCTGGGTCGTGTGCCGCAGGTGCGCACTTACTGGTGGCAGAACTACGCCGTAAGCTGGGTGCCGAAGCCAGTGGATCTGGCTCAGCTTGATTGGAAGCAGTGGCTGGGTGGCGCGCCGGATCAGCCGTATGACGCGGAGAAGTTCTTTCGCTGGCGTTGGTACTGGAACTTTGGCGGCGGCGCCATGACAGACCTGTTTGCACACTGGATTGACGTGGTGCACTGGGCTTTGAAGGCGGAAGCGCCGTCGATGGCCACCATGCTTGGCGACAAGTATGTGTTCACCAACTGGGATTGCCCGGACACCATCCAGGCCGCGTTCCGTTACCCCGGATTCGACGTGGTCTATGAGGGCATGATGAGTTCATCCATCGACGATGGCGGACTGGAGTTCCGCGGGACCGAGGCGACGCTGAAGCTCACGCGCAGCGGCATGACGGTATGGCGCGAAGGCCTGAAGCAGGGAAACCCGATCGTGAAGGAAGAATCCTTCCGTGATGGCACCATCGACCACATGACGAACTTCTTCCAGTGCCTGGAGTCGCGTAAGGAGCCAAATGCGCCGGTGGAAGCGGGTGTGGCTGCAGCGAATGCGGGGCACATCGGCAATCTTGCCTATAAGAACGGCGGCGTCTGGCAGGCAAAACGAGGGTAAAGGCTTCTCCTGTGGTGGAATAGAGCAAACGCACACATAGGAGACATGCAGCCCATGCTGAAAGTTTGGCGGGGAGAGCGCTGGTTTCACGCGCACGAGACAGCACGCTTTGACGAACTGAACGGCCTGCCGCTGGCCAGCTTCAAACGCCGTGCATGGGCGTTTCTCGTCGACGCCCTGATCATTGGAATCCTGAAGGCGCCCTTCCGGCACTTTCATTTCCTGCCGGAAGCCCATAGCAGTGTGGAGCTGGTCAATGAAATCACCGAGAAGATTCCGGAGCTGATCAAGTCGGTTGTTTTCTTCGGCGTGGCGCTGAAGGTAGGTAAAGGTCAGACACCGGGTAAGTGGCTGATGAAGATCAAGGTCCTGTCGCTGACGCATGACAGCATCGGCTGGTGGCAGTCCATCGAGCGTGGTTTGGGGTATGGCGCGTCGCTGCTGGAGGGCGGTTTCGGCTTCTTCCAGTACTTCCTGAACGGCAACCGCATGTGCGTGCACGATCGTATTGCCGAGACCATTGTGGTGGACACACAGAAGCCGCGTGTGCGTCCGGCGCTGCACCCGGAAATCGATTGCAATGAGCGGAAAATTGAGGCCGAGGCTGCCGTTTGACGCCATGTTTCGGGTCTGTTCGGTGTTCTTTGAATTTTCTTGAAGGCGCGTTGACTGCCATTATCAATAACCCGTAGTATTGCGCCCATGAAACGGCGTGAATTTGTTAAGGGGTTAGCGGTAACGGCCGCAGCCACCACTGCCCTTGCTCAACAGAAGAAGGCTTCGCCCAATGCGGCGAATCCTGTGCCCAATACCAGCACTCTTACCCAGGGCGAGCAGGCCGTTGCTCCCAATAACGCATCTGCACCTGCGGCACGGCAGCGGCAAGCGCGGATGGCATCTTTTAAAACGCCGAACATTCCGCTGTCCGAACCGGACGTTGTAGCGGTAACAGACGTGCGTTATTTCACGCCAGCGCGCTACGCTACGCTGACGCGTTTTGCTGATCTGCTGGTTCCCGCGTCGCAGGGTTATCCCGGTGCACTGCAGGCTGGAGCTCCCGAGTTTTTGGACTTCCTCATCGGCGCATCGCCGGCGGATCGTCAGGCCATGTACAACGACGGCCTGGATCGCCTGAACGCAGATTGCCTGAAGAAGTCTGGCGTTTCGTTTGCGAAGGCTACGGCTGCGCAGGCTGACGCTGCTGTCCGTCCTTACCTAAAGGGCTGGATCAACGATCATCCTCCAATTGAGAAGCACGAGAACTTCATCGCACTGTCGCATCGCGATATTCGCGAGGCCACGATGAACTCGGTTGCATGGGCGCAGGCTGCGGAAGTCTCCGGTGAGCGCGTGAGCGTTGGCATGTATGTGCATCCGCTGGATCCGGGCATTGAGACCTGGGTGAATCACGGTGCTCCCAAGGCATCCGCGCCGCTGACCAAGCAAGCACACTCCTAACCGGTTCTGAAGAGACGAGAGAGCGACATGGCAGAGAAGAAGGTTGACGTACTGATTATCGGTTCGGGACACACCGGCGGCATGGCCGCGAAGATCCTGACGCAGAAGGGCATTGCAGTCACCATGCTGGATGCAGGTCCTGCAATTGACTGGGAAAAGGATCGCACGCTGAAGGCGGCGAACCAGCTCCCCTACAAGGGTTTTGATGCTCCGGGTCGCCACCCGCACATCTTTCAGGCGAGCGAATTCAGCGCGAACCAGTGGGTCGATGAGAAGGTTATCCCTTACAACTACCCCGCAGGTCAGCAGTACAACTGGGTGCGCGTGCGCAGCCTGGGTGGACGTTCGCCGTACTGGGGCCGTCAGAGCTTCCGCCTGTCGGACTTCGAGTTCAAGTGCAAGGATCATGATGGCTTCGGCGAAAACTGGCCGATCTCGTTGAAGGATCTCGCACCGTACTACGACCGCGTGGAAGAGATCTTCCAGGTAAGCGGTCATCATGACAACCTGCCGCAGTATCCAGATGGCAACTTCGTCGAGGACAACTCGCCGTGGTCGCCTGCGATGCAGCGCTTCGTGGATGCAGGTAAGAAGATGGGCGTTCCCGTCACCAAGGCTCGCTCCGCGCGTGGCCGTGACGGTATGGCCGCATCGCTGAACCTGCTGATTCCAGACGCAGTTGCAACCGGTAAGCTGACCACCATCACCAACGCAATTGTCCGCAAGATCACCACGGACAAGAACACGGGCAAGGTGGACGGCGCAATCTTCATCGATCGCCACTCGCACCGCGAGATGGTGCTGAAGGCGCGGGTTGTCATCGTGGCCTGCGGCACGCTGGAAACCACACGTCTGCTGATGATCTCTGGTCTTGCAAACTCCAGTGGTCTGCTGGGACACCACTTGTCGGATCAGATTTACGGTGCAGGCATCTCGGCATCGGTTCCTGAAGCGCGTGGCGGCAAGCCGGGCGTTATCGGTGGCGGCGCACTCATCCCGCGTTTCCGCAACCTGGAAACCAAGACCCCAGGCTTCATGCGTGGCTACGCTGTGAACGTATCCTCCAGCCCGGGACCGATGGATCCGCGTTGGTTCCCGGAATACGGTGCGGCTCTGGATAAGAAGTTGGACGAGTACAACGGCAGCGGATTCACCACGAACATCATGGGTGAGACGCTGGGGCACTATGAAAATCACGTCAGCCTGAACAAGGCAGTCGTGGACGCATGGGGCATGCCCACGCTGACCATCAGCACCAAGTACGGCACGAACGAAGACAACATGGCAAAGGACATGGTGGATACCACCGCTGCCATGGCTGAAGCGGCCGGTTTTGAAGTTCTGGTGCGGAACTACAAGTACAACCCACCGGGTTACTCCATCCACGAGCAGGGCACGGCCCGTATGAGCGACGATCCGAAGAAGGGCGTCGTAAATCAGTGGAACCAGACGCACGACCACAAGAACATGTTCATCACGGACGCCAGCGTTATGGTGTGCGCCGGATGGCAGAACCCGACCATGACGATCCTGTCGCTGGCCATGCGCGCTTCGGAGTATCTGGCCGAAGAGATGCGTAAGGGCAACGTCTAATCGCTGTCGCCATCTAAACAGAAGTACACTTGCAGTAACGGAACGTGCCGTTTCCCTTTCGGGAGCGGCACGTTTCCATCAGGGGAGAAGTTCGTTGAAGAAGTTGTTGCTGGCAGTAGCGTTGATGTTCACATTCGCTCTGGGAGCGCACGCGCAGGATGATGCCATGGGCGCGCCGCCGCAGAATGATGCTGCGCAGGTTGCATCGCCAGCCGATGTGGCGAAGGCCTCTGCGCCGAACGTCACGGGCAGTACCGCTCCGGGACAGCCGATCAACTTCAACCATCAACTGCACGTTGGCACGGCGAAGCTTGGCTGCAACGACTGTCATGAACCGAACCGCGGCGGCGCGACGCTTGCCATCCCGCAGCCTTCCAAGTGCATGCTGTGCCATGCCGCTATTGCCACGGACAAACCAGACATTAAGCATCTGGCAGACGCGGCCAAGAATAACGAACTCATCCAGTGGGTGCGCGTATACCGTGTGCCGTCGTTTGTGACCTTCAGCCATAAGACACACACTTCCGCAGGCGCTACCTGCGAAGGCTGCCACGGACCTGTTGCGCAGCGCACGGCGATTGCAGAAGAGAAGAACCTGCACATGGCTGGTTGCATCGCCTGCCACCAGCAAGTGAATGCACCGGCTACTTGCGATACCTGCCATGCGATTATGTCGAAAAATGGTCAGTCGCCCTTTGACGCAGATAAGACAGTGCTGGCTCGTCTACACGTTCCTGCGGGAGCGTCGCGCACAGAGGCCCCCTTTGCGCAACGCAGCACCACATCGCTTCTTGCAGCCTCTGTGATGAGCATTGCTCCGTATCTTCACGCTCCATCGCTTTGATGAGCACTCCAGATTGGACCAAGCAAAGGCACGGCGTTCGCCGTGCCTTTGCTCTTTTAGGATGGTTGAGCTTGCGCGCTGGTGCAGGCAATCGTTCGCGTGATCGCAGGCATCTGTCAGAGTGAGGCATGGCGCTCTTCCTTCAACTCGCAACCTTGGGTGATGCTCTTGCGGAGACCTCCAGCAAGCTGAAAAAGCGTGCGTTGATTGCAGAGCGTTTGGTGGAGGTGCGAGGGCAGGGGAGCAGCGATGATGCCGGTCTGCTGGCGCTGTATCTTTCTGGCGAGGCGTTTCCCGAGGCGGATGCGCGCAAGCTGAGTATTGGCGGCGCTATGTTGTCGCGGGTGTTGCGGGATGTTGTGCGGCCGACGGAGGAGCAGTTTGCGGCAGCGTGGCGGCGGCATGGGGATATTGGCGCAGCGGCGGGAGATCTGTTTGCGGAGCAGAGCCATACGCCGGAGCCGAGTCTGACCTTCACACAGGTCGCAGAGGCGTTTGCGGCAATTCCGACGGCGAAGACCACGGCGCAACGACAATCGTTGCTGACTGGGTTGCTGGAGCGGTGTTCGCCGGTAGAGGCGAAGTACCTGGTGAAGCTCATCAGCGGAGACATGCGCATTGGGGTGAAGCAAGCGCTGATTGAGGAGGCCATTGCCGTTGCCGCGGAGCAGTCGCTAGCTGAGGTGCGCAACGCTGTGATGCTGGAGGCGGATCTGGCGCGCGCTACAGTGATGGCCTTCGAAGGCACGTTGCGACAAGCGCGCATGCGGCTCTTCCATCCGCTGGGCTTCATGCTGGCGTCGCCGGTGGAGACACCGGAGGAGGCAGTGAAGCGATTCGCCTCCAAGCCGGAGGCTGCGGAGGAAGCGGGCATCAGCGTGCCGCCCGAATCGCATGCAGAGCCAGAGCCGCATGTGCATGCGGAAGATGAATCTGCACTGGACGATGCGGAGCAGGAACATGCAGTGTTGCAGGCGATTCACCTGGATGCGCAGGTGGAGGACAAGTTTGATGGGATGCGTGTGCAGTTGCATTTCGGCAGCAGTGATGATCCCGGGCGCGTTGCGCTGTACTCACGCAACCGCGAGGACGTGACGGCGAGTTATCCAGAGATCGTGGAGGCCTTCGCAAGTGTGAACAAGGCCGTGATTGGCGATGGCAGCGGCGTGATTCTGGATGGGGAGTTGTTGGCGTGGGATGTGCGTAATGAACGTGCGTTGCCGTTTGCAGTGCTATCGCCGCGCATTGGGCGTAAGAAGGTGACGAACGATGTCCGCAGCGGAACGCCGGTCGTTTACATGGCATTTGACATCCTGTTTGCGCATGGTGAGTTGTTGCTCGACCTCCCGTTGAGTGAACGTCGTCGTCGCCTGGAGGCGCTGGCAGCGCGGATGCAAACTGTGACGCTTTCACCATTGGAGGCGGAGCCGCCTTTACCTTCGGGTGGGCTGTTTGTTGAAGACTCTGCTGCGTCTTCGCATGGGGAGCAGCGGTTGCGTGTGTCGCAGGTGGTGGAGGCACACTCCGCGGCTGATCTGGATCGTGCGTATGTTGCTGCGCGTGATCGCGGCAACGAAGGCGTGATGATCAAATCGGCTGGCTCGCTCTATCAGCCAGGTCGTCGCGGACTTTCATGGATGAAGCTGAAGCGGCATCTGGATACGTTGGATGTCGTTATCACCGGTGCAGAGTATGGTCACGGACGTCGCTCGCAGGTGCTGTCGGATTACACGTTTGCAGTGCGTGCCAGTGATGGATCGCTGCAGAACGTGGGCAAAGCCTATGGTGGTCTGACGGATGCGGAGATCGTGGAACTCACCGAGTGGAGTAAAGCGCACACGCTGGAGGATTACGGTCACTTCCGCACCGTTGAGCCGTTAGTGGTGCTTGAAATTGCGTTCAACAACATCATGCGCAGCGATCGCCATGCGTCGGGTTTTGCTCTGCGGTTTCCGCGCATCGTGCAGATTCGCCGGGATAAATCTCCTTCCGATATTGACACAGTGGAACGGGTGGAGGAGATCTACCAGTCGCAGCCGGATAAGCCTGTGTAGCGCTTCTCTTTTTCTTGCATCGGGCCACGGCGTATATTGATTCGGTCGAGACGTTTTCTTTGACGATGCCAAGCAATCAAATCGGTCTCTCTCGTCGTGGGCTGCTCAAAGGCATGGGAACCTTTGGGCTTACTGCAGCAAGCCCAAAGGTTTTTGCTACGTCGCAGACCTTTTCATCTATACAGCCGCCAGAGCTACCACCGTCGCCAGTTACGCGGACAGTTACTCCATTCGCTCTTGGCGATGTCGATCTGCTGGATAGTCCTTTTCTCAAAGCTCGTCTCAAAAGTCAGGGCTACTTATTAGCCCTGGAACCCGACCGGATGCTTCACTCATTTCGTGTTAACGCGGGTCTGCAACCGAAAGCAGAAATCTACGGTGGCTGGGAATCTGCGCCTACGTGGACTGACATTCATTGCCAGGGCCATACCCTTGGCCACTATTTATCGGCGTGCTCACTGATGTACGGCGCAACTCGTGATGAGCTTTTCAAGCAACGCGCGGATTACATCGTTGCTGAACTTCACGATTGTCAGGTTGCAGGTAAGACAGGTCTTGTCACTGCTTTCCCCGAGGGCAATGTCCTCATGGACACCGTCCTCAGTGGTAAGAGGTACACCGGTGTACCGTGGTACACGCTGCACAAGGTATATGCCGGGTTGCGCGATGCAAGTGTGTATACCGACAACCCTGTTGCGTTGGATGTATTGGTCCAGTTCTGCGATTGGGCAGTTGCAGCAACGGCTCCGCTCACGGATGAGCAGTTCCAGAAAATGTTGGACGTAGAGCATGGCGGCATGAATGAAGTGCTTGCGGACGCCTATGAGATGACTGGTGATGCGCGTTATCTCGCACTCGCAAAGCGCTTCTGTCATCAAGCTATTCTTGATCCACTCTCCAAGTCACGCGATCATCTGGATGGCCTTCACGCCAACACGCAAATCCCAAAGGTCATCGGCTTCAATCGGCTTTACCAAGTCACTGGTCAGAAGAACTACCTTGCAGCGTCAGCCTTCTTTTGGAAGACGGTTGCGACCACGCGTTCCTTCGTAAATGGTAATCACGGTGATGAAGAGCACTTCTTTCCAGTCGCGGATTTCAGCGAACACGTGTTCTCTGCGAAAACTTCAGAGACGTGTTGCGACTACAACATGCTCAAGCTGACAAGAATGCTCTTCGAACTGAATCCGTCTGCGGCCTATGCGGACTTCTACGAGCGTGCGCTGTACAACGACATCCTTGCCTCGCAGGACCCTGACACCGGTATGGTGACCTACTTTCAGGGAAATCGTCCGGGATACATGAAGCTCTACTGCACTCCGGTCGATTCGTTCTGGTGCTGCACCGGCACCGGCATGGAGAACCATGCGAAGTACAACGACTCGATCTATTTCAGAGGAGCAGATTCCATCTACGTGAATCTCTTCATACCGTCGGTGGTTCGGTTGCAGCCCGGAGTGTCACTGACACAGACGACGCAATTTCCTGAAGCTGGTGCAATCAGGCTGGAATGGAAGTGCGATCAACCGATAGAGACGACCGTGTACCTGCGGCATCCTCATTGGTGCCGCATCGCGAAGGTCAAAATCAATGGCAAGCCGGTTGTTGAGTCGAAGCAAGCAAGTTCCTACATCGAATTGAAACGCGTGTGGAACAACGGTGATGTGATCGAGTTCGATATGCCTATGGAATTGCGAACTGTGCCTTTGCCCGGCAGCGAGCGCATCATTGCATTTGTTTATGGGCCTATTGTGCTCGCGGGCGCACTTGGAAGCGAAGGCATACCACTTCGTGGCGATATCAATGCGAACGAGCGTCTCTACGGCAAGGTTCTCAACACGCCCTTCACCGCGCCGACCCTGACAAGAGAGCCCTCGACACTAATCCAACAAGCAAGGCCGACTGGATCACCGCTCACCTTTACCATCCCGGCAAGTGGCTCTGCACCCAGCGTTACGCTGGTTCCGTATTACAAGATTGCGCATGAGCGGTACGTGACCTACTGGAAGCTAACGTAAGAGACGGGATGTGGCTTGATTTTGAAATCTGCGTGGTCTTTTGTGGTTCTCATTTTTCTACTGCTTTGTTGTGCGACACAAATGCACAGCGAAGAGTTTTATGTTTCGCCGAAAGGCGCGGACACGAATCCTGGAACCAGGGCTCGGCCTTTTGCGTCACTGGAACGCGCACGGGATGCAGCGCGTGCAGCGAAGCATGATGTGCCTATCACCATCTGGTTGCGCGGTGGTGACTATCGTCGAACGACGGCTTTCACGCTCACTTCTGCGGATAGTGGAACCGCTGCGGCGCCAGTGGCCTATCGCGCAGTGTCGGGAGAGAAGGTGCGCATTGTTGGCGGCGCGCCGGTAAGGAATTTTAAGAAGTGGCGTGGAGAGATTCTGCGTGCTGATTTACGCGCGCAGGGAATTAGCAACTATGGAGAGATTCTTTCGCGTGGCATGGGAAGGCCGAATATTGCTGCGTTGGAATTGTTCTTTCATAACAGGCCTATGACGTTGGCACGTTGGCCAAACGTTGGCTGGGCATATACGGACGCTGCTACGAAAGACAAAGCGCAGAATCAGTTTGCGTATGAAGGTGAACGTGCAGCGCGGTGGGTGAAGGCTCCTGATGCGTGGGTGCACGGCTACTGGTATTACGACTGGGCCGATCATTATGAGCACATCACGCATATCGACACAGCGCATAATCTCATCGATACCGCAGCGCCGAATCCGAACTACAACTACAGGGCTGGGCAGCGCTGGCAGGTTGTTAATGTGTTGGAGGAGCTGGACGAACCGGGTGAGTGGTATCTGGATCGTGCAGCAGGTGTGTTGTACTTCTGGCCACCGTCTCCGATTGCGGCTGGACTCGCAGAGGTTTCGCTTCTTGATAAGCCGTTGGTGAGCGTCGAAGGCGCGTCATATGTGGAGTTCCGTGACCTTGATTTTGCGATGACACGCGCTGATGGCATTGTCATTCGTGATGGCAGTCATGTTCACGTTGTGCATTGCAGCATAGCTAACACTGGCAATGCAGGCGTGGTGATTCGTGGTGGGGATGCGGACATCGTAGAAGACTCGGAGATCCGCGACACAGGCGATGGAGGCATCGTTCTGGATGGCGGTGATCGCAAGACGCTAACTGCTGCTAGGCATGTTGCGGCGCGCAATCATATTCACGACTATGCTCGCTGGTCGCGTACGTATACGCCGGGGATTAACGTGTCAGGTGTTGGGAATCGCGTTGTGGGCAACACGATCGATCATGCTCCGCATTTCGCTATATGGGTACACGGCAATGAGCATTTGATTGAAGGAAACGATATTCATACCGTGGCGATGGAGACGGCTGATGCGAGTGCCTACTACATTGGCGCGGATACGACGGAGCGTGGCAACTCGGTGCGCGGTAATTACTTTCATAACCTGGGGCTGGGAGATATCAATGCCGTTTATCTGGACGACGAATCCAGCGGGTCGTATGTAATTGGCAATGTCATTCGCGGAGCTGCTCGCGGTGCGAAGATTGGTGGCGGCAACGACAACGTTTTTGAGAAGAACAAGTTTGTGGATGACGACATGGGAATCCACTTTGACGCGCGCGGCATGGGGTGGCAGAAGGCTTACTTTGACGGCACCAATCCGGCATTGCTGAATCGCCTGAAGGCAATGCCATACAAGGAAGAACCGTGGCGTAGCCGTTATCCGCAACTGGTTGGATTTCTGAACCAGACGCCGGGGCTGCCCATAGGCAATGTCATTCACGACAACGAGTGTTGGTGCAGGGTGTGGGTCGCTTACTACGACAAGCTGACCGAGGAGAAGAACATGGACTCGGCCGGGAACCAGATTCATCCAGAGAATGCGGTGTGGAATCCGGATTGGGTGAAGGGGATGGGCCTAGATATCGATACGCCGGTGATTGCGCGTCGGCTGATAGCAGTGAATGCAACGGAAGCAAAACTAACTATCGAAAACCAGGGTCGCAGTGCGCAGAGCGGAGTGTTTCAGGTGTGGATTGAGCCGGGAGTGGACGGCAGGATTGTGTCGCAGACAGAAATTCCGTTTTCTCTGAAGCCGGGAGAAACAATGGAACGGACGATTACGGTTGAGCATGCCATCCCAATTCGCCTGGGTGCATATTTGAAAAGCGAGAGCTTTGTTCCGTCCGGGATCAAGATGAAGTGATTCTGTAGCGTGTTGTTTCACGCTTGTTATGGATGCGTATCGCGATTTGCGATACGGTGTTATTTGCTTTCCCATGGATCAGGACAACATGAACGAGACAGGTTTGAACAAAGAGCCGGATGAGGCGGAGATTCGTCGCGCTCGCGAGAATTCCAATCGCGCAATTGCGCGGCGGAATCTGGTTGGCGTTGGGGCTTCGCTGGGCGAGGACTATGTGGGCGTCATTGGCGATGGAACGTTTGTCGCATCGCGTGCCGAGTATCTGCGGCTGTTCAAAATAGGCTTCGATCGTCCGAAGGAGAGTATGACCTATGTGCGCACGCCTGAGGTCATCCATGTTGCAGACGATCAGGCTTTGGCTGCCGAGCATGGCAGTTGGGTTGCAACGCTGTCTTCTGGTGCCGTCGCGTACACCGGTAGCTATGCTGCGATGTGGCGGCGAACAGCAAGTGGTTGGAAGATTCGATCAGAGATTTTTGTCACGCTTCAGGGATAAGCGTTGCGCACGCAAGTTGTGTGCTTGTCTGCTCAAGTTGAGATGTCGTATTCCTAGCGTGCTGGCGCACAGCGCCAGCAACGCTAGGATCATCTATCTGGCACCGGTCGCGGCATCCTCGATCACCTTCGCCACCTCTTTCGGATGAGACAGCATCACGACGTGGCTAGACGGCAACGTCGTCGTTGTTGCATCGAGCTGTTTGGCCATGCTTGCCTCATGTTCTGGCGCAATCATGCGATCATTGCTCGCAACGATGTACCACGATGGCTTGCTGCGCCACGCGGCCTGCGTGGGCTGGGCTCCAAAGATCGAGCCAGAGGTCTGCGGCTGTGTCGCTATCATTAGCGCCTTCTCTTCCTCGTCCAAGTCCTGCGCAAAGTCAGTTGCAATGCCCTCCGGCGATAGCAGAATGAAACCATCCCCAACCGGCACGGCCGTCTGCGGTCCCGGCGGCGGCGGGAAGGGCTTGCTGATCTCCACAATGGACTGCCCGGCATCGGGAGCAAAGGCTGCGACGTATACCAGCGCTGTCACCTTCGGATCGTTGCCAGCCTCCGTGATGATGACTCCACCATACGAGTGGCCGACCAGGGTCACCGGTCCATCCTGCGCGGCGATCGCGCGCTTTGTAGCCGCAACGTCCTCCTGAAAGGTCGTCAGCGGATTGGAGACAGCCGTTACCTTGTACCCTTTGGCGAGCAACAGCGGAATGACTTTCGACCAGCTCGATCCATCAGCAAATGCACCATGGACCAGGACGATGTTCTTGGAATGGGAAGTTTCGGACATGAGTGTTTCCTCCTTGGGGTTATAAACTCTGACCACTCATGTTGAGTGTGTGCGCAAGGCTCGCGCAGACCATTACCGAATCTTGCTGCCCTTTACCGTTTCTTGCTTATTGTTGCGTGGCACTTCTAAAGGCCGTTGGCGTAACACCCATCGCACGGCGAAACGCTCTTGAGAAGTGACTCACATCCTCAAAACCTACCTCTATCCCCACATCCGACACCGTGAGCTTGCCGACCTTTAGCAGATAACGCGCTCTCTCCATACGGCGATCCATCACGTACTTTGCCGGGGTCGACCCTAGGCTGCCCTTGAAGCTGCGGAGAAAATGAAACGAGCTCAGTCCCGCAGTTGCCGCCAGATCAGCCAATGAAATCTGCTGGTGCAGATGTGTCTCCACATAGGCCTGCACCGCACGAATCTGTTTCGGCGCGAGTCGTGGTGTGGTCCGTGTTCTGAGTGGGGCGAGAGCACCCGCATTTCTACTGATCGAAAGAGCAACAGCCGTCGCAATACACTCCAGCCCTATCCCATTGTCCGGACTCGCATCGAAGCTCTCATGCATCAGCGCACGCATCAGGTGATAGATCTTCGGTGTACACGGCGTCAACGCATGCAGAATCGGCAGGGAGGTTCGCCCGCCAGCAGACTGCACAAGAAGATCGAACGTCGGCGGATCGAAAGCCAGCGCAACGCCTTCCATACAGCTCTCGAACCGCACGCTATGCCGGCTTCCTTCAGGCATAATCCAGATCGATCCCGGATGGATCCAGCGCACCCCGGTAAACTCAGGACTCTTGATCTCCGCCCTCGCTGACGGCCCCGTGTAGAGAAAGAGGTTGTGCTGTAGCAGTTCTCTCTCAGCGAACTCGGTCGGCTCATGCATGTGTTGCTCCACATGCACGCCGCGCGCGGCAAGCTCCGCGTGTCTCCGCACAACATGCGGGACAATCGGAATAATCTGCCCCCGCTCCCGGACTGAAATCGAACCAGTCATGCTGCTTCCCCGGTAAGTGATGTCGCTGCTTCTAATAATCCTCTAGTAAATTCGTGAAGTCCGCAAAAACATACAGCAGCGCCATCGATCGGTCTCGACATGTCGGCTTGTGGGAAATAGTGGTCTATAGAAAGTGAGCGACTGGTGTAGTGTGTTGCGCATTCGCGTGGACGGGTTTATGGAAACCTGTAAATCGTTGTGATGCGAGAGGAATGCAGGTCCCTCAGGCTTCACGTCGTTTCGCGCAGGATGATGGCTTTCTACCGTTTGAGCTTTCTCTTACGTGTTGTTTTGAGCGGCCGCTTGTCCGCGCTGGGCGAGTTGTCGAAAGGTGTCGCGTAGTTCGTCCGGGCTGTGGACTACGATGCGCCGGTTGAGTGTGAGTAGCATGGCGGCGAACATGTCCAGGGTGTCGCGGCCGCATCGCATGCGCACGCCGTTGTCTTTTGGTTCCAGGCTGACGCGCCATAGTGCAAAGTGTTGTCGCGCTTCTTCGGCGGACATCTCGACCCACACGTCGACCTGATAACGCGACTGAACGAAGGGCATGTTTTGAGCCATGTAGGCTCGTGCGTCGAAGTCTTGTGGGCGTACGAAGGTTTGGTTAACGGTACGTAGATCCGTGACACGGTCCAGCCGGAAGGTTCGCATGGCTTTGCGTGTGAGGCAATGTCCGATGAGGTACCAGCGATCGTCGACATGGAGAACCGCGTAGGGTTCTATTTCGCGGTTGGACTCTTCCTTGGCATGTGATTCGTAGCGGAAGTGGATGCGCTTGCCTGCGCGGATGGCGGTGGCTGCCGCGATGAGGCAGGAGACGGAAGTTGGAACCGTCCACATACTTGGCTCGAGTGCGACGGTGTCTTCGACGACGCGTACGCTTTCGCGCAGGGCGTGGGGAAGCACTCGTTCCAGCTTGGCGAGTGCGCCTTCCGTGGCGGGAGCAAAGGCTTCAAGGCCAATCTGGCGGAGTGCGCGCAGGCCCAGCGACAGCGCGAATGCTTCTTCGTTGGTAAGCAGCAGTGGAGGCAAGCGGAAGCCTGGGCGTAGGCGGTAGGCGCCGCCGACTCCTGGTGTTGAGTCGATGGGTATGCTGAGGTCTTTCAGGCGGACGATGTAGCGCTGCACCGTGCGCAGGTCTACCTCAAGGCGCCGCGCAAGCTCCGCGCCCGAGACGCTATCGCGTGCCTGAAGAATTTCAAGCACCGTGAGCACGCGCATGACGGGGTCTTGCATAGGGAAAGTGTGCTCTTAATTTACGACAGGGACTGTCGGGAATGGCGAATATGTTGGTGTTCGTGCCCATGAAAGGGCGGGAGGAGCATCATGACAAGCGAATTGACCACCGTAGTGACACCCGAAGAGTTTCTGACGCACTGGCAAGGGCATCGCGGGCTTACACGAAAGATGTTTGAGGCATTTCCTGAGGACAAGCTGTTCACCTACAGCCTTGGCGGCATGCGTACGTTTGGAGAGATGGGCAACGAGTTTCTTGGAATGGCTTTGCCCACGGTGCGTGGCATGACGACGCTGAAGTGGGAGCAGTTCGAGCATGCGAAGCCCACTACCAAGCAGGGGTTGCTGGCTGAGTGGGACACGCAGACAGCGCAACTGAATGCGGAGTTTCCTTTAATCCCCGTGGGGCGCTTCAGCGAAACGATGAAGGCCTTTGGCCAGTGGGAGATGAAGGGCTTTCAGTTGCTGTTTTACGTGCTGGAGAACGAGGTGCATCATCGCGGACAGGGGTATGTGTATCTGCGTTCGCTGGGGATTGAACCACCGGCGTTCTACGACCGCGAGATGTAATGCCTGGAACAAAATAAGGGGCCTCGCGTTGAGGACCCTTTTGAGGGAAATCAGTTCTGGGGGAGGGAGTTGTTTTTAGTTTGTTACGGGGCGGTTGTCGGCCACCGTTGCCGTCTCCGGCGTGGAGCTGACCGTCAGGTCGTCTTCCAGGCGGAAGCGGACGAGGGATTCCGCGGGAATGACGATGTCGCGATTACCCGTGGTGCCTGCGATAACCGTTCCAAGGCCGCCACCAGCGAGTCCGCCTGCGAGGAGGCCGACGCCTCCACTGGCAATGCCGCCAATGAGCATGCCTGCGCCTGCGGTGCCGCCGATCCAGCCCGCGGTACGCTTGCCCTTACCCTTCTTGCTGGCGACGAAATCCGCGGTCTGCACGGGGTAGGACTTACCGTCGTGCATGATCGAAGTCAGTCGCAATTCAAGGACGGAGCGGCCTTTGAAGTGGCCGCGGCGGTGTGCTGCGTCCACGACGCCACGTACGTCGGTACCGCGCGGCAGAATCACCTTGCCGTCACGTGTGACGCTTTCCGATAGGTCGCCGGTAAAGCGGTCTCCGATGTGTGCGTGCTTCACGTCAATGCGCTGATTGATGCGGATGGCCAGTGCGGTTCCGGCTGGGATCGTAATGTCTGCTGGAACAAACTGCGGTGCGGGTGTCGTGGTCGCAGTTGTCACTGGAGCCGCGGGAGCTGCAGCACTATATGCCGGGGCGTTCGCGGGAGGATTGGTTGCCGTCTGCGTGACGGTGCCTTCCGCCATTACACCCGGTGCTTTGAAGCGAGCGGCGTGGCGTGGCGGCGGGTGTACACCCTGGCTCCAATCCGGTAAGCCCTGTGCGGGTGCGGTGCCAACTGGAGCTGTGGACTGGACCGTGGTGGGGATGGTGCTGCCGGGAGCCGGCGGAGAGACCATGGTGAGAGTGGTGCTGCCGTCCGGATCTGAATAGACCACTTCCTGCGGCTGGCCGGTGGCGACGACATCTTTCTTCGCTGCATCAATTGCGCTTTGCTGACGTGAGCATCCGGTGGCCAAACAGGCGACCAGGGAAAGTGCAGCCACAGGCTGTACAAAACCTCTAAGGGAAATCATCGGTGGTTCCTCCACGCGCGGGAGCCATAAGCATTCCGGCTCTGCATCATCGCGCTATGTCTGGGATGCGACATGGATTTTCTTTCGATGCCTGCGGGTGATGCGAAATCGCTGTTATTTAAGTGGATTCAGCGAGTTGCCTGATATGTATGAAAAATCTGCATCGGGTTCATTCAATGGAACATGACGCGAGAAATGCCGTGGCCTGGCACGGTCAGATATCCTGAAAGGGATGCTTGGAAAGTGGTATGCGGACTGGATGATCCGCTGGGAGACGGCGCTTACGACACGCGATACGAATCGCGTGGTTCGGCCGCTGGAGTGGGGTTTTGACTGGCTTGCAGATTTCAGCGAGCTGGCCGCGGAGTCGCATCGACTGGACATGGCCGGTCAGTTGACCACGCAGAATGCGTTGGAACGCATGATGCGTGTGAATGAAGAGATTGTTGCCCGCAACGCGGAGTTCTACGGCTATGCGCTGCCGACGGATTTTCGGTTGGAGCATCGGCATCCAGAGCTGTTCCCGACGAATGTGCGTCCAGAGACGCTGGCGCAAGACCAACAGTTGAAGGATGATGCTGCAAGCGGCAAGCTGGATAAAGCGGAATTTCTGCGGTTCACGTCGCCGGTGCATTCGAAGTATCCCGAGAACGATGCGGTGAATGCGCGTTGGTATCCCGAACCTGCACACAAAGATCCGAAGCGGAAGAAGCAGGCCATTGTGGTGATGCCGCAGTGGAACGCGGATGCGTTCAGTCATAACGCGCTGTGTGCCATCTTCAACAAGTTTGGCATTGCGGGGTTGCGGTTGTCGAAGCCGTATCACGACATTCGTCGGCCTGCGGAGCTGGAACGCAGTGACTATGCGGTGAGCAGCAATATCGGTCGCACGATTGCCGCATGCCGTCAGGCTGTTGTCGACATTCGCGCGTGTGTGGATTGGCTGCAGACGCAGGGTTACGAGCAGTTCGGTGTGCTGGGAACTTCACTAGGCTCTTGCTACAGCTTCATGGCTGCGGCGTTTGATCCGCGCATCCAGGTGTGCGCGTTCAATCATGCGTCGACATGGTTTGGCGATGTGGTTTGGACGGGGCAGAGCACGCGGCATATTCGTGCGGCGTTTGAACGCGAGGGGCTGACACAGGAACAGGTGCGCGCCATCTTCACGTCGATCAGCCCGATGAGTGTGATGGATCGCTTTGCTGCGGAGAAGACGCGGCAGACGCTGGTGATCTATGCGCCATGGGACCTTACGTTCCTGCGCGAGTTCTCTCTGGATGTACTCAGCAACTTCCGCAAGCGGGGCGTGAACTTTGTAAGTCGCGTGTTGCCATGTGGGCATTACACGACGGGCGAAACTCCATACAAGTACATTGACGGCTGGTACATGGGGTCGTTCATTCACAAGGCGTATAAGCAGATGCGGGAGCGTGCAGTGTGAAGCGACTGCTGCTGATGTCAGTAGTATGCACCGCGTTGATGGGCTGCAAGACTGTGCCGCCGCCAAAGCCGCTTGATCAACTGACGCCACAGGAACACGCGGGTTATGTGTTGTTTCAGCAGAACTGTGCGCAGTGTCATTACGATCGCGATACAGGATCGCTGCATGGGCCCTCGTTGTTGAGTGTGTACAAGAAGGAATATCTGCAGAGTGGCGCGCCTGCGAACGACGAGCGCATTACGTGGACGATTCAGCATGGACGCGGCATGATGCCGCCGCTGGGTGGACAGGTTTCGCAGGATGACATTGCGTCGATACTGGCGTACCTGAAGACGCTGTAACCTGAAAGAAGAAGATGAGCGAGAAGGAAATCAAACGCATCAAGCTGCCGCCGGGTTCGGTACGGCCTGATATTGAAGGCTCCAAGGGCCCGCGCATGTTGCCGGGTATGGCGATGATCGCGATCTTCATGCTGTTTGTTTCGATGGCGAATGCGATCAACGTGATCGCGCATCGTGATCAATTCCGCACGAGCGCACTGTACGCGATCCTTACTGTGGCAACGATGATCCTGATTGGCGTATTCGGTTTTCTGCGGTTGAAGCGTTGGGGATGGGCGTTGTTGCTGGGCGGTTGCTTCTTCTATTCGCTGGGAAATGCAACGCTGTTTTATCAAACACATCAGCCGGGCTATCTGTTGCCTGCCGCATTTTCGATGGTGTTTTTTTTGTACTTGGTGCGTACCGAGATTCGCGACCGCGTGAAGTAGCGGCCTGACTTTAGTTCGACAACAAGAAACGCAGCGCTTGGTCGCTGCGTTTCTTGTTTGTTCTAATGCTGGCGCAGGTTTCTAAGTGAACATGAACTCCGCGGTCATCTTTGCGGAGACGCCGGGAATGAGGCGCGCCCACTGTGCGCTGAAGCCTTCGGGGAAGATGACCGGATGGTATTCGCCTGCGGCCAGCTTCACTGTTTCGTACTTCACCCATGTGCCGTCGCCTAAGAAATCAATCTGGATTTCAACGGTGCCTGCCTTGTCGCTAATGAGATGAAGCATCTTGTGCTCGAAGTTAGTGAACAGAAACGGATCCGATGGTTCGCCAGCTTTGACCATGTCTTTACGCCATGGGCCGCCCCATCCTTGCGGCTTGCCCCAGCTCCATAGATCGTCTGTTTTGCCGAACCAGATGCCGCTTTGCGGCTGTCCTACGACTGCGTTGTTGTCGTTGTTCGGCGTGGTTTCGTTGCCGCCGAGTGCGAGCATGCCGCGGAAGCTGCAGTAGTCAGGGATGATGCGCAGGTGTTGGCAGACGGGCTTCACACCCCATATGCGATCTTCAAATGCGATAGGCTGCAGCTCGTAGAACATGCCCTGAATGTCCATCATGTAATGTTCGGTTTCCACTTCGCGAATGCGCATCCATTCGGTCTGCCAGCCTTGTTCGAATGCGTGTGAGGGCTTGGGTAGGCGATAGACTTGCCACTCGCCTTTGACCAGCGCGCGGAAGAGAACGGACTTCTCATCCCATCCGCTGGCGAACATGACGTTGCCCATGTTTTCGCGCGCGGCTACGTCCATGTGCGGCTTGTCGCTGATGCGCTTCCACGGGCCTTTGCCGTCCCACTCGAAGAGGCCTGCCTGCGTTTCTCCGTAGGCAAAGAAGCCGTTGTTAGAGACGACGACGCGACCCTGTGCAGTGTAGCCACCTTTGAAGTGTGGCTGCGCCTTGATGTTCATGTCCTTTGTCAGATCGGTCAGCAGGCGCGGCTTCAGGTCGTTCACATCCATCTCAAAGACGAGGCCTTCCATCGTCATGAAGTAGACGCGGTTCTTCGGATCAGTAAGGTGCGGCATGGTGGAGGTGAGGCGATGTTCGACGAGGCCTTCAATGCGGCGCCACTTGCCTGTGGAGTCGATGATGTACGGGCCGATGATGCACTGATTGCTGGCGTGATGGATGAAACGATTTGCGTACACGCCGTTGGGCATGTCGAGCGCTTCGATCTTCAGGTCATCTTCAAGGCGATAGAGGCCGAGGCCTGTGCCGGTTCGTTTGCCAGAGGAGTTGTAGGTGACGGCATAGAGACCGTCAGCCCACGGCATTAACGCGCCCACGCCGCATTCGGTACGTGCGGCGTTGTTGTCCGCCCGAATGCCGACGTTAGGGATTCCGGGAATCACTTTCTGCGCTACTGCATAGCCGGTGGTAGCGGCAAGCGAAGCAAGGAGGGAACGGCGAGTAACGGAACGCGGCAGGTACGTCATGAACAGCATCTCCCTTGTGTGCCCGGACAGGAGCCGCATGTTTGCGTGCAGGCGAAGGCACCTGTTTTCTGGCAGCGGAAGCATACCGCATTAGTCAAACGATTAACTAGCTTAAAAATGCAAAATTTTGACTATGCCTTGTTTTGTTAGAGCAGGCTTGTGATCTTCAGGAGAAGGAGAATCCGTCCCACAGACGCAGTTCTGCTTCTGCAGGTTGTTGCTGCACCTGGCTTGTTGCGTTGAACAGCATGGTGGCACGTTGCTTTGCATCCCATTGTGGCCATGTTGGCAGGCCGTTTGCCGCAGGTGCATTGCCTTTGATGAAGCTGACCCATGCTGTGTGCATTTCTTTTGATAGGGTTTGTGCAGCGGAGGGTTCGCCAGTGGCGAGATGTTCGAAGACGTAGCCGAGGTCGTATGCGTGATAGCTTGTGTCCTTGTGTGGGCCAGTAGCCGCTGTCTCGTCGAGGCGATAGAAATACGTGGCGCCACCGCCGCCCTTCTTATGCGCTTCTGCCACGCGGATGCTTGGCACCCAATACTCTTCGGCGGTAAGCGCGCGGATGTTGCGGTCTGCAGCGGACATTTGCGGATAGACCGTTGCGTAGTGCGATAGCACTGACTGGAACTGTGTTTCTGTAGTGTTGCCCAAGCGTTTTTGCGTGATGCGTTCCGCGGCGTGATCACCGAGGTAGAAGGCGTTTTCGTCGCGGCACGTGCCAATAAGTAGATGCTTGCCGCGCGAACTACCCGCGGCGATGGCAGGGATGGCGCGATGCGGTAGCAGTTGACCTCCGCCCTGGACGCGCAGAGGGAAATTGCCTGGCGAAGCTTCAATCATGCGCTGCTGCAAAGCAATGAGTTGTTGTGGCGGTAGAGCAAGGATCGCATCGTGGCTGCGGTCAGTCAGTTGCGATGCGAAGGCTTCCGTGACGCGATGCGCGCCAGCGGTGTCGAGTATGCGTTCACCGCCACCGCTCTCAGAGATTGCCGCGGAGAAGTACGGGCGCGCTTCTTCAACAGCCATGAGGAATGCTGTGAGCTTTGCGCCTGCAGATTGACCGCCGATGGTGACGCGCGCGGGATCGCCGCCGAAGGCCGCGATGTTTTCATGCACCCATCGCAACGCCATCACAAGGTCGCGCAGGCCGTTATTGGCACTGTCTGTATAGTCGGCGCCGAGTAGCGGTGACCAGTCGAGGAAGCCGAAGACGCCCAGGCGATACGGCACCGTAACCATGATGACGTCGTCTTTGGCGAAGACGGAGCCATCAACATCCACGGGACTGCCACCGGTGAATCCACCGCCGTGAATCCATACGAAGACAGGGAGTGGCGCTGCGGTCTTCGCGGGGGCATAGATGTTGAGGTAGAGGCAGTCTTCGCTCTGGTTGGGGTGGCCGGGCTGCATGGCGCTGGCGGCGAACTTTGTGGCGTCGCGAACGCGCTCCACGGCTTGGCTGGTTGAGTTGCGCGGAAACGCAGCGAACCTACCGGCGGCTGAGCGAAGGGAATGCCGAGGAAGCGGCGGATGCCGTTGGTCTCTTCACCAATGAGTGTGCCGAGCTTTGTCTTCACCTGTGGGCGGTTGCTGGACGTCTGCGCCAGAAGCGGATGAAACGCCGCTCCAGCAGCGGTTATTGCTCCGTATTGCAACATCTGTCGGCGTGTCCACACTGTGCTCATCTCTTCTCCGTACCTGCGGAATCCTTTGTATCAAATGCGCAGTGTGGACGTGGATTTCGCAGGGAAGTAGAGTGTGGCTTCTGTACTGGACGAGCCGGTAATGCAGACATCGCGCAGAGGACAGCGTTTGCAATGGGCTTCGCGCAAAGTGCAGAGACTTTGGCCGAGTTTCTTTACCAGCGTGTGATGGTCGTCCATGGTGATGGCGGTCCATTGCGGTGGTGCCATGGCTATGAGTGCAGTTTCTACTTCCCGTGGCGTCGCACTGGTTTTCGCGACGCCGAGACGAATGGCGATGCGTTGATGGTGTGCGTCAATCGCCAGTGCTTTGCGTCGCAATGAAGAAAAATTGACTACGGCGGCGCTGGCCTTCGAGCCTGCACCGGGAAGTTCTTCAATCCAACGACGAATTTTGTCGGTCCGATATTTCGCAAGGAATGCTAGCGATAGTGCGCCTGTTCGTTCTGTAATGCGTTCGAGCGTTTGTTTTAACTGAACGGCTTTTCGTTCGGGGAAGGTAGAAAGGCGCAGGGCGTCTTCGATCTCGGGGATGGTTGCGTCGCGCAGGCGTTCCCAGCGGACCTCGTCCCATGAGTTAGGGCCGGTGGGCCATCCGTCGAATCGTTCACGGAGTGTGCGTAAGGATGCGTGGCTTTCCGCATCTTTTGTGCGTGAGGACTGGATGGAATAAATCAACTGCGTGAGCGGATCCCACACTTCACGCACGGGCGCAGGGCCACCCCACCATGCGAGGAGGCGATCCTGTATCTCACCCAGGTCGTGAAAAAGCGGCTTCGTCTGGGGCGAAGCCGCTTCAGGAAAGAGCATGCTTTGCGAGTGCGGCGCCACGAGAGATTAGACGCGCAAATACCGACTAGGAAGCGGACAGCGAGATGTTGCCGTCACCGGAGTGGATGCGCAGCGTTGGGCCGCCGCCATTCATGTTGCCGCGTACATGCGTGTGACCACGGTCGCCGTTGGTGTTTGTGAAGAACGGAAGTGAGGAGTTGATACGGCCATCGCCAGTGCTGACATCGACTTCCGCACGCAGATCGTGCGGCAGGTTGATCGAGATGCTGCCGTCGCCAGTGGTTACAGATGAAGAAGAACCGAGCGTGGAACCCGGCATCAGGCGAAGCGCTACCGCGCCGTCGCCACTGCGTGCTTCAAACTGGTTCAGGCGACCCTCCAGATTCATGCTGCCATCGCCGGTGGTGGCATAGAGCGAGCCCTCAGAGCGGCGGAGGGTGATGCTGCCGTCGCCAGTGGTAAGCCGCAATGTGCCCACCAGATCGTCAGCAGAGATGGCGCCGTCGCCCGTATGGGCGGCGACGCTGCCGTGTAGACCGGCAAGAGTGAGTGCGCCGTCGCCGCTGCGCAGATCCAGATCTGTCTCCATGGGGGTTACGATGGTGACTTCCGGCGAGTGGCCACGCCAGCCACCGAAGAAGTTACGCGTCATTTCCTTGTGTTTCAGGGAGAAGTGGATGCCGTTGCCGCCCTGTAGTTCGGCAATGGACCACTGCGATGGATCGCCGTTGCGATAGTCCACGCGAACGCTCACGTTACGGCACCCGCCGCAAGAACGCACCTGGACCGATGCGTCGTCCACCTGCACTTGAAGCATGGGCTTTCCGTTCACGTTGTAACTCTTGTCCCAGGTCGATTGGGCAGAGGCCGTGACCAGGAACGATCCCGATAAAAGCAGCGCCAGAGTGATCGATCGCATAAAAACTCTCCTTACACCATGCTGATACGTTTCAAACCAGCATTCCGTTCACAGATTCTGCACCATTCGCGTGGTTTTCCGATAGTTCTGCGCCAATAAAAAGCGGCCATCCCGAAGGATGGCCGCTGAGGCGATTTGTTTTGTGCGACTTCAGTTAGAACTTGAAGATCGCAGCCAGTTGAAGCGAGCGTCCGCCACCCGTGCCGTTCACGCCGGAACCGGAACCGGTTGTACCGGTTACACGTCCGAAGGTGGCGCTGGTGATGGAGTTCGAGGGGTTGGAGAATTGCGGTGTATTGGTGAGCTGGAATACGTCCATACGAATGTCCAGCGTGGTGCCTTCCATCGGCAGGCCGAAGGTCTTAAAGATGGAGGCATTGTTCTGGAACAGGCCAGGACCTGTGAACGGATTGCGTCCCGTGTTACCCACCGTCACACCATTGATGATCGGGCAGGTAACAGTGGTGGGAGTTGCTGTGGCATAGCCCGTGCAACCGTTTGGCTGCGCGAACGATGCGGGATCGAACCAGTAAGCGTTGTTACCGATGCCCTTCAGCTTCTTAAACGGAGCGACCAGATTGGCATTTTGCTGCCAGCCACTGGTATTGATCGTGCCTCCGTTCGCCGTAACGTTGAACGGTGTACCGCTGTAGAGCAGGACGATACCCGAGACCTTCCAGCCGCCGATCGACTGAGCGAGGAAGCCAGTGTTGGCCCACTTCTTACCCTTGCCCAGCGGCAGCTCGTAAGTGATCGACTGCGAGAAGCTGTTGGTGCGGTCGAAGTCGTTACGAGCGTAGTTGCGGCGCAGGTCCTGGAAGAAGGTGATGGCACCGTCGTCGCCTTGCTGATAGCCAAGACCCTTGCCCCAGGTGTAGGACGAGTTTGAGGACAAGCCGTTGGTAAAGCGGCGGCTCAACGTGGTCTGTAGCGAGCTGTAGTTGCTGGAGAATCCGATGAACTGCTGCGTGACTCCGGCCGAGTGCTGGAACTTGATCTGCAGCGGCTGGCATGCTGTGCCGCAGTTCAAGCGGTCGGGAAGATTGATATTGTTCGCCGCGCCAATGCGGACGCCATGATTGCCAACATACGCGATGGACAGCGAGAAGTTGGCAGGCAGGGCCTGCTGTACGGCAAAGTTGTACGAGTAGACGTACGGATTGTGGTAGTCCTGTGGGATGTAGATGTACGTCTGGTTGTTAAGCAGGCTGTTGGATGGATCGATCTGATAAACGCCTGATGCAGGAACCACTACCGGTACAGGAGCCGGGAAACCGCTCTGGAAGCTTACCGGCTGCGAAAAGGTATTACCGGAGCAGGTGTACTGTGCAGCGAGATAACTGCTGCCAGAGCCGCAGGAAGTGTATGCGTTGTTTGCGCGGACGGGATAGTTGTAGAGCCAGGTGTTATCGGCATACGGCATGTACGCCATACCGATACCGCCGCGTACGACAGTGTTATCACTTACGCGATATGCGAAGCCGGTGCGAGGAGCCCAGTAGTTAAGCTGCTTCTTGTAGCCCAGGTCCATCGCGTTGGCACCGACGCCAGCGATGCGAAGCTGGTTGGTGTTTGGGTCATACTGCGAGAAACCTCCGGTCTTTGCTGGTGTAGCGGGCTGATAGAACTCCCAACGAACGCCAAGATCAAGGGTCAGCTTGTTATTTACCTGCCACTTGTCGCCAGCGAAGCCGAAGTACCACCACTGACGGAAATCAGGGAAGTAGGTAAACAGATCGCGTCCTACGCCGCTGGGAACGTCCAGCAGCATGGATGCGATATCGTTTGCTGCACCCGTTTTGCCACCGGGAATGCTGGTCTGGTTCTGTCCGAACGTAGTAACACCACGGGGGCTGTATGTCTGGCCCTGAAGCAGTCCATCACGAACGCGGCGTATATCCACGCCCCAACGGAAGGTGTGGTTACCCACAATCTTCGTCCAGTTATTCACGAAGTCGATGTTGGCTTCAGCGCGAATCCAGGGCATGGACGGCGAGTAACCAATGAATGGCCCCGAGGAGAAGGTACCGATATTGATGCCAAGCTGGCCGCTGGTCAACTGGTCTACGTTAACGCCTGGTGCACCCGCCGTTGTAGCGTCGTTGGAGCCATAATCAGCCGGCTGCGATGTGTTGCGATAATGGGCCACACCCAGACGAACTTCGGTGAGCAGGGTGGACGAGAAGGCGTGATCGTAGTTCAGACCGGTTGAGAAAGCGTTCTGATGGCCCGTACCCGCAAAACCGCCGCCATTACCGGGGCCGCCAAGGAAGCTGGAGAAGGATGGTGCCTGATACAGCGAATAAATCTGCTGGCTGAAGCGACCGCTGAGGTGATCCTTCGGCGTGATCTGGTAGTCGATCTTTGCGTCGTAGGTATGGGCGTCCTTGTAGAAGGGCGAATTAACGAAGTAGTTGTTGCTGGGTGCAGAAAGCGTATTCAGATTCTGATTCGGCTGGGGGAGCTTCTGCAGCAGTCCCAGAGACACCTTGTTAACGCGACTAATAGGAATTTTGTTTCCGGCAAATGCCGTACGTCCTGCGCCTGTCGTTGGATCGCCGGTTGTGGGATCGTAGACCTGCGTGGGCAGGTCGCTCAGGTCAATGAAGCCGCTGCCGTTGTCTGTGTAGTACTTGGGGAATGGAATGGTCAGCGTGTTCGACGTTCGCTCATGGTCGGCGGTACGGAAGTAATCACCGTAGAAGAAGAGTTTGTCCTTGATGATGGGACCGCTGATGTTTCCACCGAAGTAGTTATAGGTGACCTTGCCCGCCGCCGCAGCGAAGTACGAGCGCGCGTTGAAGTAGCTGTTCTGCAGATACTCTGAAGCGGAGCCGTGGAAACGATTGGTGCCCGACTTCAAGGTGACGTTGGTGACAGCACCGATGGCGCGACCGAGTTCTACCTGGAAGTTGTTGGTCGATGCTTCAACGGAGCCAATTGCGTCGGCGGGCGGGATGAGGATCTGGAGCAGGCCCGTACGCATGTCATCATCGATGCCTTCAATGTTGTAGGCATTGCCCATACGCGGCAGGCCGTTAACTTCGGTCTGGAGAGTGGAACCGGCATTGAAGAACTGCGAGTGCTGGAAGGTTGCAGGGGTGGTGCCGGGAACCAGGTTCAGCAACGACTGGAAGTTGCGGTTCACGCCCATGGGCAGTGATTCGACGCTCTGCTGCTCGATCTTCGTCGAAACGTCAGCGCGGTCAGACTGCATCATTGGAGCCGAGTCAGTGACTTCGATGGTCTCCGTAACGTTGCCGGGGTTCAGATCGAAGTCAGAACGGGTGGTGTTGTTCACCAGTACGTCGACGCTGGGATGCGTTTCGCTCTGGAAACCCTGCATCTGCACGTTCACAGAGTATGAGCCCTGTGAAAGGTTCTGGAAGCTGTAGTTGCCACTGGCGTTAGTGGTCGCTTCGTGTGTGATGTTGGTGGCTTTTTCCGTGATGGTGACCTTGGCGTTTGGGACAGCTGCGCCGGTCTTGTCCTGCACGGTGCCCAGCAGTGATCCGTTCACTGCCTGCGCCATCATCATGCCTGGGAGCATTATGGGAGCGGTTGCGCCTGCCAGCAGCATCAGGCGCACTGCATTCTGCGCCAGACCTTTTCGCATACGCGATGGGAATTGGATGGGTGTCACGTGAATTTCCTCCGAAAGGGCTAACTCTGTGCTCTACATGTGGTCTCTGCTTCACCGCGAGGTAGGACCACTTTTTTGAAGCGGCCAATTTTAGGCATTGGTCAGACCATTGAGCAAGCACGAAATTTCGAATGAACCTGTGATTTTTTGGACAAGAATCGGAGTGGATGCATCGAAACGTTTCGTTCTCCGTTGCGTTGTAAATCGTGCTCCAGGCGCCTATGAGATATGGAAGAAATACGACTCAAAGGCATGACTGGCTTGAAGGACGACATGAAGAAGAGCAACAAAAAACGCAGCCCGAAGGCTGCGCTTTTTGTTTGAGGCAAAGCTTAGAGGCCTGTTTAGACTTTGAGCTTCTTCAGGTATGGAACGCTGGGCGCCATGAGTGACGGATCTTCTTCAAGTTCCACGAAATAGTTTTTGACGCCTGCCTTGCCGGCTGCGGTGAATACCGCCTTCCAATCCACGACGCCTTTGCCAATGGAGACCTGACGGAAGCCGCTCTTGGTCGAAGCGTCCTTCACCCAGTCCTGGCAGTGCATGGACTGGAAGCGACCGGCATACTTCGTTAAATACGTCACGGGGTCAAAGCCCTGCTGCATGGTGGAGACCTGGAACTGCAGCTTCACGGCGGGATGCAGTTCGGCAATCATCACGTCGTAGACCTTCTTGCCTTCCACTGTGGCGGAGACGAAGCCCTCGTTATGCAGCATTGGGATGATGCCTGCGGCGTGGGCCTTTTCTGCGAAGGCGTTGAAGGGATCCACATAACGCTGCACGTCGGCAAGAGTTTCTATGCCTTTGGGCTGGAAGGGGCCAAGGGCGGCGATGGCCATCTGCGTCATGCCAAACTCTTTTGCGTAGGCGATGCTCTTGTCTGTTTCTTCAAAGAGTTCTTTCCCGCCCCAGTGTGCGGAGAAGCAGTCAAGGCCCCAGCCTTTGAGGAGGTCGTGCAGTTCGCGCGGCTTGTACTTCTGCAGCGATGCGAAGTCACTGTAGCCGTAGGGCGAACAGAGTTCCACCGTGGAGAAGCCTGCTGCAACAAGGCCCTTCATGGTGCCTTCAAAGTCCGTGGCAACGCTCTTGCGGAAGACGTAGCTCTGGAAACCGATGGGCAGGCCCAATGGGTATGCAAAGCTTGCGGGTGTGGCGGCTGCGGCGGTGGCGGCAGCGGCAAGCTGGAGGAAGGTGCGTCGTGTCATGGCCATGGGCTTACATCTCCACTGTGAAAACTGCGATCAGCATATCGAACTCATGATGGGTCGTGCTTAACCTAACTTCCCAAGGCTCTCTACGGAGGGCACAAAGTAGTACGAGCCTGTGATGGGCGCTGTATAACGTGTGAGCGCGTCGCGTGTACCATTGACCAGGCCGGCCATGCTTTCCAGCATCTTCTGCAGGGGCTGCTGTTCGGCGCTGAATCCCACAAACATGGTGCCGTGATCCTGCACGTCGCCGTACGGCATGTTGCGGCGGAAGATGTTGCCGAAGGTGTCCTGATCTGTGCGTGCCACATGCGAGTATTCGGGCTTGTCTTCCAGTTCGATGCTGTCCGCCTTGGTGCGGCCCATCGTCAGTTCCTGCTCCTGCACTGGCAGGGCTTCCCATGCACTGGTGTTGTGCTTCCACTTCTGCAGCAGCAGCACGGAGCCTGCAGCACCGGGTTGGCCTTCCGGGATCAATGCGTAGCCGGGTGCTTCCAGCAGCGATGGATTCTCTGAACCGTCGATGAAGCCGGTGAGATCGCGATCATGTTGATACGGCCAGCTAGTGGTTTCGTCAGAGAGCTTGGCAACATCGGCGAAGTCCTTGACCACGGTGCGCGCCATGTCGAACAGAACGTCATACGCGCTGCCAGAGAGCCATACCAGAGCATCGTGCTGCGTTGCTGGCATGGTGAAGCTTTCTATGCCGTTCAGGTCCTTGTTGAAACCGCTGACGTCCGCGGGCATGTCGCCGGGCATCAGAGTGCGCCATAGCTCCGGGCGGACACCGATCACAAAGTTCACGCCGCCGGTAGTGGTGCGTGGTTCGCGAATGGCCGCGATCTTCGATGCAAATGCGGCGTGGTGCTGCGCATCCAGCAGGTCAAATTCCAGATACGCGTGCGAAGAAGTGCCAAGAGCAAAGATGCCAGCCTGTGGTGTGTACATGCGGGGATTATAGGTCGTCGATGCGTTTATGTTGTTGCAGCGCGTGTGCGAACGTGTAGCCAGCAGTTGATAGCGAAACGGGAATCGGCGAATTCCTGTGATGGGCACGCGATGGGCAGAACCTGATGCGGTACGAACGACGGGAAGATGGCCAGCGTGTTTTGCGCAGGTTCAATGTCCGTGTAGGTTTCGTCATTTGCGGAGAACAGGCGCAGTTGGCCGCCTGTGAAACTCTTGGGTTCACGATGGAAGTAGTACACGGCGCTCAACGCTCGATGCGAACCCTGCCCCATGGCGGTCTGCGTGTCGGTGTGTCGCGTGAAGTGTGCGCCGTCGTTGTGCGCGGCCAGTTCCAGTTCGATGCCGGAGACGTCGAATGGTGGCAGGCCCATCTGCGTTAGCCAGCCACGGTATTGGCTGCTTGCGGCTTTGGCGAGCGGCATCTTGAAGGGGCCAACGTCCTGCATCACCAGCGCGCGCCGCAGCTTGTCATCCACGCCGGAATGGACACGCGCCGGCACAAACGCGCTTTGGCTTTCCAGTGTCCAGCGCAGCAGGCTGCTGTGGTCTTCCGCGGAAAGGAAGTTCTGCACGATGAGGTGTGGTGCTTGCGACATGGCGACATTATCGCGCATGGAAACACCTGCTTGCAGTTTCAGAATTACACTCGGAACACTTATGCTGAACCGCCGCGAGTTTCTGCGAACATCCACCCTCGCCGCATGCGCGGCGACCGCTTCCGCGAAGACAATTCCTGCGCTACCCGCGGCGCGCAAACCGAACATCATCATCTTCCTCGCGGACGACATGGGGTATTCCGACATCGGTTGCTACGGCAGCGAGATTGATACGCCGCATCTCAATCGGTTGGCAAAGAGTGGTGTGCAGTTCAGTTCGTTTTACAACTCGCCGCGCTGCTGCCCATCGCGTGCGTCGTTGCTTACCGGAATGTATTCGCACCAGGCGCACATGGGCATGATGGTGGACGATCATGCCCGCTATCCTTTTCCCGCATACGATGGTGACCTGAACGAAAACTGCGTGACCATTGCAGAGGCTCTGAAGCCCGCGGGTTATGCAACGCTGCATTCCGGCAAGTGGCATCTGTCATCGCAGCAGAAGACAGGCGGTAATCCTGACAGGCATAACTGGCCTTTGCAGCGCGGCTTCGATCACGGCTACAGCATGATTACCGGTGCGGGCAGTTATTACACACCGAATTGCCTCACGCGCGACAATGAACCCATCAACCACTTTGACAAAGACTTCTACTTCACCGATGCGATTGGCGATGAGGCGGTGAAGATGATGGGCGACGTGCCCAACGACCAGCCGTTCTTTCTGTATTGCGCATTCAACGCGCCGCACTGGCCGCTGCATGCGCCGGAAGAAGTGACGGCGAAGTATCGCGAGCGCTATCTCGCAGGTTGGGACACGATGCGCGAGCATCGTCATGCGAAGCAACTTGCTTCTGGTCTGCTGAAGGCAGAGTGGCAGATGACGCCGCGCGATCCGCGTGTGCCTGCATGGGAGCGTGCTTCGTACAAGAAGTGGGAAGCCGAGCGCATGGCCGTGTATGCCGCGCAGGTGGAGATTCTGGATCGCAATGTGGGCAAGGTTATTGCGCATCTGGAAGCAACACATCAGCTTGAAAACACGCTGATCTTTTTCATGGCCGATAACGGCGGCAACTATGAAGAGTTCAACATTCAGACGATGCCTGCGGGATCAAAACGCGCCATATGGGTTCCTGATGCCGCACCGGATGGCAGCGAGCTACAGTTCGGCAACGATCCGAACGTGATGCCCGGCCCTGCAAACACCATTCAAAGTTATGGCGGCCCTTGGGGCAATGTGTCGAACACGCCATTTCGTTTGTACAAACACTTCGCACATGAGGGCGGCATCTCCACGCCGTTCCTGGCGCATTGGCCCGAAGGCTTCAAGGCACAAGGGCACATTACGCATCAGGTAGGGCATGAGATTGATGTAATGCCAACATGCCTTGCTGCTGCGGGAGCCGTGATGCCAGCGAAGAGCAAGGCTGGAACTGTGCCTGCTCCGTTGGAAGGCAAGAACCTGATGCCGGTGCTGCGCGGCGGATCGCTTGCGGATCGCGGCATGTTGTTCTGGGAGCATGAAGGCAACTGCGCTGTGCGCGACGGCAAATGGAAACTCGTTGCTGCGTTCCCGGACACGTGGGAGCTGTACGACATGGATGCCGACCGCACAGAGCTGCACAACCTTGCAGAAGCAAATCCTGCGCAGGTACATCGCATGGCCGATGCGTATCGGACGTGGGCCAAGCGTGTAGGAGCGCAGCCATGGCCTATGCCACAGACACCTGGTGGCGATCGCAGTGGATTGCCGCTACCGAAGTATCTGGAAGACGACCGACAGTAAGTTTTGTTAACGAACAGATGACTGCGTCAGCCGTTCCCAGTTAGCGTGCGCAATCTTCTCTTTGTCTTCCGCACTGATGGAGAGCTGTTCGAGGAACTGCTTTGGAGCTCCGCCGGGGCGGTACTGGTAGGGATAGTCTGCAGAGAACAGCACGCGGTCGATGCCAACGACATCGACGGCGTGGCGGAAGTACAGCTCGTTCCACATGCCACTGGGCGTTACGTAGAGGTTCTCGCGCATCACGTTTAATACAGGGCGTTGCAGCGTTTGGACGTGACTCAGGTTCTTCAGGCGTTCCGTGTAGAAGAGGACGACTTCGCCCCAGTGGCCAAGGATCATCTGTAACTGTGGATGTTTATCGAAGACGCCTGCCAGAATCATGCGCACAAATTGAATACCCGCTTCGTAATGCCAGCCGAGGCCAAATGTAGAAAAGGCCGTGTCAGTCATGTCGCTGAAACCGCCGTAGAGCGTGTCGCGCACAGCCCTCTGCGGAATCTGCGGATGGATATACATGGGCACGCCCAGCTTTTCTGCCATGGCAAACATGGGTAGGAAGTCGGGGTGGTCGAGGTTTTTATCGCGAGTGCGGCCGCAGAGCATGGCGCCATGAAAGCCGTGCTCTTTGACGGCACGTTCCAGCTCAAGCGCGGCTTCCTGCGGTGCGGCTGTGGGGAGTGTTGCGAATCCCTGAAAGCGATCGGGATGTTTTGCAATTGCGGCGGCGAGTGCATCATTGGTGCGGCGGGCGAGAGGCACGCTGGCTTCTGTGTCGAGGTTGTGCAGTGCTGGCGTGGTCACGGAGAGCACCTGAACATCCACGCCGCTCTCATCCATCAACGCGATGCGGCCTTCGCCAAGGTCGTCGAGCCGCGCTTCGATCTCGCCGCGGTCAAAGACGGATGTGCCTTCCGTTCCGATGGCAGAGGCTGCCCACGCAGCGCGGATCTCTGCGGTAAGGAAATGTTCTTCGAGCGCGATGATCTTCATGGAGTATCAGATGCGCGTCCCACCCATTCGGAATGGGACGCGCCGTGTTGACGCCGTGAAGTTTGCGTTGTGTTTAGAGCGCGTCAATGCGGGTGCTGCCGCTGCCTGTACGAATGCGAAGCTCCGGGCCGCCGCCGTTCATGGTGCCGTGTACTCCGTGGTGGTGGTTCATGTCACCGCTGGTCATCATGGGGATGTCGCTGTGAAAGCCGCCGCTGCCAGCGGTCGCATCCACGGTGGCGTGCAGATCGCGCGGCAGTGCCAGATGAACGCCCCCGCTGCCTACTTCAATCGAAGAATCGCTCTCCATCTGCTGGCCCGGACGCAGGCGGACGGTCACGCCGCCACTGCCTGAGTGGAGATGGAACTGGCTGAAACCGCCCTCGGCATTGAAACCACCGCTGCCAACGGAGCCACGCAGGCGTCCGGTGCTGTCTGTGACATGCACGCCGCCGCTACCGGCGGTGACGTTGATGCTGCCATTCACACCTGAAAGTTCGGTTCCGCCACTGCCGGATTTCAGTGTGACGTCGCTGGCTGTGGGCGTCTGCACGATCACCTCAGGCGAACGGCCGTGGCTGCCATGCCACCCGTATTCATCACGGCGCTTCAGCGAGAAGGTGACCACGTTGCCGCCGCCGCTCTCTTCCAGCTTGTAGTCCTTCAGGTCCTGGTCGTGGGCGTCCACGTGAATGGTGACAGTCCGGCAAGTGCCGCAGGCGGTCGTATGAATGCTGGCCTCGCCCGTGGTCACATCCAGAACGACGCGACCACTGACGGGATATGACTTATCCCACGTTTTGCCGGACTGGGCGTGGCTGGCAACGGAAGCGACCAGGGCGAACGTTAAAACGGCGAATGAAGACATGCGCATGGCCGGGAAATCCTCTGATGGGCAATACGCAGGGAATGGGCCGCCGGTTCGTTCTTTTTTAAGGAAGTTACTCTATTCAAGTTCTGGGGTGAACGGTGAGGGCAAAGGGCATTGACGAACCACGGTCTGAGGATTCGAATTAGGGCAAGGAACAGAGGCAAACATGGCAAGGATTGTTGTTATCGGAGGCAGCGGGCACGTAGGAACCTATCTGCTGCCAGCACTTGTGGAACAAGGGCACGAAGTAGTAAATGTCAGCCGTGGCAAGGCAACACCGTATAGGGATCACGCGGCATGGAAGCACGTAGAACAGGTTGCGGCGGACCGCAAGGCCGAAGAGACAGAAGGAAAATTCGGGGCGCGGATCGCTGACTTGAAGGCCGACATCGTCGTGGACATGATCACTTTCGAGCTGGAAGGGGCGCAGCAGCTTGTGGAAGCTTTGCGGAACAAAATCGAGCATTACTTGTTCTGCAGCTCCATATGGGTGTACGGTCACGCAACTACGGTTCCATCGGTCGAAACAGACCCAATGAATGCGATCGACAATTATGGAATCAACAAAGCCAAAATCGAGAGCTGGCTCATGCAGCAGTCCCGAAGAGATGGCTTTCCTGCCACTGCCTTTCGCCCCGGTCACATCGTCGGTGAGGGATGGGTGCCGATCAATCCGCAAGCCAATCCAAACCCCGACGTCTTTTCGCGCATCGCGCGAGGCGAAGAACTTTCACTGCCGAATCTTGGACTAGAAATGGTGCACCACGTCCATGCAGACGATGTCGCGCAGTGGATCGTTTGCGCCATTCAAAATAGGGCCGCGTCTATCGGTGAGGTCTTCAATACCGTGTCGGCGCACGCACTAACGCTTCGTGGCTATGCCGAGGCGATGTTCCGCTGGTTCGGTCATGAACCGCGATTAACCTATGCTCCTTTCGAGGACTGGAAGCGCGAACTCTCTGATGCAGATGCCGAGTCGTCCTGGGGTCACATTATGAGAAGCTCGTGCGTTTCCATCGAGAAGAGTCGCCAGAGGCTCGGATACAGTCCGCGCTTTACAAGTGTCGAGGCCGTGAAACAGTCGGTGGCTGCGCTCATCGCTTCCGGTAAAGTGACCGTGCCTGGTAGCTAGATCGAGCGAGTCCCGTTTAACGTCGTTTCCAACGACTTGAAGTTTAGTGAATGTCCTAACAAGAAGGGCCCCGCTTTCGCGGGGCCCTTGATTTCGTTCTGACGGCTTAGTATTCCTTCACGCCGTCCACGAATGCCTTCAGCTTGCGGCTGCGGCTGGGGTGGCGGAGCTTGCGGAGTGCCTTTGCCTCTATCTGGCGGATGCGCTCACGCGTGACCTGGAAGCTCTGGCCTACTTCTTCCAGCGTGTGTTCGCTGCCGTCTTCCAGTCCGAAGCGCATCTTGATGACGCGCTCTTCGCGCGGCGTCAGTGTGCGGAGGACCTGGCTGGTGTACTCCTTCAGGTTGACGCTGATCACAGCGTCGGAAGGCGATACGGCCATGCGGTCTTCGATGAAGTCGCCAAGGTGCGAATCTTCTTCTTCACCGATGGGCGTTTCCAGCGAGATGGGCTCCTGCGCAATCTTCAGAACCTTGCGGACCTTTGCAACAGGGATATCCATGCGTTTTGCGATCTCTTCCGAAGAAGGCTCGCGGCCAAGCTCCTGCACAAGCTGACGGCTGGTGCGGATGAGCTTATTGATCGTTTCGATCATGTGCACCGGGATACGGATGGTGCGGGCCTGGTCGGCGATGGCGCGCGTGATCGCCTGACGGATCCACCACGTTGCATACGTGGAGAACTTGTAGCCGCGGCGATACTCGAACTTGTCCACGGCCTTCATCAGACCGATGTTGCCTTCCTGAATCAGGTCAAGGAACTGCAGACCGCGGTTGGTGTACTTCTTCGCGATGGAGACCACGAGACGAAGGTTCGCCTCGATCAGCTCACGCTTCGCGCGCTCCGCGTCCATGTCGCCCTGCACCATCTCGCGCTGCGTGCGCTTGAGGCTGTCCACGGTGATACCCGCTTCGGCTTCCAGACGCTCCAGATCGTGACGGCAGTTCTTCTGCTGGCGCTTGTATTCCTTCTTCAGCTCTTCGGACTTCGAGGTGTCGAACTTGGTGTCCAGATTCTTGATCTGGCGCTCCAGCGTCCGCATGCCGTCGACGGTCTTGTTCACCTTGTCCAGCAGGCGCTTCTTTTCGCCGTTGGTGTACTTCAGCTCGCGGACAATGCGGCTGACCTTCACGCGCTCGCGGCCAGCAGCCCAACGTAGTTTGCGCTGTTCCTTCTGGCTCTTGGCCTTGCCGGATTCCAGCGTGGCAAGGGCTTCTTCAGCGGCGTGCTGGTGCTTCACCAGGTTGTCGATGCGCTTGGCGGTCGCCTTCACGCGTGCGGCAAGAACGTCTTCCGTCAGCTCGTCCTCGTCAAACGTGACCACTTCCTTCACGTTACGGACGCCGCGCTTCAGGTCTTCGCCCAGCGCAATGATTTCGCGGATAACGATCGACGAGCGGGAGATGGCCTTCATAACGCGCATCTGGCCACGCTCAATACGCTTGGCGATTTCTACTTCGCCTTCGCGCGTCAGCAGCGGCACGGTGCCCATCTCGCGCAGGTACATGCGCACAGGGTCGTTCGTCTTTTCCAGCTGACCCGGTGTCAGATCCAGCTCAACGTCGTCGTTCTCTTCTGATTCTTCGCCGTACTTGTCACGGCCTTCGTACTTGTCCTCGCCGTTGAGGACGTCGATGCCCTGCGTATTGATGGTGGTCAGCAGGTCATCCAGATCATCGGCAGAGGTGATGCCTTCGGGAATCAGGTCATTGACCTCACCGTATGTGAGGTAGCCCTTTTCCTTACCGGTATCAATCATCCGGTCTACGTCTTCTTGATAGTTGTCGATTTCTTCAGCCACGGTGTTTTCCGTCCAGTCCCGAATATTGTGCACAGGAAGCGACACGCCAGGTTGCAGGCGCAGACACGACTCCCTTTATGGATGCGATGTGCATGAGCGGGGAAGCATAGGGCGCGATATCAGAGATCGCAGGCGCAAGGTTGACAGCCGTGTGAGGACTGGACCACAAAGGCGCACTTCTCCAGCGAAGCACAGAGTAGCACATCTGTTTAGACGTAGGAAAGTTAAAAAAGACGCAGCAGTATACGCCCAGTGAAATCAACCTGTCTTTACAGCCTGAGGGCCGTATGGAGGGTCAATCCAGGCGGACGAGATAGGGAAGGGCGTCGGGCTCTGCGGTTCTCATGCTGTCTGCGATAGCAACCGCCTGCCGCTTGTCGTATCCGAGCGGGTTGATGCGTACCCAATGACCCGTAGGCCCTTGAAACTCCAGCACTTTTGCGGTGCTGTAGCGCCTCTGCAGGTCGTTTTGCAGGCGTAGAGCGTTGCGAGAATCTTGGAATGCACCAATTTGCACGCACCATTTGCCTGTGGGCGATACTCCGGCACGCTCCTGCAGAACTTCAATCCGCACCTGCGTTACGCCTGCACGATACACGCCTGTGGCTTTCGCCGCGGCTAATGACAGATCCAGCACGCGCCCATGCACAAAGGGACCGCGGTCGGTAATAACGACGACTACCGATTGATTCGTCGCTGTATTGGTTACGCGAACGGTGGTTCCCATGGGCAGCGTCCGGTGTGCAGCGGTCATGGCGTTCTGGTCGTAAGGCTGGCCGTTGGCGGCCTGGCGGTTGTGATACGGCGGACCATACCAACTGGCAAGGCCCACTTCCACGCTGGAATCGCGAGGGGGCAGGGCGTTGTCATTCCAGTTTGGGGGCGGTGTTGCGTACGACGGCAGTGGCCGTTTCGCTGTTGCGGAACTGGAGGATGAGGCGCCACCGCGCACCGGCGGAGGGGGCGGATAGTTCCGCGACACCCTTGTCTTGTGATGGCATCCGGTGGTGAGCAGCACCAGCAGCAGGCTGGCAAATACCAGCCCCGCGCGCTGCCATTTGCTGTGGCTAGCGCCTGCTGTCATCCATCTTCTCCGCCAGTTTGTGCAGTCCATCCGCAGCCTTTTTCAGCGCAGACGAACCCTGTTGCCGTACCTCTGGCACCACCTCGTCGTTCAGGTAGCGGATCAGGCGCTGCAGTTCGGCCTCGGCACGGTCGGTTGCATCCTGTACTTCGCGATTCCAGTCAGCCATCTCCCGATTCCTTCCCCGCGCCGATGGGCGCACGCATCCACATGCAATTAGAACCGTATCCACAGGAAGGGTTCTGCGGGAATTCTCAGGAGTTGCCGCGAAAGTTAACCCCGGAAGCCGGTGCAACTCAGGAGAAATAACAGGCTTCCTATCTGCGATACCCCCGAGGCATTCTGTATGGAACCCCGGAAAAAGGAAAACGCCACGTTGAAGCGATATCTTATTGCGTCTGCCGCCTCTCTTTTGTTCTCTCCTCTGCTGCTCGCGCAGGAGACGAATGTGCAGCCCGCTGCGGAGGCGCGACTGGAGCAGCCCGCTTTGCTGCCGGATGCACCCTCTGCCGTACGCGATTCGCTGGAGGATCAGGCCCAGGATAAGAACGCGAACTCGCCTGTCCGGGCCAATGTGGGGAATTATGGACGGCCAGTGGCGAAGAAATATGCGAGCGTGATCTATCCCGGTCAGCAGGCGTTGCCGCTCAGTGCCACGGACAAGATGGTTTATGCGGTTCCCGATGCCTTTGGCCTGATCAACGTGGCCAGCATTATGACTTCCGCGGGATGGTCGCACCTGGTGGATTCAGCACCTCATTACGGTCACAACAGCGAAGCTTTCGGTAAACGCGTAGGCGCAGCGGCATTGCGTAATGTGACTCAAAGCTTGAGTACTGATGCTGTTTTTGCTCCGATCTTTCACGATGATCCGCGTTATTACCAGATGGGGCGTGATCAGAATTTCTTCAAGCGCGGCCTTTATGCAGCCTCACGCGTCGTGGTGACGCGATCCGATAGCGGACACGAAAGGCTGAATGCACCGTTGCTGCTTGGATATGGCACCGCAGCCGGAATCAGCAACTTCATCTACCCCGATCAGGACACCGGAGCGAAGGCTACATTGAGTAACTACGGCATGTCGCTGTGCGGTGCTGCCATTGGCATGCTCACCAATGAGTTTCTGGACGACGCTCTGCGCATCGTTCATTTGCGTAAATAGTGCGATTTACTGAGAAAACGCCATTTCGCGTCACCCAGGAAAGCCGACTGATTAAGTCGGCTTTTTATTGCGCAAAAGCAACCCTTCCGTTCGCTGCAAGAGATCGCCGTTCGCTGCTCGATGTTGCTGTTCCGTAAATCGAAGATGTGCCTCCCTGACCCTTCCGGTACGCTTTTTGAGGCGCAAGTCCCTGTGTCTTTATGGGTTCGTGCCGAAAGTTTGGAGCTTGGGATGGGATTCAATCATCTTTAAGCTCGTCGCATAGATTCATTCAGCCCGTCCACGTGATCAACACGGGGCAAGGCATTCGTTCAGGAGAAGGTATGGCCAAGGCATCGAAGCTCGCAGAAAAAGCCCTTACGCTGGCAGCGCAAGGCGCATGGGTGGTGTTTGACAAGCTGAATAACATCAGCCCGAACCCGTCGTTCACGCCAAAGTGGAGCGACAAGCCTCTGCTCAAGAGCTACCAGAAGGAAAAGCCGCCCCTTGGCTGGCCCCGTACGACCGATTCGCTATGCCCCCGCTGCGTTCCGGAGATCCGTCAGCAGATCGTTGACGGTAAGCTGCCCCACGAAATCCTTCTCAACGAGAAGGTCGGCGAGATCAAGGCGCAGATCATTGAGCGCGATGGCCAGATCCTGATGGTGAAGGATTGTCCGATCCACGGCCACTTCGAGGACGTGATGTCCATCGATCCGCCGATGATGAAGCACCTGGAAGACGTCTTCCCGGGCCGCGACATCCGCGCCCACAACGACGAGAAGCTGCACAATCACGGCACCAGCACCGTGACGCACGGACGTGGTTCGGTTCTGACGATCGATCTTACGAACCGTTGCAACATGATGTGCGACCCCTGCTTCATGGACGCGAACCAGGTCGGCTTCGTTCACGAACTGACGTGGGACGAGATCAAGACCATGCTGGACAACGCGATCCAGATCAAGCCGAAGCGCCAGATGTCGGTACAGTTCTCGGGCGGCGAGCCGACCCTGAGCCCGTACTTCCTGGATGCTGTGGCTTATGCCCGTAAGGTTGGTTACAACTCGGTTCAGGCTGCCACCAACGGTATTGAGTTTGCGAAGTCGAAGGAATTTGCGAAGGCCGCGGCAGAAGCCGGTCTGCGCTACGCATACCTCCAGTTCGACGGTATCGGCAACGCTGCAAACAGCCACCGTAAGGTTGGTAACTCGTTTGACGTGAAGCTGCAGGCGATCCACAACCTGCATGAGGCAGGCGTGGACATCGTTCCCGTCACCTGCATCATCAACGGCATCAACAACGAGCAGGTTGGCCGCATCATCGAGTTCGCACTCGACAACCCGAAGAAGATCAACTTCCTCTCGTTCCAGCCTGTGTCGTTCACAGGCCGCGACGAAGCAGTTTCCGACGAGCGCCGTCACGCACAGCGTTACACGCTGTCGCACCTGGCACACGACATCCGCAACCAGACGGGTCTTGGCGAGTCCACCCGCGACTGGTTCCCCATCTCGTTCATGTCCACCTTCTCTGACTGGGCCGATCTGGTTCACGGACCGGAGCATGAGTGGGGCCAGCTTTCCTGCGGTTGCCACCCGAACTGCGGTATCGGCATGGCGCTGATGATCGATAAGGAAACCAAGGAAGCTGTGCCGGTAACTGCGTTCCTGAACGCTGTACAGCTTGCGAAGGACGTGGCTCGTGTCAACGATGCGGCTCGCGGCAAGTTCCTGTCGATCCTGGGTGTGTCGCTTGCGCTGCTGCGCAACTACGACCCGACCAAGTCGCCCACGCACTTCCGTATCCTCGACCTGCTGCAGAAGTTCGACAAGTGCTTCGGCGCTACCGGACGCAACTACGGTAAGGTAACGGGCGACCGTACCATGGCCGACATTGAGAAGCGCCGCGCTGACCGCTGGAACTTCCTCTTTATCGCCGGCATGTGGTTCCAGGATCTGTTCAACTACGACTTCCGCCGCACCGAGCAGTGCATCATTCCGTACGCAACGCAGGAAGGCGAAATCAGCTTCTGCGCATACAACACGGGCATCGGCTGGCGCAACATCATCGAGAAGATGCACATGACGTCGACCCTCACCAAGTGGTACGAGGAGCACGGCCGTCACGAAATCTTCGCCGGCGGTAAGAAGGTAGCCATCGAGAAGCAGGAGAAGTATGACCTGGTTCTGAACGAGGCTCACGTGAACTCCGCTGCAAACGATACCTTCGACAAGAGCGGTATCGCCAAGAACGCACGCGAAGAGAAGATCCGTGCACGCGATGCGAAGCTGAAGCAGGATGCAGAGAACGCCCGCATGGCGAAGCTCTACCGCAAGGAAATCCTGAAGGAGCAGGAACAGCCCGGCTTCGTCGCTCTCGGCGAAATCGGTGGTCTGGGCGGCATCAAGCCCGCTCCGAAGGCTGAAGTTGTTGCTGAGATCAAGAACGACGAACTGGTTGCAGGCGACTAATCTCCTCACCAGAACGAACTAAGAAAGGCCGTCCGAAAGGGCGGCCTTTCTGTTGTCCGTTACTCACTTCATGCCAGTGCATTCAGGAGCGTGTGAATGTCTGCTTCGTTGTTATAGACGGAGGGTGCGATGCGCATGCGGCCGGGATACATCGAGATATCAACCTTGCTGGCTTTCAGCTTTCTGTTGGTCGCCTCGTCATCCCTCACATGGAAAGCAATGATGGAGGCCCCCGCGTCTTCGGGCGTGATACAGGCGTAGCCCAGCTTTGGCAGTTCAGCGCGCAGGATGCCATTTAATGTGTGGGCGTGGTGCTGGATGTTGGGCACGCCGAGTTGCAGTATCCACGGCAGGGATGCGCTGAGTGCGGCGATGACGGGATTGGCGTAGGTGCCGATCTCGAAGTAGCCTGCAGCGTTCTGTAATTGATCGAACGTGGCGGGATAGGGGCCGGGCTTGTCGCCGGGTAGTGCGTGGTATTCCATGTCGCCGAACTGGCGGAAGCTCATCAGCGGGCGTTGCAGTGCGGGCAGCACGTTGGCGCGTGCGTAGAGGAAGCCAATCCCGAAGTCGCCCATGAGCCACTTGTAGCTGGCTGAGGCAAGGAAGTCGACGCCGCTTGCCTTCACATCAATGGGCATGCAGCCTGCGCCTTGCACTGCATCCAGAAACAGCTTTGCTCCGTGTGCGTGGGCGAGATCGGCGAGCCACTTGGGATTGTGCGTGAAGCCGTTAATCCATGAGACAAGCGATACCGCGATGAGTCGCGTGTTCTTGTCGACTGCTTTTTCGAATTCAATGTTGTCTACGATCCATGCACCGGCATCATTGGTTGTGGCCTTCACGATGCGTACGTCCACGCCTCGCTTTTGCAGTTCAGAGTAGAGGTATAGCGAGCCTTCAAAGTGGAGTGAATCAGTGACGATGTTTGGCTTTGGACCACTCGCAGCGGGGTGCATAAGTCCCAGCGCGCTGACAACGAGGTTTTCACCGGTGCTGGTGCTGTTCACGTAAGCGATTTCATCCGGTGTGGCGTTGATGAGCTTGGCGAAGCTTTCCTTTGCAACCAACGAAATAGGGCTGGTGGTGCTGGTCTGCTTCACAGCCATCGTGCCCTTGCTATCGAGATAGGCGTCGACCGCGACACGGGTGCTGATGCTCATGGGGTGGATGCGTGCGTTGTTGATGTACACACCGTATTGCGGTGTGACGAAGGCATCGCGTGCTGGCAGAAGAGTGGAGGGCGTCATGGAGATGGTCCCACTGGCGGACGTTGCGCGAGCTGTCAGCAATGCCGCGCCTGCATTCTTCATCAAGGATCGTCTGGAGAACACACGTCACCTCGGAGAGAGGATGATTAGCCTAGTTATCTTTTACAGCAATGCCGATCAATTCAAAACGGGCGTTGAAAAGTAGTGTTCCAGAACCGAGAAATGCGCGCGGCGGAAGTGGTCCTGTGAAGTAAGTCCGGTACACCGCGTTGAATGTTTCCCATAGGCTGACATCGCTACAGAAGACCTGCAACTGAACAAGATGTTCCATCTTCATGCCGGCGAGGGCGAGCACCTTTTGTATGTCGTCCAGGACGAGGCGCGCTTCTTCTTCGGCAGTGGAGGGAGTCTGCGTGGTACCCGGCAGAAGCCCGATACGTCCCGAGAGATACAGCGTGAGGCCGTCCACCAGGACTGCATCGGCAAACGGATATTGAGGATTCTGTGTGAAGTATTCGCGGCCCATGAGGTTCCCTTCATGAATCTTTGCGTCAAGTGTAGAGCGTGCATTCCATCACGTCTTTGTCCTAAGGCGAAGCGGTACTCTTTGCTGCGTGAATGCTCGTCCTACAGAGCATGAACAGGCAATCTTTTCACCATCGGATTTTTCGTGGCGCGGTCCAGGCTGTGCCCTCGTTTGGTGTGTTTCTACTTACGGTTTTGCTGGTGGTGCAGAGTGGCATTACGCAGCAGCGACCGGAGCCGCCGTCGGCTGCAATGGAGGTGGATCGCATTGCGCGTGCCATGTCGCGTGCGCAGGTGGCGCTTACTACCGATCAGCAGAAACAGATCTTCAGTGTTTACGTGGATGCGCAGACTGCAGCGCAATCGTCTTCCAGCAGCAGCACGGATGAGTTCACGCGCCGACAGCAGATGGAGGCATTGCAGACGAGTGTGCGCAATGAAGTGCGTGCGTTGCTGACGGACGCACAGCAGAAGGTGTTTGACGCGATGACTACGCAACGTGGCCCGGAAGGAAATGGTGGCCCTGGAGTTGGCGGCCCACCTTCCGGACCGCCTCCTTCTGGTTTGTAGAGCTAGTAGCTGTTACGCCGTGAAGAAGAACCCATCATGCTGCCCATGATGGAGCCAAGTACGCCACGCACAATCTGTCTTCCGGCCTGGCTGGCCATTGCGCGAGCGGCGGATTTAGCGGCGGTTTCTATGATGGAGTCTGCGCCGCGTCCGCCGCGAGGGCCTGTTGGTCCGCGTTGTGTCAGCACTTCTGTCACGCTGGAGAGCCATCCGCCGCTTTGTTGCTGCGGTACGTCCTGTGGCACCGGCATGTCATTCGGTATGGGCGAAGGTGTTCCTGCAGGCGCTGCGTTGTTTGCGGTGGAGGATGTGCTGGCGCGCTGGTTCAGGCGTTCGTAGGCGCTCTCGCGGTCGACAACCTTGTCGTAAACGCCAGCGACAACGGAGGTCTGCATCAGCGATTTGCGTTCCTCTGGCGTGACGGGGCCAATGCGTGCGTGTGGCGGTATGACCCATGCACGCTCCACGATGGTGGGCGTGCCTTGTTCATCAAGAAAACTAACTAATGCTTCGCCCACGCCAAGCTGGCTGATGGCTTCCTCTGTATTCAATGCAGGGTTCACGCGGAATGTCTGCGCGGCAACCTTCACGGCCTTCTGTTCTTGCGGCGTGAACGCACGCAGCGCGTGTTGCACGCGATTGCCGAGCTGAGACAGCACTACCGGCGGGATGTCTGCGGGGTTCTGCGTAACGAAGTAAATGCCCACGCCTTTGCTGCGGATCAGTCGCACCACCTGTTCGATCTTCTGGGAGAGCTGTGCTGGCAGGTCGTTGAACAGCAGATGAGCTTCATCGAAGAAGAAGACCAGCTTCGGCTTGTCCATGTCTCCCACTTCAGGCAGGTGCTCGTAGAGTTCGCTCAGCAGCCACAGCAGGAATGTGGCGTAGAGCTGCGGCGACTGCATCAGCTTGTCCGCTGCAAGAATGTTGACGACGCCTTTGCCATCGACTGTCTGCAATAGGTCGTCGATGTTCAGTGCAGGTTCGCCGAGAAACTTATCGCCACCCTGCTGCTCCAGCGAGACGAGGCCGCGCTGAATGGCGCCGATGGAAGCTGCGGAGATGTTGCCGTATTCGGTCTGGTAGGTCTTCGCGTTTTCACCCACGGCATTCAGCATGGCCTTCAGGTCTTTCAGGTCGAGCAGCAGAAGGCCCTGGTCGTCAGCGATTTTGAAGACCAGCGTCAGTACGGCGGTCTGCGTGTCGTTCAGGTTCAGAATGCGGGCAAAGAGCAGGGGGCCGATTTCGCTTACGGTGGTGCGCAGCGGGTGCCCTTCTTCACCGAAGACATCCCAGAAGGTGACAGGGCATCCGGCAAAGGTCCATGTGCCCAGTCCCAGCTTCTGCACGCGGGCGTCGAACTTTGGGGAGGATGCGCCGGGCTCGGCAATGCCGCTGAGGTCACCCTTTACGTCGGCGGCGAAGACGGGCACGCCGATGCTGCTGAAGGCCTGCGCCATTACCTCCAGCGTTACGGTTTTTCCGGTGCCGGTGGCTCCGGCCACCAGACCGTGGCGGTTGGCCATTCCGGGCAGCAACGTGAGTTCTTTTGCGTCGTTTTTGGCAATCAGCAGAGGTTCAGACACGGGAAAGCGCCTCCTTCGGCAACGCGTTGATTGTAAAAGCAGCGGAACCGGACGCGGCCATCCGGTAGACTAGACGCTGCCATGGCTGAAACCGCAGTCGCCCACGAAGAAGAGAAGCACGAAACTCTGCCCGAATCACTTGCCGGACTGGCCTACGTGCTGGTTATCGGTCTCTTCATCATGACGTTTCTCTTCCAGAACTTCGCGATTCCGTCGGGATCCATGGAAAAGACGCTGCTGGTTGGTGATCACGTTCTGGTGGATCGCGTGACCCTGGCGCCGCCCACCAAGTGGATGCCGCTGGAGTGGCACCGGCAGGTGCAGCGCGGCGATGTGATTGTTTTCGTCAAGCCGCACCCGGAGAATCCGGATCTGATCCTGGTAAAGCGTGCGATTGGCCTGCCGGGTGACCGCATTCATCTGGAGCACGGGATTGTGTATCGCAACGGTCAGCGTCTGGATGAGCCGCAGATTTCTGTTCCTGACAACTCCGGCATCCCCAGCCACAATTACGATACGGCGCGCGATGACTTTCCGCGCGACATTAACGGCATTGCCTCTGCGGCTGCGATGAATAATGCAGAGCATTGGGCCGTGGATATTCGCAATCATGTACAGAACGGCGAGCTGGTTGTGCCGGAAGGCTCCGTCTTCGCTATGGGCGACAACCGCCTGGAGAGCCTCGATTCACGTTACTGGGGCTTTGTGCCACAGGAGAACCTGATTGGCCGTCCCATGTTCGTCTACTGGTCATTTGTTACACCGGACGACCAGGTGATTAAGGCGCAGTATCCCAGCACTGCCGGATGGTTCCTCCACGTTATTACGCATTTCTTCAGCGATACTCGCTGGAGCCGCACCTTGCACCGGATTCAGTAGGCGATGGAGAACGAAGAAGTCCTGCACGACGACCATCACCCGCTGTGGACACCCACCATCCGCCGCCGCCTGACCTTTGTTCTGATTGGGGCGCTGGTGGTGGTGCTGCTGATCGTTCTGCCGCCTTACATCAGCGTCAGCCGGTATCAGCGGCGTGTGGCGTCGGCCATGTCGGAGGCGCTGGGGCGTCCCGTGCGCATCGACAACATTCAGCTTCACGTGTTGCCGCTACCGGGGCTTACGCTTTCGAATTTTGTGGTCAGTGAGACGCCGGAGTTTGGTTCGGAGCCTATTCTGCGCGCGAATACTGTTGAGGCGCGCCTGCGTCTCGCATCGCTGTGGCGCCGACGCATTGAAGTGTCGCGCATTTCGCTGGATTCCCCTTCGATCAACCTGGTGCGCAACACGCAGACGGGTCGATGGAATCTACAGAAGCTGGTCACGCAGGCATCGCAGATTACTTCTGCACCCACCACGCAGGCAAAGGCCAGCGAGGCTCCGCGCTTTCCTTACATTGAAGCAACGGATGCGCGGTTGAACATCAAGAATGGTGATGTGAAGCTGCCGTTTTCGCTGAAGGAAGCAGAGTTCGCGCTGTGGTTGCCGGAACCGGATCAATGGCAGCTTCGGCTCTCGGGACGTCCTTCGCGCACGGATACAGACGCATCGGATGTGGGACTGGTGAAGGTAGAAGCCACGCTGGGCCGTGGTGCGGACCTTTCGTCTGCCAGCATTGATCTCAACGCGACGTGGAAGCCCACTCCCATGGGCGAGGCCACGAAGCTGGTTGCAGGAAGCGACCAGGGATGGCGCGGCGAAGCCTCGGCTTCGGCAACGCTGAAGGGCACGCTCAACACGGCGCGTTTGAATGCGGACCTGCATCTGCTCTCACTGCATCGTGCGGACTTTGCGCCGGAACAGACGGCACAGATCAACGCGCACTGCGAAGCCGCCACGACAGGCTTGCTGCGCAGCCTGCATGATCTGCGTTGCGCTGTGCCCACCAAGGAAGACACGTCGTTCCTTGCTGCCATTGATTTCCTGCGCAACGAGCCCGCGCCGCTCAGCACCCATGACAAGCCGGATGCCGCTGCCAAGCCGGGCGTATTCCTGCTGCGCGGCGAGATTCCGGACACCTTCTCGTTCAGCACGGCCTCGATGCAGGCTTCGCTGAAGGATGCTTCACCGAACTACGCGCTGGCGTGGATTCGTCTCTTCTCGAAGCGGATTCCGAAGAACCTCAGCCTTGCTGGATCGCTCGACCTGACGGCCTGGAAGGAAGATACCGGGCCGGAGAGCAGCCGCTGGGGAACCACGGTGGTCTGCACCTGTACTCTGCCTGCGCAGCAGGACGACGCTGCAACCGCAAACCATACGTGGAATGTGGTGCTCACGAATGTGGGGACGGGGAACAACAGCGCGTTGCTGGATACGGTGCTGACGCTTACTGCGTATCAGACACAAGGAACCGTGCAGGCTACACCGGAAGCTGTGGTGCCGCGCGTGGCTGAGGCGCAAAGCGTCATCGGCACGCTGGATCGCAACAGCTACAAGCTGACTTTCGCGTCGGCAGATGTGGCGCGCCTTGCGGCTCGTTACTTCCCGCCGCTGGGCGACGGCATGCCCGCAGAAACAGCAGAAGGCAGTCAGCTTCAGACGCAGCGTAACTGGACAGGAACTCCTGTCTGGACGGCAACCGCCACTGCGCCTGTCACGAAGGCAAAGCCGCATCATCGCCGCTAAGTCTGCTTTGGATTAAAGATTGAAGAGTTCGCGCAGGCGTTTCACCTGTGCGCGTGCCACGGGAATCTCCGTGTGTTTGCGGTCGTCCATACGCAGTAGATAGCTGGATTTGAACCACGGCACCACTTCGCGGATGTGCTGGATGTTCACCACAAAGCTGCGATGTGCTCGCCAGAACGTCTCAGGATCAAGCTGATCCAGCAGCTCTTCCAGCGTGCGGACGTTGCTCATGCCCTCCAGCGTGGGTGTGACAACGGAGATGGCGCCTTCTTCAATGGAGGCGAAACAAATCTCTCGCTGGTCCACCAACAACAATCGTTGCGCGGAACGGACCACGACTTTGCCGGAGCGCTGTTTGGGCGCTGTTACGGCCTGCTGTGCCTGTACCTCCAGCAGCTTCAGTAGGCTCTCCAGCCGCTCTTCCGCGCTGGCCTGTGAGACGGGCTCCAGCTGCGTCTCGGCTGCGGCCGATGTTTGTCCGGTACGACGCATACGTGCCTTTTCCACGGCAAGGGCAACGCGCTTTTCCTCGAAGGGCTTCAGCAGGTAGTCAATGGCGTTTACTTCAAATGCGCGTACTGCGTACTGATCAAACGCGGTAGCAAAGATGACCTCAGGCATGCGCAGAGAGCGGTCTTCCATCAACCGCTTCAGTACGCCGAAGCCGTCCAGCCCCGGCATCTGCACGTCCATGAACAGGACGTCCGGCGCGTGGTCCAGCACGGTGGAAACTGCTTCCAGGCCATTAGAGGCTTCGGCCACCACATCCACCTCGCCAGCGCGTTCCAGCAGGTAACGGAGTTCGCGCCGCGCCAGCGCTTCATCGTCCACAATGACTGCGTTCAAAGGCATTGGATATAGGGTACGCCTTTACCAATGAGAGGGGAGTACCAATGAAAATGCCGGATGCAGTGTGATTTTCTGCATCCGGCACGATTTTTGTAATTGTTGCGACCTACATGTTGGTGTGGCCGGAGCGCATCTCTTCGTTGAAGGTGGGGCGCGTGAATTCCAGCGCGTCCTGCAGGTGGTGCTCGTATTCCGCGTGGTGAGCCATCAGAGGCTCGGTGCTGGAGGCGTATTCAAACTTCGGATCCAGCTTCAGGATGCCCTCGCCCGCCAGCGATTCAGCCGTCTTCTTCAGCTCTTCCACGCTGGTGTTCAGGTACTGTGCGTCGCGCGGATCGGCAATCCAGACCGGAGCGCCGTTGCCCAGCACGCCGCTCAGCCAGTAGACCTTGCTCAGCAGGTAGTCTGCGCGCTGCTGTGCTGTGGTGTCGTTGAAGATGAACTTGCCCTGCTTCGCGGAGTAGTAACGCGTGGTCACGGGAACCACCTGGCGGTTGCCACCGCTCTTGGTCAGTTCCATCTGGCCCTGGTCCAGAATCTTGCGCACAGCGTTGTAGATGAAGCCCTCTGCGAAGGGCTGCTCGGGGGCCGCGACGACCTCAGCAAAGGTCACAGTCATGCTGGCGCTGACCTTGGCCTTCAGCAGCTGGTCGGCAGCCGTCTTGCCGTCTTCCAGTGCTGCGCCACCGTGCACCACGTAGGTGTCTGCGCCGCTAACGGAGAGGTGGAAGGGCCACTGCCAGTTGGTGAGGGAGACGGGCAGGCCGCCCAGCGTCACGAAAACATCCGGACGCGGGTTGGTGAGGCGCTTTGCCGATTCCAGCAGATACGCACGCACGGACGGCGCAATGTTTGCCGCAGTGATGTCGAAGCCCGCACTCAATTCCAGCGTGAAGGTGTGGCCCTCGGGCGCGGAGACCAACGCCAGCGTGTACTTCTCCGTAGGAATGCCGTTGAATCCAGCGGATTCCTGCCCATTCACCACCACCAGGCCAGCTTCTGCCGCGGCCTTCTGCACACCTTCTGCCAACTTCGTGTTCAAAGCGATTGCCATTTCCGTTCCTGTGTTTTTCTATGCGCGCGGACCATCCGGTTCGCCGCGAATTTCCAACTTTTGCCTGACACTTTATGGTAACGCGAATGGGCCGGGAATTCCGCGTTTGTGGGCGGCGGCAGAGCCAAAGCAGCTACCATAGCAGGTGATGGCGAAGCGTTCGAAAGCAATGGAACAGGTGCAGTCGGCGGAACCAGCAGAGTCGCTGGAAGACCGACTGCGTTACCAGTTTCGCAATCCGGAGTTGCTGCGGCTGGCTCTGACGCATAGTTCGCTGGCCTTTGAAAAAGGCGATGGCACGCCGAATCGAACCACGGAAGATAATGAGCAGCTTGAGTTTCTGGGCGATGCCGTGGTTGGCCTCATCGTTACGGAGCTGCTGATCCAGCATTTTCCGGACCGCCGCGAAGGCGATTTGACCCGCATGCGCGCCATGCTGGTCAGTGGCAAAAGCATGAGCGAAGCGGCTGTGCGGATGGGCATTGGGCGAGACCTGTTCCTGGGGCGTGGCGAGGAATCTACCGGCGGACGGACTCGTTCCAGCGTATTGGCGGATGCCGTGGAAGCCATTGTGGCGGCGATCTTTCGCGATGCAGGGAACGCCGGTTCTGCTCCCGGAAGCGGGTTGCGTGCGGCGAAGGCATTTGTGGAACGCGAAATCTTTAAGCCGCGGTTGGCGGAGCTGAAGATGGCAGCCTCTCAAGGGGCGCGTTTTGGCGGTATTGTGGGTGACTGGAAATCCGCGTTGCAGGAGTTGTTGCAGGCGCGCGGCGAGGGCCAACCAACGTACCGCACGCTGGAAGAGACCGGCGACGCCCACAATAAACGGTTTCGCGTGGAAGTCCTGTTGGGCGACCGCGTGATGGGCGAAGGCGAGGGTGGCAGCAAGAAAGCTGCGCAGCAGGCAGCGGCACACATTGCGTACGACCTGCTGAATCCCGAGGTTGCGGCGGATGGAGTGATCGCTACCGCATGATGCGCCGCGCGGCCAGCTTCGTTGCCGATGCGATGGGCCAGATGGCGGCATCGCTGGCGCGGCTTACGGTCGTGGCGCTATTCGTCATCACATTCGTCGTGCAGCCATCGCAGATTCCTACAGGCTCCATGATTCCCACGCTGCTCGTAGGCGATTTCGTCCTGGTCAACAAGCAGGTTTACGCGAACCCCGGCCACTTCCGCTGGCTCATGCCGTATCGCGATCCGCGGCGCGACGACATCATCGTCTTCCACTACCCCATTGATCCATCGCAACTGCTGGTGAAGCGTGTGATCGCTGTGCCGGGAGATCGTGTGCATCTTCACGAGGGCCAGGTCGTACTGAATGGCGAGCCGTTGAAGGAGCCGTTTGCTCTGTACATCCCGTCGGGCCGTTCACCGTATCGTGATGAGTTTCCCAATCTGCAACGCGCTGACCCTGCGGCTGAAGCTACGTGGTGGATTGAGCTGCGGCAACGCATGCGTGCAGGCGATCTGCCCATACCGGCGGGACGTTATTTCGCCATGGGCGACAATCGCAACAACAGCCAGGACAGCCGCTTCTGGGGGCTGGTGCCGCGGCGCTCGCTGGTGGGCGATCCATTCCTGATCTACCTGAGTACCGCGCCAACACCGGAGCATCCGCGCGGTCATCTGCGCCTCGACCGCATCGGCAGGATTGTTCGCTAAAAATCTTCCTTGACGTTGCCGCGCTGCGTGACTGGAATGGTCTGCAGCGTTCACTGAGGTATTTCCATGGCGACGACACCGGGCATCGATCAAATCAAGCAGGGCATGCGCACTACGTGGATGGCGGGCGATTTCGGCGTGATCGCGAAAACGATCTCTGCCGGGGCCGAGGAGTTTGTGCGAAGTTTGCATCTTCCTGCGGGCGCAAAGGTGTTGGATGTAGCAACGGGAACCGGCAACGTGGCGATTCCGCTTGCACGTGCCGGATGCGTTGTAACCGGTGTGGACATTGCGCCGAACCTGTTGGAACAGGCGCGTGAACGCGCCGCTGCAGAAGGCCTTTCTGCAACCTTCGACGAAGGCGATGCCGAAGCGCTTCCTTATGCGGATGGTAGCTTTGACGCTGTGGTGACGATGTTTGGGGCCATGTTTGCTCCTCGGCCAGATCTGGTGGCGAAGGAGCTTGCACGCGTTCTCAGGCCCGGTGGATTGCTGGCGATGGCGAACTGGAATCCGGAGAGTTTCACCGGCAAGATGTTTCGCATGGGATCGCAGCACGTGCCTCCACCGCCCGGAATCGCGCCGCCTGTTCTGTGGGGTGATGAGGCCACTGTGCAGCAGCGTTTGGATGATGGTTTCACTGATATCCACACAGAACTGACGCCCATTGATTTTGATTTACCCGGTGCACCAGCGGCTGCGGTGCAACTCTTCCGCACGTACTTCGGACCGACGAAGATGGCTTTCTCGCGGCTGAACGAGGCAGGGCAAGCGGCTTTTGCAACGGATATGGTGGCGCTCTGGTCAGCGCATAACGTTGCAGACGATCCCACATCGCGCACGCTGGTGCGCAACGAATATCGCAAAGTTACTGCTCACAGAAAATAACGCAGAGGTCACTCCGGAACCGTACGAAGCGGTTAGTTCTTCTGCATGTCTTCAACCATTTGCAGGAAGGCGTCGCTGGTTCTCATGTCTGCAAATTCCTTGTCGTGCATGAGGCGGTTGCGGTCGCGGAAACCTTCCAGGATGGCCTTGCGCAGATAGTCGAGCGCCATCTTCTGGCTGCCAGCCTGCGCATAGGTGGCGGCCAGGTGATAGTGGATTTCGCTTGCACTCTTTACCTTTGAGTTCGCGGGGATACCGCGATTTGCGGTGCGTTCCAGGATCTCCGGATCAATCGCGAGTGCTTTGCGATACTCGGCGTCGCCTTTGCGGAAATTGCGCTTCGCATAATAGAGCGTGCCCAGGTTTTGCATGGTGTTGGGATCGTTTGGCTTCAGCTTCAGCGATTTGCGATACATCTTTTCTGCGCGCGCAAGGTCGCCCTGGCTGTGCGCCAGCGTGCCCAGATTGTTGTAGGCCTCGGCGTATTTCGGATTGAGCTTGATGGCTTCTTCAAAGCTGGTGCGCGCGCGATCCCACATGAACATGTGCTCACAGGCAATGCCCAGCTTGTTGAGGATGGTTGCGGTGGGGGGAAGCTGTTCGTAGACGTGGATTGCTGCGAGATAACGACCGCGCACCGCGAGTGTGTCTGCCAGCCCCTCAGTGGGCGGCAGCGTGGATACAGTATCGACAGCTTTATCGGTTGTGACGGCAGCGGGAACGGCGGGTGTTGCTGTCGCAGGAGGAACGGCCTGCTGTGCCCATAGCAGGAACGGCGTGAAAAGCAGAGGAAGCCAAATGGAGCGAACCATGGAAACCCTCCTTCCCGGGGGAGCCACAGCCTTAGGGGTGACAAGGATAGTGCGCCTGCGAGTATGCCGTATGCAAGAGATATTTTTATAGGACCGTAACGATGTGCGTGCTGCCGATGTCGCTGTTTTCAGCGCTTTTGTCTGGAGGAGTGTGCGTTGCAGATATACTGCCGCCAACATGGCTACGGCGAAGAAATCATCCACGAAAACATTGTCTGCGCAGAGTTTCGATTCGCGTATCGACGCGCAGATTGCACAAGCTCCCGACTATGCAAAACCCATCCTGGAACATCTTCGCCAGATGGTGCACAAGGCTGTTCCGGAAGCCGTGGAGGATGTGAAATGGAGTCGCCCGTTCTTTACGCTGAATGGCGAAAATCTTTGCTTCATGGCGGCGTTCAAGAATTACTGCGCGTTTGGTTTCTGGTCGCCGAAGATGCCGGAGTATCTGCAGTCGCAGGGCATGCCGAAGGTGGAAGGCGCGGGCAGCATTGGGCAGATTGCTTCTTTAAAAGATCTGCCGAAGGACTTGCCGAAGTATGTGAAGTATGCGGCGGAGTTGATTCGCAAAGGTGAAGCGGGCTCTGCTATGGAAGGGAAGACTCGTAAAGGTACACGGCAGGAGATTGAGATGCCGGATGTGTTCGCTGCTTTGCTGAAGAAGTCAAAGAGTGCGAAGACAAACTTTGAAGCTTTGCCGCCGAGTTGCAAGCGCGAATACCTGGAGTGGATCACCTCGGCAAAGAAAGAAGAAACGCGGGATAAGCGGATGGGTGAAGCCATCACGATGTTGGAGGCAGGACGACGTTTCAACGACAAATATCGTGCGTGATTACAAGCTTAGATACAGCAGAAATTGCTTGCGAAAAAGACTTGTGCTGCATTGCTTGTTGAAATCATCGTTTTCTTCGCTCCGCTCAGAATGACGATGATTTCAACCGCAAAAAACAAGAAAGCCCGCATCCTGTGCGGGCTTTCTTATGCTCATAGGTTTCGTTTAGTAAGGGCGCGGTCCACCCGGTCCACGCTGGTGACCCCACCATGCGTTGTAGCCGCGCTGAAATGCACTCTGATAAGCACGGCGATCCGGGCCACGATAGTTGCGATACTCATCGCGATTCATCACTGTGGGACGGCGATGATTTTCAAAATCCTTCTGCGCGCCGTACATGCCATCGCGATATCCCTGACGCTGAATGTTGCGCGTGAATTCCGGCGGCGGTGCATCCCATCCGCGCTGTCCATAGCCCGGAGGCGGCGGTGGCGGTGGCCCCTGAGCGAAAAGTGCTGCAGGCGCGGCGATCATTCCGGCGCCAAGTACAAGTGCTGCGATACGTGTCTTTGTGTTCATTCGTGCTCCCTCACTTCCGAACTGCATTGGAGTGGACACACACTTTGAGCAAAGGTCGCGGTCCTCTCGTTGCCTGTGGTGCAAAAAAGAAGACCGCGTCCGATTACCAGACTCTGCAGACGTTCGCCTTCACCATGGGGGCTGTCTTGGCGCATTGAAATGCTTTAGCGAACTCCGGCATGTTCACCACAATGCCATTGATGCGCGCATAGCCGGGCGAATGTTCGTCGGTCAGCGCGTTCACGCGGAGTTGCTCTGGCCGCTGATTTTCACATGCCCATTGCGCAAACCCGATAAAGAATCGCTGGTCTGGTGTGAATCCGTCGATGGGCTTTAACGATTGGCCTTCCGTTGCTTGCTTCCACGCCATGTATGCGATCAATGTGCCGCCGAGGTCTGCGACATCTTCACCACTGGTCAGCTTGCTGTTGATGTGAATGTCATCGACTACGGTGTATGTGGCGAACTGATCGCGCAGGCAGTTGATGCGGTCTTCAAAGCCCTTCGCGTCTTCCTTTGTCCACCAGTCGCGCAGGTTGCCTTCTGCATCAAACTGGCGTCCTTGATCGTCGAAACCATGCGTTAATTCATGGCCAATCGTTGATCCAGTGTTGCCGTAGTTGGGCGCGTCGTCCGCCTTTGCTTCATACAGTGGCGGCTGCAGAACACCCGCGGGGAAGTTGATGTCATTCATCTGCGGATCGTAGTAAGCATTCACCGTCGGCGGTGACATCATCCACTCGTTGCGATCCACTGGCTTGCCAATCTTGGCGAAGTCGCGTTCACTCTCAAACGTCACAGCACGGTGGTAGTCGTCGAAGTAATCGTTGCGAGTGATGGTGAGTTTCGAATAGTTGCGCCAATGATCGGGATAGCCGATTTTGTTGCGAATGGTCTTCAACTTCTTCAGCGCTTCGGCTTTTGTTGCAGGGCTCATCCAGTCCAGATGGTCAATCTCCTGCTTCATAGAGTCTTCAATGAGACTGGTCATCAACTGTGTCTTGGCGCGCGTGTCGGCAGAGAAGGTGCGACGCACAAACTCCTGTCCCAGCGCTTCACCCATGTAGTTGTCGACCTGGCGCGTGCATGTGCGCCAGCGTGGCGACATGGTGGGAATGCCGCGTAAATAGTGGCTGAAGAAGTCGAACTGTGCTTCACGCCAGGGCTTGCTCATCTGCGGCGCCGCAGAAGTCAGTGTGTGGAAGCGCAGGTATGCCTTCAGTGTTTCCAGCGGTGCCGTAGTCAGTTGTTGCTGCAACGCCTTGTTGAAGTCTGGTTGCGAGATGTTCAACGTGGTGAAGTTCTGCGCTCCTGCCAGTTGATAGAAGTGTTCCCAATCCACTGCGGGCACCTGATTCTGCAAGTCAGCCAGCGTGAGGCGATGGAAGATTTTGTATGGATCGCGGCGATCCACGCGCGAGAGGGAAGCTGTTGCCAGCGCGGTTTCCAACTTCATTACGGCATCTGCGTCGACCTTTGCCTGAGCTTCGGATTCACCGCTCATGGTGAATAGCTTTTCCATGTAGGCGACGTACTTCTGTCGAATCTCTACGCTCTTCGGGTCGGTCTTCAGGTAGTAGTCGCGGTCGGGCAGGCCCAGGCCGCCTGCGTCTTCACCTGCAATGACGTTATTTGCATTTTGTGGATCCTGCGTGGAACCGGCGTTGAAGAAGAACGAGCCGTCTACATCAACCGCAAAGGCAGGCAGATCTTTCAGCAGAGCTTCGCGCGATTTGTACGCTGCAATGCGTGCGAGTGCGGGCTTCACCGGATTGAAGCCGCGCTGATCGATGGCTGTTTCGTCGGTGCAGGCGGCGAAGTAATCGCCAATTTTTTGCTGCGTGGCGTTGCGATCTTTCATCGCCGCTGCGTCGCGCAGAATGCCCCATAGAAACTGCTGATTCTCGTATGTCAGCTTGCCGTAGACGCTCCATGCAGACTGATCGGCGGGGATGGGATTGTTCTTCTGCCAGCCGCCGCATGCGTACTTGTAAAAGTCGTTGCAGGGATCGACGCTGCGATCGAGGCTGGTCAGGTTCAGCACCGGCGAGTAAGGCAATGTCTCCAATGGAACCAGAGGTTTTTGGGCGCCGGTGGGCGCGGGTTGCGAAGTCAGGTTCTGTGCGGAAACACTGGCAGCAAACAGTACGAGCGGCGCAACAGCAAGAAAGCGCATAGGGGTAATGGCTCCAAAGAAAGACTTCCATCCTTTGTAGCAAGTACGTGCGCAGCGTGCCGAATCATGGCAGAAGTTTCCGCCGGGCACTCGCGATGGAGCGTTAAAGCTGAATTGGGTATCCGCCACGCGGATGACAGGAGAATCTAGTCGCTGTAAGAGCGCAGACGTGCGGGCATGGCGTCTTCCGCCAGATCATGGCCACAGTTGGTGCAGTACACGTCAGTGATGTGTACACCGCGGAAGCACTGGCCGCAGACTGGCTTCATCTGGAACTGGCACTGCGGGCAGAAGTGGAAGTCGCTTGCGACTTCTGTGCGGCAAGAAGGGCAGCGGCTCAGGATGGGCTGGCGCAGCAGGAAGTAAACGATGGCGCCAATGCCACCCGGCATCACCAGCACAATCAGCATCCACAGTGCGGGACGCATGTTGCGGCGCTTCACGTCGCGGCTGATGTAGCCAATCAGCAGAACATAGCTGGCAAGTGCGGCTCCCCAGCTATAGCTGCCAATGGCATGCATGATGGGATTGCCGTGGCGTGGTCCGCCCGGCGGGGGGCCGCCAAAATAGCCGTAGCTGAGAAGCTGAATGCTAATGAAGACAAGGACGGACAGGATGACCGACCAGAGCGGAATCATTTTCAGCTCGTCGTCGGTTTGTTCTACGTCCGGTCGCTGGCTACGTTCCGTCTTCCACACCATGGGGTCTTACCTTACCTTGTCATTGCGGTCCGACGGACGACGATTGCGGCGGAGTAGTACGACTGCAGCAGTGATGACCGAAAGAGGCAGAAACCAGAGCAACAGCAGACTTACTTCGCTGCCTGCATCTGCGCCCAGATCCACAATGCGTTTCCAGATGCCAGCGATGTCCGAGATGCTTTCATCCGTTACGTGCAACACGGCAGCCGCAATGAAAAGCAGAAGAGCCGAGCAGACAACGAACGGAACAATCAGGTCACGCGTGGTGCGCTTGCGCTCCCGCATGGCATTGGCGCGTTGACGGATAACGCGGTGGGTACGGTTGACCACCGCCGCGCGTGCATCAAAGCCTGGGTTGCGCGGGTCTTCCGAAATCGCCATGCTCAAGAGAGCCCTCCCCGAGCGGCGGTCCGTGGGACCATGTTCCGCTCGCGACGGAGCTTCTCAATCTGCGGCTTCAGCGCGGCCAGACCGCGATACAAACGTGACTTCACCGTGGAAAGCGGAGACTTCGTGACCGCTGCAATCTCTTCCAGCGCCATTTCCTCGTGGAAGCGCAGGACCAGCACCTCGCGGTAGGACGCGTGCAGATCCAGCAGCACGGCGCTTACTTCTGCGGCATCTTCGCGCGAGCAAAACTGCTCAAACGGCGAAGGTCCGTCAATTGCAATCTCAAAGGGACGCTCATCGTTGCCTGGGTCCTGCAGCTCATCGAGCGATGCCATGGTGCGCTTACGCGAGAGGTCAATGGCCAGATTACGGGCGATGGTGAACAGCCACGTATCAAAGCGGGCCTTGCCGTTGTACTGTGCGCCGCGCATCAGCACGCGCATCCAGGTTTCCTGGAACAGATCCTCAGCAGTTTCACGCTTGCCGGTCAGGAAGGTCAGGTAACGCATCAGGCGGTGCTGATAGGTGTCGATCAGGCGGTCCAGCAGCTCAGGGTCTTGCCGCTTCAGGCCATACGCAATCGCTGCGTTTTCCTGCTCGCTGGCTTCCAGCATTGCCGCCGAAATGGACAAAGCACCCTGCACATCATTGTTGACGTGGGGTTGCCTGGAAAAGACGCGGCTCCCGAAAGAATTTTCTTTCAGCATGTGGAAAAGTTGTCCCTGAATACACGAAGGTGTGCAATACGGTCCGGCCTATTCATTTTAGGGGTGGTGAAGGGCTGATGAAAAGCCCTATTTTCCGGGTAGGATTGCCTCCGCGTAGACTGGATAGATGGAGATTCTCTTCGGGCTCCATCCCGTTACTGAAGCCGTTCGAGTTCGGCCCAAAGACCTGGACCACATCGCCGTCCTTTCTGGCCCAACGAATCCGCGTGTGGCCGCGCTGCTCGACCTTTGCCGGGCAGCCCGCGTCCGTGTCAGCTATGGCAGCCGGGAAGAGTTGCAGCGTATGAGCCGCAGCGAAAACCACGGTGGTGCTGTCGCCTTTCTGAAGGAACGCAAGTTGCTGACAATTGAAGACTTAATGCGATCCGGCGGCGATACGAAGCGGTTCCTTCTGGCGCTGGATGGGGTGGAAGATCCCCACAATATGGGGGCTCTGCTGCGTACGGCGGATGGTGCTGGTGTGGACGGCGTTTTGTTGCCGGAACGCCGGTCGGCTCCCCTGAGCGGAGCGGCGGCCAAGGCGTCTGCCGGGGCGACCGAGCATGTTCGCGTTGCCAAGGTTACCAACCTGGTGCGTTCGCTTGAGGAGCTGAAGAAGCAGAACATCTGGATCGTGGGTCTGGACGAGCGCGGCACCATGGACTACGACGAGTTCGACTTCAACACGGACATTTGCCTGGTGATGGGACGCGAAGGCGCCGGGCTGCACGACCTGACCAAGCGCACCTGCGACTTTCTGCTGCGCATCCCAATGGCGGGTGCGGTGCCGTCGCTGAACGTGTCAGTGGCCGGGGCGGTTGTGATGTATGAGGCTGCGCGGCAGCGTCGGGTGAAGCTGCGTCCTGCTGCCGAAGCGCCCGCCAAGGCGTCCAAGCCACGGAAGGGTCTCGGCTCCTAGTCGGCCTTTTTCTGAAGATTTTCATGTCCCATTCCCATCCACATCGGCTTTTTCCGTACCTGCTTGCGGCAGCATCGTTGCTGTCTGTTTCGTCTTTCGCTCAGCAAACTGATCCGCAACAGCAGACGGCACAACAGCCGCCCGCGCCGAAGGGTACGGTGCTGTTTGAGCGCCACGAAGAGCCTGTTGCGCCGGAACCGGAGCAACCCGCAGCCGCCCCAGCTAAGCCGGGCGTTTCTTCCAGCGCGCATCCGCCGCGTTTGCGCAGGCGCAGCCCGGATGATGCGGCTGAATCAGAATCTGCTCCAGCAGCAGAACCAGCAGAGGCCGTGGCATCGGAATCGCCTTCCAGTAGTTCGGGAGACGACGTGGCGACGACATCTCCTCTTGTTGTTACAGAAGCGGACCTTGCTGCCGCAGCGAAGGTGCCTGCCGAGGCACGCCGTGCTCCTCTTGTTGCCGCTCGTGATCTGGATGTCCATCTGAATACCCACACTGGGCTTGCCGAAGTGCGAGCGCAGATTACGGTGAAGAACACTGGCGCGCAGCCGCTTTCGGCGATTGCGCTGCAGGTTTCTGGCGCACTGAAGTGGGAGAGCGCACGCATTGCGCAGGGCGGCGCGCTCAAACTGGAGCAGCACCACCTTCGCGACGACCTGGACCATACGGGTGTTGCTTCCGAGGCTGTGTTTACGTTGCCGGAAGCCCTTGGACCTGGTGCTGTCGCGAAGCTGGACCTTTATTACGGCGGCACGATTGCTGCCAGCGGAGGGCGTTTGCTGGAACTGGGCGCGCCTTCCGAAGTTGCTGTTCGTACGGACTGGGATACGGTCACCGATGCCTTTACCGGTCTGCGCGGTTTGGGCAATGTTCTGTGGTATCCCGTTACCGGCGATCCGGCCCTGCTTAAAGATGGAGCGGCTGTGCCAAAGGCCGTAGAGGCCAGCCGTGCGCGTGAAGTGGAGAGTGCCTTTGCGTTGCACCTTACGCTGGAATATGAGGGCGCGCAGCCGGATGCTGCTTTCTTCTGCGGCAATCGTCAGAAGCTGACTTCTGCTGCAGAAGGTGTTGCGACGGTGTCATGGTCGATGGCAAAGCTAGGGCCGCGTACACCGTCGTTGTTTGTGACGCTGGCAGCACCGCAGGAAATGGCAGGCGGTCTGGTGCGCGTTGTTACGGATGCGGCGGATCGTGCGGCTTCGATCGGTGAGGCTGCCGCACGTGTGCGTCCGATGCTGGAACAGTGGCTCGGGTCAAAGCCTTCACGTCCGCTGGATGTGATTGATCTGCCGATTCCCGATGCTGCCGGATACGCGGATGGCGCGCTGCTGGTGGCTCCGTTGCGGACCGCGCAGCCTGCGGCGATTGCGCCTTCGCTGGTGGTTCCGCTGACTTCGGCGTGGCTGCCCGATGGCATTGATGCAGCATGGCTCCGTGATGGCATTCCGGAGTTTATGCAGGCGCTGTGGGCGGAACGCGGTGGTGATCGCAGCGTGGCGCTGGCTGGACTTGCTGCGGAAGCGAAGCGTCTGCGACAGATGGAAGCGGACGCTGCGCCGCAGATAAGTTCTTCGTCATCGGATGCGCCGGTTGTGGATGGCCCCGTGACGCCGCTATCGACATGTACACAACCTTCTTGTGCGCGTGTGCGTGCCGCTTATGTCCTGCAGATGCTGCGAAACATTGTGGGCGAGGACGCGCTGCAGGGAGCGTTGTCTGGCTGGCGATTGAAGCAGGAAAACACGCCTGGATCAGCTGAGCAGGAGACTGCGAGCTTTCAACAGATGGTGCAACAGGTGGCTGGAACAAAGAAGTTGGACTGGTTCTTCCAAAGCTGGATTCAGGGCACGGGGTCGCTGCCGCAATTTGAGATTGCGGCGATTGCGCCGCGCAAAATTGAACGCGCCGCAGCCCCGGCAAACCTGCTGCCGCAGCATCAGCAGCCTTACGGTGGCCCCATTGGCAGAGAAGTACAGGCACCCACGGATGATCCGCGTGCGCACTGGGGTGGCGACAAGGAAGTGGCCCAGGCAGGTTCGTGGCTGGTTGCGGTGGAAGTGCAGAACACCGGTGGAACCGACGCCGAAGTTCCTGTGACTGTGCGGGCCGGAACGCTCACCAACACGCTTCCGCTGCGCGTTCCAGCACACGGCAAAGCCACAATCCGCATTCCCTTTGAGGCGGAACCTTCAGAAGTGTTGGTGAATGATGGCAGCGTGCCAGAATCAGGACTGGCTTTGCATCGCCGCTCGATTACGATTGCTCCTGCATCGTCACGCTAACGGAAGAATTGCATCAGGCGGCGTCAACTGAGACGGGAGTAATCCGTTCGGCGGACATATATGTGTCTTTGTGCATCAGCGCCCGTGCCTGGGCCAGCGCACCACAATCATGCTGCTGTTCGTGCTTTGCCAGGGCACTCTCGCTGCTCTCCGTTGCCACCGTGGAAAAGCAACGGTGACAGATGGAATCGTATGTTTGATTAGGGTTTTTCCGATGAGAGTAAGCGGGCGTTTGGGTGCTGACGGCTTCCACGGGAGTACCCCTCCTTGCCAACGGTTGAAGTGCGTGAAGATGCACGGGCCGGACAGGCGTAGCCAATGTCTGAGCGACACAGAAGTCTGCATTTGCGAGTAAACGCCCGGCGCAACAAGTTTGGCAAACACCTATGTTCGATAACTTGCATTGCGTCGCAAACTGGCACAGCGTTTTATAGTGGGGCAGATGCGAGTAAGCGACCACCTTTTGCTGTTTCTGGACCTGATAGGCACCGCTCTCTTTGCAGCAGAAGGTGCCACGACAGGGGTGCATGTCCGATTGGATCTGCTTGGTGTATTGGTGGTTGCGTTTCTTACGGCATTGGGTGGCGGTATTGTGCGCGACCTTCTACTTGGGGCGGCGCCGCCAAACGCCATGCGTGACTGGCGTTATGTGGCTACGGCATTGATTGCCGGCTCGGTGGTGTTCATCCTGCGCACACCGATCGCGGCAAGTGGCGTCGGTTGGGTGCAGGTTTTGGATGCTGCGGGCCTCAGCTTGTTTGCAGTTGCCGGAGCCACCAAGGCCATTGAGTATGGCATTCACCCGCTGATGGCGACGATGCTGGGTGGTGTGACAGCGGTGGGTGGCGGCACGCTCCGCGACATCCTCATCAACCAGATTCCGAATGTGCTGAAAGCGGATGTCTATGCCGCTGCGGCACTCTTCGGTGCATCCGTTACGGTTGTCCTGCGCAAGTGCGGGGTTAAGCCGCCGATGGCAGATCTTGCAGGGATTGTCTGCTGCTTCACGACGCGTATTGCGGCCGTGCATTACAACTGGAACTTGCCCATCGCAGGTTGAAGGCTAGCGACAGATGGCGGTCAGATGGCCGAAGGTATTCTCCAGCGGTGCCGTAAGGCGACTTACCCTGCCGCAGAGCATGTCGTGATCACTGCTGGGAGTGGGGTCCAGGTGTACATCTTCGACAGCATAGTGATACTGACCTTCGCTATCCGGCCAGACCATCATGCAATCGGAGCGAATACCAAAACGGTAGGCGGGATGGTGCGTAGCCAACGTTGTCTGTATTTCAAGGGGAAGGCAATCCACGCCGCCAAATTGCTGATACGTGCGTAATACATTGCCCTCTTTGTCCGGGTTGTAATCCGCCGCGTAGAGCAAGCCACCATAACGCTGTCCTTGTTCGGCAAGGAAACGGCAGACAGAAACCGTGCTTTCCATCTGGTTCGCGGTTGGAACGCCATCACGCACCCAGAAGCCGTGATGTGTGGCCACGCGCAAGGGATTTTCATCACCAGGACGGTGCACGCTGCAGGCAATCGCAAGGCGGTTCTGCGTCTTCAGGATGAGTGAGTCTGAAACGTCCAGTGGCTGCGTGCGTTCGTTGTCTTCGCCCACGCCTTCGAGATCGCGTACGACTCCATCACCCCATGTGTGATGGATTTCGATTTCGTCGATGGGCCATCGTGATGCGATGCAGATGCCCAACGATTCTCGCTTGCCCCAGAAGCTCTGAATGGTCATAGGGACAAACGAAAAGTAAGGCAGAGGGCTGAGATACTCAACCATGCTGGCGCGGAAGTCCTGCAGGCAGAGAACGTCAGGAACCACGGCATCAGGATTGGATAAGCCCTTGAGCCAGGTGACTGTCGATGGCATCTCTCCAGGGGCATTACCGATGAAGCGCTCCCCGTTGAGCGACCATACTTGCAGCGGTTCCATTCACACTCCTCTTGTCTGCTGGTTTATGCAAACAATTTTCAAAATAATTTGAGAGCACCCTGCATGTGTTCGTGCCTACCTCTTTTCCTGTACTTACAGGCGTACATATGCAGATGAATACAGTCTCAAATATTTGAGCAAAAGCAGGACGCTTCTCGCCGCAGAAAGATAACTGTGGGTGTTGTATCTGCTGCTGTTTATCGTACTGAATCGCATGATCCTTTCTATTTCACGCGGCCTCAGAGCTAGCTGTCACATGTTGCATGACGTGTAAGTACAGCTTTTCCGGTTGTATGCTTGCCAGTCATGTTTGTGTCCTCATAGTTTGCTCTACGTGCAAAAACAACACCAGCAAGAGGCCGTCAAATCGGTCACGAAAGAGGGGCTGCGCGCCTCCGAAGATGTTCATCAATGGTTCTCGTCTGTTTTGACTCGTATGGAGTCAAGCTCATTGGCGGTCTTTGGTGATTTTTGTATCGATGCTTATTGGGACCTGGATGAAGGCGAAGAAGAGTATTCGCTGGAGACGGGCCTGAGGGTGCGGCGCGTACGACGGCAGAGGTATTCACTCGGCGGCGCAGGCAATGTGGTTGCGAATCTGGCAGCACTGAACGTGGGACATGTTCAGGCGATCGGCATCAGCGGAACCGATCCATTCGGAGTGGTGATGCACAGCATGCTGTCGGACTATCGCAACTGCGGATGCGATGTCATCGAGGATGACGCATGGCAGACCATGGTCTACGCCAAGCCTTGCATCGGAAATCTGGAAGAAGGACGCATCGATTTCGGTGGCTTCAATGAATCGAGCGAATCCGTCAGCGAACGTTTGCTGCAGCGATTGGAGAGCGCTGCTGCGAATCATGACGTAGTGATTCTCAATCAGCAGGTAGAAAACGGTGTGTCTTCGCCGAAGCTGATTGAGCGTATCAACGGCATCATCGCAAGTTCGAAGAAGGCTGTGTTCCTTGTGGACGCACGCCATCACCTGGAGAAATTCTCTGGTGCTCTTCTGAAGGTGAACATGGGCGAAGCAGCAAAGCTTCTCAACGAAGCTGCTGAATCGCTGCATGAAGATGAACGAGCCATCGAGTTTGCAACGCGCATTCACGAACTCACTTCCAAGCCGACCTTTATTACACGTGGTGACAAGGGAATCGCCGTGGCGGCAGATGGAAAAGTTTCGTTGATTGCAGGATGGCCCGTTGAAGGTCCGATCGACACGGTAGGCGCAGGCGACACCGTAGTTGCAACGATTGCTGCAGCCCTGGCAACAGGAGCAACACCGTTGCAGGCTGCTACGTTGGCGAATCTGGCGGCTACCGTCACTGTGAAAAAGCTTCAAACGACCGGCACCGCGTCGCCGGCCGAAATTCTGGCAGCAGCGGGAGTGCGATACCCGTAAAGCGATCTTTTAAAACCGAGTACTGAGCAGCCTGGTCAACGACGCAAAAAACCTTTGCCCGACCGGCCCGGACTAACAGTGCCCAAATTCGTAGACGAAGCTCCTGACCGTGTTATTTGCCGCAGCTTTCTATTTGCAGAAACACTTCGTCCGCGAACAACTTAACTGGAGGCAACAATGTATTTTCGTTCTACACGGCCCCTCCCAGGGCTGGCATCTCTCGTATTTCTGTGCGCCGCTCCGCTGTTTGCGCAGGGAACACAGGCGACGCTGGACGGCCAGGTAACAGACAGCGCTGGCGCTGCATTGCCGGGCGCCAAGGTCATCGTCCTGAATGTACAGACAGGCGTCTCCTCCTCCACGGTTACTGGAGAAGATGGCTACTATCACGTCGTCGCGCTGAACCCAGGGCAATACTCCATCACGGTGCAGCAGCCGTCGTTCGCCACGAGTATCCGAAATGGTGTGCAGCTTGCAATTGCCGAACGTGCTGCCATTGACTTCACTCTTACGCCCGGTAACGTGAGTGAAAACGTCACTGTGACAGCGTCAGCCGCGCAGCTTGAGACTGAGACCGCAACGCAGTCGACAGCGCTGGGGCAGGAGAAGTTGATGGCTCTGCCGACGCAGGGTCGTAATCCTATCTCGGCTATCTTCTCTGTGCCTGGTGTGTTGGTCACCTCGTCCGATACGCGTCTTCGTGCATTTGATATTGCAGGCACCTCGGGTATCTCCGTGAATGGGTCACCCAACAGCACGAACGAAATTCTGGTGGACGGTATGAGCGCCCTCCAGAACGGAGCGTCGGCTTCGTACATTCCAACGCAGGAAGCCACAAGCGAAGTACGTGTGCACACCACGAACTACGATGCTGCATACGGATGGACGCTGGGTGGTGTTACTAACATGCTCACCAAGAGCGGCACGAACCAGTTCCACGGAGCTGCCTGGGAGTTTTTTCAGAACACGGTTCTCAACGCGAACACCTTCAATAGCAATTACACAGGCACGCCGCGTTCCTCCTCGCACATCAATATCTTCGGTTTCAACATTACCGGCCCTATCATCAAGAACAAGCTATTTGCCGCTTATACATTTGAAGACCTCCGGCAAAGCATCCCAGATCCGTTTGTTGTTTCCGTTCCGACCGATCTGCAAAAGGTAGGAGACTTTTCTCAAACCTATAACGCAGACGGTAGCCTGCAAGTTATTTATGATCCGTACTCCACGACAACGGTAAATGGTGTTTTGCAGCGTACGCCGGTTCCAGGAAACAATCTGAAGAACCTCAGCCATCCCATGAATCCCATTGCGCTGAAGGTTCTTTCGATGCTTCCTTCCGGCAATGTAAAAAACGCTCCCATCACCGGACTGAATAACCTGACCAATGGACCGGGTAGCCGTAAGTTTACGGATTACTTCCCGGAAAATACGGTTCGTGTTGATTACGCAATGAGCGATGCAACGCGTATCTTCGGTCGCTATTCCCGCAATTCACTAACTGAAGCACGCGGTTTCCGCTATTCGACTACTTCTGCCCTGAACGTTGCTGATACCAGCACCAATAATCCGTTCACGCGTGAAAATCATAACGGAACAGTGCAGCTCACCAGAATCATTAACCCAACCACTGTAGCGACTGTTCGTGTTGGTCTTGAGCGTTTCAAGTCGGCAGGTGGTGGGGCTCAGGGTGTTGGCACCGGTCCCAGTGCACTTGGATTTTCATCCGGCTTCGCAGGACAGGCCGCCAATATCTTCCCGCAATTTACCTGGGCAAACTACAACGGCGCTGGTGCGTCCCCGCCAAGCGTAACCACGAGCTATAACTACACGGTTGGCGCGTCGGTTTCAAAGACAGCCGGTAACAACAATATGACGGCTGGCATTGACATGCGCCTGCTGCGTAACAACGTGCAAAGCCCTGGTAACAGTTCTGGCAAGTTTGCTTTTGACCAGCAGTTCACTGGTTCGAATCCCACAGCCGTCAATTCCACCACGGGTAATGCGATTGCATCGTTCCTAATGGGCACGCCGCAGACGGGTTCCATTGATGTGAACAGCTTCCCGACACGCCAGGTGAAGATGGTCTCCCTATACTTCCAGGATGACGTGCGTGTGCGAAAGAACCTGACGCTGAATCTGGGATTACGCTGGGATTATCAAGGACCACTTACCGACCGATTTAATGGGTTGGCAACCTTCAATCCGTCGGCGCCAAACCCGCTGGTTGTTCCCGGACAATCGCTCTACGGTGGATTGGTGTTTGCCGGTGTGAATGGGCAGCCGCGCAACGTTACAAATCAGAAATGGGGCAACCTGGGACCGCGTTTCGGCGCCACTTACCAGATCGATCACAACACAGTGCTGCGTGGCGGCTATGGATTGCTCTATGGTCAGGTTGTGAACGATCCAGGTGAAGCGCCTGGTTTCAGCTATACGACGAACATGGTCACATCGGTTCAATCCGGTGTTCCGTATAACACGCTGACGGATCCGTTCCCGAATAGCAGCGTTCAGGCGCCTTCCTATGCCTCCAATGGTTTGAAGACGTACCTGGGACAGAGCTTCTCGTTTGCAAGCCAGAACGCGAAGCCGGCCACGGTGCAGCAGTTCTCCTTTGGCGTTCAGCATCAGTTCCCTAAGGACTTCCTGTTGACCGTGTCGTATGTAGGAACTCGCTTCGGACGTCTGCCTGTCAACCATCAGATCAACGCGGTTCCTTTGAGCGCGGTGGGCTATGGAAATGCTTACCTAACTGCAAGTGTGGCAAATCCATTTGCTGGCCTGCTGCCTGGAACAGCTCTGAATTCTGCAACGGTTCAGAGACAGCAGTTGCTGGCACCGTATCCGCAGTTCCTGGTGGGCACGATCACGGGTACCAGCGGTATTACGGAGCAGTACATTCCCATCGGAACTTCCAGCTACAACGCAGGTCAGTTTGTGCTGCAAAAGCGCTTGTCCTATGGCCTGGACTTCTCGGTGCAATACACCATGTCCAAGCAGTTGGATCAGAAGCTCTATTCAAATCCGCAGGACACGCAACTACAGAAGGTGATTGCGGCGTGGGATATTCCGCGCAATATGCAGATCAGCCTTCTCTGGCGGCTGCCCTTCGGCTCTGATCGTGCCTATGGATCGCATCTGGTATCGCCCGTACGTTGGGCAATAAGCGGATGGGATATGGGATCGCTGGTCCGTCTGCAGGCGGGTATGCCGCTGGACCTGACCAGCAGCACGAATTCTGTGCCACTTGGCAATCCAGCTCTGGCACATCCAACCCTGGCACGTTGGTTCAACAACTGCACCCAGACTTCAAGCGGTCCAAAGAATTGCCAGAACGGAGAAACACCTGTCTGGAGACCTCGCGTTGCATATGAGCTGCAGACTTGGAAGACACGTCTTTCCAGCGTTCGTCTGCCGGGTGTGCATAACGTTGATATCTCGCTCACGAAGAACAACAAAATTACCGAGCATGTGAATGCAGCCTTCCGCGCTGACTTCATCAATGCCTTCAACTCGCCGCAGTTTTTCAACGGCCCAACCTCTGACGTGAACAGCGCGAACTTCGGAAAGATTCTGGGTGTAAGTGACCAGAGCAATCTGCCGCGATTTGTCCAGTTCTCGATGAAGGTTGAGTTCTAACCCAAGCTATAAACCCCGCGGTTACCTTTACATTTCGGTACCGCGGGTTCTATTAAGGAGGGGCGGCGATGACTTGAGTTATCGCCGCCCCTCTGTACCGTACGAAGGACGCTGAATCTATCGAACGAATCGGTGCTGATGAACGGAATGCAGCCCGATGTTTTGAGCCTCAGCCCAAACAATAGGTGGACCCAAGATATGTATTCCACGCCGCGTTTCCTTGCCGTGCTCGCCTCAATTGCGACTCTCGCCGCGCCGTTGATGGCGCAGTCCAACGTTGCGCCTTCCTACAAATTTTCTCCGCAAGGGCAAGCTGTTGTTCAGCGTCTGTCCTCGTTTGCAGCGCTCGATGTGCGCGAATGGCAATATCACGAAGGGCCTATTGAACACGGCGAAAGTCCGGCTCTCGATACTTCTAACTGGAAGACGATTCAGCTTCCGTTCGTTGCGCCCAAGGAAGAGATATGGATTCGGCGATGGATCGAAGTGCCGAAGACGCTAAATGGCTATGACCTCACCGGCACGCGCCTCACTTTCAAAGTGGACGTGGGTGGCTATGGCCCGGGCCGTGGCTATTTGTACGAGGTGATCTATTACAACGGTCGGCGCGACACAGAAGGAACATACATTGGACCGCGCACCGTTATTGATAGTGCGAAACCGGGCGACAAGATTCTGATCGCAGTAAAGATGCCGCCCAGCACGGACATCAAGCATTTTGAAGGCGCATTTGTGGATGTGAACTTCGTGCCGAATCGCCCGGATCCAGCGGCGCTTGCTACGGAGCTTGTTTCTGCTGCGCAGCTTTTGCCCGCACTTATCTCCGATCCGAATCAGCTTGCAGCGCAGGAGAAGCTTCTGGATGAGGCGGCAACCTCTGTCAGCCTGAGTGCGCTGGACCGCAATGATCAAGCTGCTTTTGATGCTTCGCTGATCAAGGCACAGAACGCGTTGGAACCACTGCAGCCATTACTCAAGAAGTTCTTTATTCAACTCACTGGCGACGCGCATATTGATGCTGCTTGGTTGTGGACTGCTTCGGAAGGTGTGGATCAAGTTCACTTCACGTTCGCCAGCGCGATCGAGATGATGCACGAATATCCGCAGTACATCTTCTCGCAATCCAGCGCGCAGTATTACGAGTGGATCGAAGAGAAGTTTCCCGCGCTGTTTACTGAGATTCAGAAGCGTGTGAAAGAAGGGCGCTGGGAGCCCGTGGGGGGCATGTGGATTGAGCCCGATCTCAACATGACCGATGGCGAATCGCAGGTGCGCCAGTTGCTATTAGGCAAGCGGTACTTCCAGAAGAAGTTCAACTATGACGTCAAGATTGGATGGAACGTTGATTCGTTTGGCTATGACTGGCAGCTTCCGCAGATCTACAAGAAGTCGGGCATCGACTACTTTGTTACGCAGAAGCTTCGTTATAACGATACGAATCAGTTGCCGTTGAAACTCTTCTGGTGGCAGTCGCCCGATGGTAGCCGCGTGCTTTCCTACTTCCCGCACGACATTGTGAAAGATACGGAAGCTTCTGAGATTGCGCATGATGCTGCGGTTGCAATGCAGCTCAATCCTGGTCAGAAACAACTGATGCATGTGTATGGTCCAAGCCTTGGTCGCTTGAACATTTACGATGCGCGCACTGCGATTCAGAATGGCATTAATTGGTCGAACCCAAAGCGCGTCTATCCGCGTGTTGAGTTCCGTACCTCGCAGGCGTTCTTCGATGATATGAATGCACAGGTCGCCACTACTGGCATGCCGGTCTGGAATTACAAGACACTTGCTGCAGGCAGCTTGCAGCTTCCTGCGGCCGCTGCGGGCAAGATCAGCTTGCCTGTGTGGAACGATGAGATTTATCTCGAACATCATCGCGGTACTTACACCACGCACAGCGACCAGAAGGCTCACATGCGCCGCAGTGATCAGTGGCTGCTGGATGCGGAGAAGTTCTCGTCACTGGCATGGCTGAGTGGTTTGAACTATCCCAATGAATCTCTCACGCAGGCATGGAAGAAGAAGGCGTTTAACGAGTTCCATGATGTTGCATCGGGAACTGCGATTGCTGCGGCCTATGTTGATGCAAAGCACGACTACGACGAAGCCCATCGCATTGCTAACGAAGCTGAGGGCAATGCCATCCGCGAGTTACAGCACCACATCAATACGGCAGCGCAGCCTGGAGTCCCGGTCATTGTGTGGAACAGCCTGAGCTGGGATCGCTCCGATACGGTCACTGCGACAGTGCAGATGCCACATGCAACACCGAATGGTATCAGCGTGCTTGATGCGAACAATCAGCCTGTACCTATGCAGGTGTTGTCGCAAGACAAGTTAACTAACACTTATCAACTTCTACTGAAGCCAAAGAGTGTGCCTGCGATTGGATACACCGTGTTGCACGCAGTGCAGGGGCAGCGATCGGTGCCGAGCGACCTTTCTGTGCACGGTACAACGCTAGAAAATAACCTCGTGCGTGTCACGCTCGATCCGAAGACGGGTTGCATTACGAGCTTGTATCGCAAGGACGCAAAGTTTGAAAGCATAGCTCCCAATCAGTGTGGCAACAAGTTGGAGACATTTGTCGATCTGGGGCGCGGCCTGACGGAGGTCAATCTAGACAGCATACGTGTTGAGGATGCGTGGAATATCGACAAGGGCTACGACAAGCAGGAAACCGATATCACGCAGCTTGATAGCATTCAAACGATTGAGCATGGTCCCCTGCGCTCTGTTATCCGCATCACGCGGCATTGGAGTAAGTCCACGTTTGTCCAGGACATTACGCTGTATGCCGATTCGCCGCGTGTTGACGTGGTGAATGATATCGATTGGCACGAGACGCACGTATTGCTGAAAGCGAGCTTCCCGCTGACCGCCACCAGTTCGAATGCAACATACGAAATTCCATATGGCAGCATTGAACGTCCTACTACACGTGATAATGCGATTGATGCGGTGCGCTTTGAGGTTTCCGCGCAGAAGTGGGCTGATCTGGGCAACAGCGAACATGGCCTGAGTCTGATCAACGATTCGAAGTATGGATATGATGCGCTTGGCAACACGCTTCGTCTTTCATTGCTGCGTGCGCCGCTTTATCCGGATCCAACGGCTGATCGCGGTCATCATCACTTTAGCTACTCGCTCTATCCGCATGCAGGCTCATGGAAGCAGGCCGATACTGTGCTGCGCGGTTATGAGTTCAACTATCCGATGGAAACTGTGCAGGCGGTAGCGCATGGCGGCGATCTTCCAGCGAATCATTCTCTTGTACGCGCTGAACAGCACAACATCGTTGTGACGGCTATCAAGAAGAGCGAGGATGATGAAAGCCTTACCCTTCGCTTCTATGAATGGGCAGGCGAAAAGACACGCGCCAAGATCACCGTGCCCTCTGGTGTAACACAGGCAACAGAGACCAACCTGATGGAGCAGCCTGTAAAGGACTCCAGTGCGCAGGTGGCTTTGCATGGCAATGAAGTTGAGTTCAATGCAGAGCCTTATTCCATCAACACTGTGCGTCTGGTCTACCCATCACGTGGCAGCAGCCTATGGCATGCGCAAGGCACGCAGTCTGCAAGTAAGTAAGAACAACAACAAACAGGAAGGCGGATGCAATTTTGCATCCGCCTTCTTGTCTTGTGATGTGTTGCAGCAGGACTAGTAGAACGTTGTTTGTTCCTGTGGCTTGTCCTTAATTCCCAGTGGTTCAAGCAGCGCTTTGGCTCCAAGCTTCATCAGGCCCAGCTCTGTTACAGATTGAAAGAACTGGAAACCCTGTTGCTGGAAGCGGCGCACATCTTCTGCGCTGCCGGCGGGGCGCCCGAGCCATTTGCCGTTGCGCTCTGCTGCGGTAACGATCTTTGTGATGGCTTCTTCGAGCAGCGGCTCGTCCTGGCGGCCACGAAGACCTAGCGAGAAGGAGAGATCGCTGACGCCGATGAAGATCACGTCGATTCCGGGCATGGCGGCAATCTCTTCAATTCGCTCCACGGCTTCTGCTTCTTCGATCACGCATACCACCAGAACGTTTGCATCGGCGGAGTCGTAATAGCTGCCTGGTGCGGGCCATGTGGCGACTGCGAGGCCAGCACCCGAACCGCGACGACCAAAGGGAGGATAGTGGCATCCATGCACGGCCTTCTGCGCACGCTCTACATCGGAGACGAATGGGAAGATAACGCCCTGCACCCCTTGATCGAGTACGCGCTTTGCGAGCCATACTTCAGGCCACGGAACGCGTGCGAAAACAGGCGCAGGCAAGCCACGCGTAGCAAGCACCATCGTGCGTAAAGACTCCAGTGAGAGGGAGGAGTGCTCCATCTCGCACCAGAGAAAGTGGAAGCCCAGGGTGGCCGCGTGTGCGGCTGTCTCCACGTTGTTTGACGTGACGGTCATGCCCAGGACAAACTCGCCCGCCTTTAGTCTTTCGCGCACGACACTCCATGTGTCGTTAGAGGATGGGTGCCGGTCTGCGGCATATTCATTGGACATTGGGGTCTACGCCTCCTTCTTGATGACGGGTTTCAACATAACTTCAGCAACCTGGCATCCGCGGCCGTTGCCGCCGAGGCCAGCTTCACGTGTCCACGTAAGCAGCAGTTCGCCGGATGCAGTGGCTGATTTGGGAAGTGCAAATGTCTGCGGCGCAGGCGGCCATGGACGCAGTTGCAACGGATGAATCTCAGTGGACTCATTGGCCACCAGTTTTGTCTTTACGTTCTTTGAGTCGCCAGAGATCACCACCTGCAGGCTGTACTCCACATTCGGATCAAGGCCTGTGTAGTGCATCTTTAGCGGCTCTTCGTAGAGACTCTCTGCCCAATGCTTCCATGCCATGGGTTCGTCCGCACCGAATCGGTCAGGGTAGTTGGTGCCGACGTGAGTGGAGTGGCGGAAATCAAAATCACCTTCCACATTTTCAATCACAAGATGTGGACGATTGGTGATGTTACCCAGCTCGTCGTAGAAACCACCGGGGCCGGGATTGGTGCGATTCAGTAGAGCACGGATTGCACCGATCTTTTCTTCCTGCACTTCGATGGAGCTCAGTGCGCGAAGTCGCTTTAGGAAGTAAGGAGCATCCGTCACGGGATGATCAATGGTGTCGAGTGGCGCTCCGCGTTCCACGCCTTCGCCCTGGAAGCGTTCTACGGCAAGCTGCTGATGAATGCTCTGGAACAAGGCATAGCCGAGCTCGCTGATGCGTGTGCGAAGCGCGGGAGCGATCTGTACAACGGCAGCCTTGCGCAGAATTTCAATCGCTTCATCTACAAGATTCTGTGGATCAATTCCGTTGGCCGGCTGCAACTCTGGCTTGCCGCCCGTGCCCCATGGAACAGACGCAAAACCGAAGTCTTCCATGCGTTCCAGCACACTTTGTGCGCGCGCAAGTTCGCCTGACTCAAAGAGCAGGCGTCTGCGCACATACGCATCGCAGCATGCACGGAACAATGCTTGTTGCCAGCGCCAGTTTTGCAGCAGGAAGGGTGAAGCGTTTCTCTCAATGGAGAGGAATTTCTGCAGAGTCACATCGACCAGCTCGTTGGTTGCGAGCCGCCCTTCCCAGTTGTGCTCCAGATCAAGCAGGCCTTGCGCGTATGCGGAACCATCTTTCGCACCGACGATGTAGTTGCCAAAATCGCGAACGGCTTCCGTAGCAGACATCTTTGGATCCCAGGAAACAAGGCTCCAGACAAACTTGTTGACATCGTCATTGACACCTTCGGAGTAACTGACAAAACCGACTGTGTCCTTCAACATGGAACGCAGAATCGCAGCTTCGATTTCAGGGCGCGGATTGATGACTTCGCGTCCTTCCGTGACAACGTAGGCAATGTCCCAGTTGTTGATGGAGTACTGCGATTCGATGCTGTGCGTGATGTCTGGATAAAAACGGATGGGATACTTTGCAGGGAGTGCCTTGCGCAGCTCCGTGATGGAGATTCTGTTCTGCGGGCCGAAGACGATGCCGTCAAGCCATGACTGCGTATGTGCATCGGCGGCCAGCTTCAGGAAGTCCGCGAGCCATTCTGCATTGAAGGATTGTGGCGACATCCACATCTGCAACTTGGGGTGTGTCTTGCGCAGGCTTGTTTTTTGTTTTTCAAGCAGAGCAAGCATGTACTTCGGCTCGGTGTGACCCGGATCGCCGCCGGGAACAAACACCACATCCACGCGGGGAAGATCGTGCAGGACTGCAGCCCAATCACGCACTTCTGCATCGACTGTTTGTGCGTCGCCATAGTTCTTAGCCATGGCGGGATACCAGACGGAAACATCCAGATCGTACTTGTCACAAATGCGCGACATCTCGATCATCATCTGCTGCGGTGGAATGGCGAAGTGTGGGCTGTCCTTGTCGTCATCCGTGATAGGTGGCAATAATTCCACCGTGTTCGTACCAAAGATGGCTAGTTCGCGGATGTACTGATCCCACATCTCAACGGTGAATGCATCGTATGCGTTTGTCTTTGGACGGAAGCCAAGCTGGTGACCACGTACTGCGTAGTGCGGTGAACTGGTTAGGTTCATTACCTTCAGGTCGCCGGATACAGCGCGACGTGTAAGGCGAAGCAGACGTAGCATACGTCCTGCGCCAAAGATCAGGCCGCGCTCATCGCTTCCACATACGGCAATCCACGGGCTTCCGCCTTCGTTGCCTGTGGCAATGGCATAGGATTCAGCGGGGAGTTTCGCTGCTTTCACTGAGACGCTAGCGACGGCAGAGCCGAGTCCATGCCAGTTGGACCGTGTGCCCAAATAGATTTTTACGGTGCCTGCGGACGCATTGTTTCCCCTGGTCCATGTGACGCCGCAGCGCTTCAGAATTTCGTCGACCACCATATCGGCGGCGGTTACTTCACGCTTCGATGGTGAAGTGGGAATGATCACTGTACAGTGATTCAGGTCTGTCAGATTGCTTTCAAGCGCGTACAGCGCCTTGCTTCCGCTGATGCAGGAGACAGCAAGCGATACTGCTGTTCCCTGTAGAAAAGTTCTGCGCTTCATGGTTCCTTCTCCTGCCGCCTGGTTTCCGATACGCAAACTGCGTTCAAAGGATTCACGGGCGGCTATTCACTGGTCCGTTACGCGATGTACTCGCAAAGTAGAGATCGCACTTATGCCTGTGCTGCACACTCGGCAGCACGACGCTTTTCGTATCGGCCCATATAGGCTGCGTATGCTGCGACGCCAGCCATGCCCAGCATAGGAATCACAAAGGCGAGTGCTGTGCTGTGCAGTGCTTCTGCGAGCCATCCCATGATCGGTGTGAATACCGCGCCGCCAACGATTGCCATGACGATGAACGATCCGCCGATATTGGTGTTGGGGCCGAGATCTTTAATGCCAAACGCAAAGATAGTTGGGAACATGACCGAAAGGAAGAAGCTTGTCAGCAGAATGGCGATCACGCCTGCCCATGTGGAAAAGAACATGGCAAAAAGCAGCAGTCCTGCGTTGGTCAGGCCATAGCAGGTCATGAGACTGCTTGCGCTGAAGCGCTGCATAAGTCCCGTGGAGACGAAGCGACCAATACCAAAGATGATCAGGATACAAGTGAGTAACAGACCCGCTTTTTTGTCGCTCAGGTTTACATATTCCTTGGAGTACTGAATGAAGTAACTCCACATGCAAACCTGCGAGCCGCACTGGATGAACTGCGCGAAGACGCCCCAGAGAAAGTGCGGCTTGTGAAGCAGCGAACGCCAGTCGCCACTAGTGCTTTCGCAGCTTTCGTTATTCGCATCCAGCTTGGGAAAGGTTGTTGCTCCGATGAGCAACGCCCATACCAATGCAATGCCGCCGATCACCAAATACGGCGTAACAACGCGCAGCGTTTCCATGTGCAGGTAGCTCGCATACGTGTGATCTGCTTGCTTGGCGGCGACTTCCGCGGGGGAAAGCTCCACGCCCGAGAAGATGAAGATTGTGCCGAGCAAAACGCCGGTAATGCATCCCAGTGGATTGAATGCCTGCGCCAGGTTGAGGCGACGTTCGGACGTCGCTTCAGGGCCAAGCTGTGCAACGAATGGGTTGGAAGCTGTTTCTAGGAAAGCGAGACCGCTGGCTACAACGAAGAGCGCGCCGAGAAAGAATGCGTATGTGCCGGAGATGGCCGCGGGTAGAAAGAGGAAGCATCCTGTGGCGAATAGGCATAAGCCGGTGATGAGTCCGCGCTTATAACCATAGCGCCGCATCATTAAGCCCGCTGGCAACGCGAGGATGAAATAGCCAAGATAGAAAGCCGATTGCACGAGCCCCGCTTCAAAGCGCGTGAGCGAGAACGATTTCATGAACTGACGGATCAACACGTCGTTCATGCTGTTCGGAATACCCCACAGGAAGAACAGGCTGGCTACCAGAGCGAAAGGGCGAACCGCACCTGCGGGAATCAATCGCGCAGAAATAGTGTGGCCTGCAATTGCCTCATCTTTTGCAATGAAAGATCGGTCACTTGCACGTAACTCTTCGCTGCCACCATGTATGGTTTGCGTGCGTATGCTTTCCGGAGTCATGGAATCTTTGGACAATTCTGTAGTTGTGTTCGTATTATCTGTCATCGCTGCTTCCGGGACCTGTACTGATAGCTCCAGTGCAAGCTGACGTATGAAATAGGTTTCGAAAGCGAACATTAGCGGTCATCTCATAGTGATGACAAGCAGATATCGAGGGAAATCTGTACTTACAGGTTCAATGAAGACGCATAAGTACATGTCAGTGTTTGAGGGGTTGCAGCGAGACATCCTCAGCGGGAAGTTTGCACGCGGAAAGCGCCTTCCCAGCGAGACGGAACTCTGCCTGCGCTATAAAGTTTCTCGGCCCACAGCGGCTCGCGCTCTGCGTGAATTGCAACAAATGGGCGTAATCGTGCGGCGCTCCGGAGCAGGGAATTACCTTGCATCGGAGCCGGTCGCGCAAACGGCAAAAGCGCATACGCTGGGCATCTTCGTGCCAGGTCTTGGGAAGACCGAGATCCTTGATCCCATCTGCAACGAGATCACACGTTTTGCGCAGACGCTTGGTTGTGCTGTGCTGTGGGGCGACGCAACAACCCCCATTGTGACCGGGGCTGATGCGCTTCAGCTTTGCAACGAGTTCATCAGTCGCAAAGTGGATGGTGTTTTCTTTGCACCGTTTGAGTCCATTCCGGACCGGAGCCATTGGAATCGCAAGCTTGCGGACAAGTTGAATCAGCAGAAGATTCCGCTGGTTTTGCTGGACCGTGATCTGAGCGAATATCCTTCGCGCAGTGAGTTTGATCTGGTGGGGATTGACAATGTCGCCGCTTCGATTGCAATCACGACGCACCTGCTGGAACAGGGCCGTAAGAAAATTTGTTTTGTTGCGCGCGACAACTTCCCTTCAACCACTGACCTGCGGCTGTTGGGGTGTCGTGAAGCCATCCGCCGATTCGGCATGAAGGCCCGGCATCAGATTCCTTACTTTGGCGATCCCACCGATCCCAAGTTTGTTTCAAATCTGCTGAAGGTCTCAGAACCCGATGCGATTCTTTGTTCCAACGATCAAACCGCAGCCCTGCTGATGCGTACGCTTGCGCAACTGAAGCGTGCTATTCCTGACGAGATTGCGGTTGCAGGTTTTGATGATGTGCATTACTCCACGCTGCTGACGCCGCCGCTGACCACGATGCGGCAACCGTGTCGCGAATTAGCTCAGACTGCGGTGAAAACGCTGCTGGAGCGTATTCAAAAACCTGATCTTCCTCCGAGGCAGATCTTCCACTCGTACACGCTGGTTGTTCGTGAATCGACGGCCGTTTCGAATGGGCAGGCGTAAAGGAGAAAGAGAGTCTGTACGAAGTCGTCACATCTCGCACGTTGCTCATGGTTGTCGACATATGGTACACATTGCGCACTGCATTCATTCCCATGTCTGAGTTGCTTGTAGCATGCCGCTAACCTCTGCTGATCCCAAGACCGGCCACGCCAGCCCCTATCGCTGGTGGTTGATTGCCATGCTGTGGTGCGTCTGCTTCTGCAATTACGCAGACCGGCAGGCCATCTTCTCCATCTTTCCGTTGCTGCGTACGGATCTGCACCTGACCGACCTGCAGTTGGGTGTGGTGGGTTCGTCGTTCATGTGGATGTATGCGCTTGCTGGTCCATTGGCAGGATGGCTCTCGGATCGCGTCTCGCCGCGCAATGTGATTCTTGGCGCGCTGGCTTTCTGGTCCGTGGTGACAGGAGCAACGGCGGTGTGCCATAGCTTCGGAAGCATGGTCCTGTTTCGCACGCTTGGTGGTTTGGGGGAAGCTTTCTACTTTCCGGCGGCGATGGCTTTGATCGGGATGTATCACTCTGCCTCGACCCGTTCGCGTGCCATGGCGTTGCACCAGTCTGGTGTGTACGCCGGCACCATTGGCGGAGGTGCGCTCTCGGCGCTAATTGCGCAGGAGCATGGGTGGCGTAATTCCTTCTTTATCTTTGGTGCTGCGGGCGTGGTGCTGATGGTGATTCTGGCGGTGGCTCTGCGTCGCCCACCAGAGAAGACCGCATCCAGCAACAATGAAAGCCGAGCTGACTTCTTCAGCGGAGTGCGCAATGTGTTGGCGAATGGCCGGGTGCTTACGTTGATCAGCGTGTTCATTGGCGCGAACTTCGTCGCCGTTGTGTTCCTGACGTGGCTGCCCACGTACCTGTACACGAAGTTCCACTTGAGCCTTGCAAATGCAGGTTTTAGTGCCACCGCTTATTTGCAGATGGCATCCGTGACCGGAGTTTTGCTGGGCGGCATGCTTGCAGATCGATTCGCGGCAAAGCTTACCGGCGGACGCCAGTTGATTCAGGCTACGGGGCTGTTTCTCGGCGTGCCGTTTCTTTTCCTTACGGGGTGGTCACTGTCGATGGCCGGACTGATCGTAGGAATGATCGGTTTCGGGTTTTTCAAAGGCATGTACGACGCAAATATCTTCGCTTCGCTATATGACGTGATTCCCGTGGAACGCCGCGGTGTGGCGGCAGGAACGATGAATTCGCTGGGGTGGCTAGGCGGCGGATTTGCACCCATTCTGATTGCGAAGGCGGCAGGACGTTTTGGCCTGGGCGTGTGCATGAGCGCGACGTCTCTCATCTATCTGTGCCTGGGAGTGGTGCTTCTGCTGTTGGTACGGAATATGCGAAAGCAGCCCGCAACAACAGCAGATCACATTGCGTAAGGCGTGGCAGATTCCAGCGCGGCTAGGTGGTTTTCGCGCTCCCAGCGGTCAAACTGGTCCAGGCGCTCGCTGGCGCTGGCTTGGATGTGCTCCGCGAGTAAGCGCCTTGCCTCGTCGGGATTACTTTGTAGAACAGCCTGCAGAATCGCGCGGTGATGACGTTGGATTCGTTCCAACTCATCGCGGCGATGGCCGCTGCGCTGAATGGCAAAGATGCGCATCATCAGACGCGTGTCGTTGACCACTTTCAGGATGCGCGCGTTGGACGCAATCCGGATCAGCAGCGAGTGGAAACCCAGATCTGACACAGAGAATCGCTTCATCTGTTCGGCGTTTAACTCTGCGGAACCGCTGGTCTTCAGTTCCTTAATCAGGACCTGTGTCTCTGCCAGCAGGCTTTCCAGACGCTCCTTGTCCGCCGGGCGCACACCATTCTGTGCGGCGCGGCCCACGGCGAAGACTTCAAGCGCCTCACGCAACTCGTACAGGTCCACGATGGCCTGACGGGTGAGCTGCGTCACGATAAGGCCGCCACCGGGGCTGAGTTCCAGCAAACCTTCCGCGAGTAACTGGCCTGCGGCCTCGCGGATCGGGGTGCGGCTGCTGCCCAGTTCGCGTGACAGTGCGAGTTCGCTGAGGAGTTCACCAGCACGAAGCTCACCGGTGGCAATCTTCTGTTGAATGAGTTGATACGCCTTCATCCGTACGGATGGCTTAGGGCCGGGGTGGTGTGTTTTCGAGCGACGGGGCACGAAAAAAGTGTATCGCGGACTTTGTGTGTGCAAATTGTCGACATACAAAACACGAGTCTGCTACATTCCTTCCATCAGAAATTTCTGAACGGACCTCCCATGACACAAATTCGCGGAGTTTATGCTGCCCTGCTGGCCCCCCGCAACGAGTACGGTGCAATCGATACCGACAGTCTGCGTCGACAATTTGACCTGCCTGCGCGGGAAAACATGACGGGCTATGCCGTTAATGGCGCAACCGGAGAATTCACCTACGCCACGCCGGACGAACTGGCGCTGACCCTGAAAATGGCGCGAGCTGTGGCGCCGTCGTCGCAGATGCTGGTTGGCATTGGTGCGGGTGATGTGCGAGGCGCTGTGCTGCGCGGGAAGATTGCTGCCTACCATGGCGCGCAGGCTGTGTTGCTCCCCATGCCTTCGTTCTTCCCGTATCGGCAAGATGATCTGCGGGCATTCTCAATGGCCGTTGCAGATGCGGTGCCGATTCCGGTGCTGCTGTACAACCTGCCGCAGTTCACCAGCGGGCTGGAGGTGGACACGGTGCTGTCGCTGTTGCGGTCGCATGACAACATCGTGGGTATCAAGGACAGCGGTGGCTCGCTGGACATTGTTCGCGCCATGACGGCGGAGAAGGTCGCGGGCGCTCGCATCATCGGCAATGACTCCGCGTTGTGCCCGGCTCTGGAAGAAGGTTTGTGCGATGGCGTTGTTTCTGGTGTGGCGTGTTCGCTCCCGGAACTGATGACGCAGCTCTTTGATTCCAAGCCAGGTAGCGAGAGCTACAAGCATGACAAGGCATTGTTGAAGGAATTCATTGAACATCTGAATCCGTTGCCCACTCCGTGGGGTCTGAAGGTGGCCAGCGAGGTGCGCGGATTTACACGCGCAAGTTATCCTTTCCCCCTGTCGCCAGAGCGTGAATCGGAGATCGCTTCCTTACGGACGTGGTTTGCGGATTGGGTTGAACAGGCAGTGAGTACAAAGGTAGGTAAAGCAGCATGAAGCAGGTCTATCTCGTTACCAGCGGCGATCTTCGCCTGAGCGCAAACCGCGTGTGTTGGCCTGCGCAGGCCGAACTGGAAGCGCGTCTAACGCAGGTCTTTGCCGACAACGGCTGTGAACTAATCCGCGCGTTTCCCGTGGATGAAAAGGCTGAGCACGGCTTTATTTCGAGCCAGCGTATGGGCATGGATGTTTTCCGCAATATTCCAGCGGATGCGCCGTTGGTCTTCGCCACAGCTGCGTGGCAGTACACGCACCATGTGTTGCCGGGCATGCGCTCGCACAAGGGGCCAATCCTGACCCTGGCGAACTGGTCTGGTCAGTGGCCCGGACTGGTGGGCCTGCTGAATCTGAATGGATCGCTGGTGAAGGCAGGCGTACGTTTCTCCACGCTGTGGAGCGAGAACTTTACCGACGACTTTGCGCTGCATGGTCTGCGTGAGTGGATTACTTCCGGCAATGTGACGCACGATCTATCGCATGTAGCGCTGTTGGATACTGCGAACCTACCGGCAGAGGCAAATGCGCTGGGGCAGAAGCTGGCAACGGAGTTGCTGGAGCAGAAGATCATCCTGGGCGTCTTCGACGAAGGCTGCATGGGTATGTACAACGCCATCATTGATGACGAGCCTCTGAATCGTTCGGGCTTCTTCAAGGAGCGGCTGAGCCAGTCGGCACTGTTTGCGCGGATGCGGACCGTGACCGAAGCCGATGCGCAGGCTGTGCGCACGTGGCTGGATGCGAAGGGGCTGAAGTTCAACACTGGTACCGACGAAGCCAGCGAACTGACCGATCGCCAGATTCTGGAGCAGTGCCGCATGTACATTGCAGCGCTGCGCATGGCGGATGAGTTCGGCTGCGACAGCGTGGGCATTCAGTATCAGCAGGGATTGAAAGATCTTGCTCCTGCTTCGGATCTGGTGGAAGGTCTGCTGAATAATCCGGATCGCCCTCCCGTAAAGAGCGACGATGGCCGCGAGCTTTACGCAGGCGATGCACTGCCGCACTTCAATGAAGTGGATGAATGCGCCGGTGTGGATGGTGTCATCACGAATCGCTGCTGGAAAGCGTTGGGGCTGGATCCATCGACCACGCTGCACGACGTGCGTTGGGGCAAGCCGTATGGTGATGATTACGTATGGCTGTGGCAGATCTCTGGCGCTGCACCAGCAAGCCACTTTGTGGGAGGTTATGCCGGTTCTCAGAGTGATCGGCAGCCTGCCATGTACTTCCCGCTGGGTGGCGGTACGCTGAAGGGGATTGGACGGCCTGGTGATGTGGTTTGGAGCCGTGTGTTTGTGGAAGGCGGTGCAATGCACATCGATCTGGGATTGGCCAGGGTGATCACGCTGCCCGAAGACGAAACCGAAGCGCGCTGGAATGAAACCACGAAGCAGTGGCCCATGGTCAGCGCAATAACGGAAGGCGTGAGCCGCGATGCCTTCATGGCGCGGCACCGCGCCAACCATGTCAGCATTGCGTATGCGGGTAGCCGCGACGAGGCGCTGAAGGCGCTGGCGACCAAGGCCGCTATGTGCTCTGCGCTGGGCATCTCCGTCCATCTTTGCGGTGTGCACGTGTAGTCAACGGATCCTGTTTCGCCAGAAGGATGCGCTCTGCGGTATAACGCTTGTACGCCGCAGGGCGCTTCTTTTTTTGCCGCGAAACTGAGACGATTCATGCCGACTGCTTCCGCTGAGCCACAAGAGATTCTCCGCGTTACCGCGCTGACCAAGAACTATGCGGGTGTGCGCGCGCTGCGCAATGGCTCGCTGGACCTGCGCGCTGGCGAAGTAAATGCGCTCATTGGTGAGAACGGCGCGGGCAAATCGACACTGACGAAGATCATTACTGGAGCCATTACGGCGGACAGTGGTGAGTTGAAGATCTTTGGCAACATCGTGGAAACGAATGATCCTAATATGGCTCGTTCATTGGGCATCAGTGCCATCTATCAACAGCCTGCGTTGTTTCCAGACCTCACGGTTGCGGAAAACATTGCGCTTGCGTTGGAGCAGGGACAACGCGGCATTCGCGTGAACTGGAAGCAGCGCCGCGAAAATGCTCGCCGTTTGTTAACGACTGTTGGTAGCGATCTTGACCCGGAACGTCTTGCGAACACGCTCAGCATGGCCGAGCAGCAGATTGTGGAGATTGCCAAAGCCATTGGCGCAGACGCGAAGATTCTGCTGATGGATGAGCCCACGGCGTTGTTGAGCGATCGTGAAGTGAACAACCTGTTCGCGCTGATTCGCAAGCTGCGTTCGCAGGGCGTGGCCATGGTGTACATCTCGCACCGGTTGGATGAAATTCTCAGCATTGCGGATCGCATTACGGTGTTGCGCGATGGCGAAACGGTCGCCGTGCGCAATGCATCCGAGGTCACCAAGCCAGAGTTGATTCAACTGATGGTAGGACGCTCGATTGCCAACGTGTTTCCCAAGCGCGAGGTTCCTATCGGGAATGTGGCATTGCAGGTAAGCGGTTTGCATCATGCGGAAGTGGGGCTACGCGATATCTCCTTTAACGTTCGTTGTGGCGAGATTCTTGGCTTTGCCGGACTTGTTGGTTCGGGGCGTACCGAGCTTGCGCGCACGCTCTTTGGACTGACGCCGACGGACAGTGATGTGATTGTCTTTGGCAACGCGGTGAAGATTGATTCACCTGCGGATGCTGTTGCTGCAGGCATTGCGTATCTGCCGGAAGATCGCAGACAGCATGGTGTGGTTTTGGAAATGCCGATTGCGCAGAACATCAGCATGGCGGACCTTTCGCAGGTATCGCGCTGTGGTTTGATTCAAAGCGATGCGGAAGAGGCGCTTGCAAACCACTATCGCGAAAGCTTGCGAGTAAAAGCGCCAGATGTGCATGTGACTGCGGGGACGCTCTCGGGTGGTAATCAGCAGAAGGTCGCTTTGTCGCGATGGCTGGCCACGAAACCCAAGATCATGATTCTGGATGAACCCACGCAGGGCGTGGATGTGGGCTCGAAGGCGGAGATTCACGAACTCATCATGGAGCTTGCGGAGCAGGGGATGGCGGTGATTCTGATTTCGTCGGAACTGCCAGAAGTGATGGGGATGAGTGACCGTATCGCCGTCTTTCACCAGGGAACGATTGCTGGCGTGTTGCAACGTGATGCATGTACGCAGGAACGATTGATGGCATTGGCCTTTGGGCATGCAGCAGAGGATGCTGCATGAAGCGACACACACAGGAAATTGCAATCGCAGCCGCAAACGTTTTTCTGCTGTTGTTGCTGGCTTTCACCGTGCAGGGATTTTTCACTGGTGAGAACCTTGCGGATCTGTTCCTGGCAAACATGCCGGTGATGTTGATTGCTCTGGGGATGACAGCGGTTATCGTTACGGCGCAGATTGATATCTCGATCGGCTCTATCTTTGCGCTCTGCAGCATCGTTGCGGGCGTTACGGCAAAGGCTGGCGCTCCTGCTCCTGTATTTCTTCTGGTTGCGATTCTTACCGGCGCTGCTTGTGGCGCGTTGAATGGTGCGCTCACAGCATGGGTTCGCATCCCCTCGATTGTTGTCACGCTTGGAACGATGGTGGCATTGCGTGATGGTTTGCGATGGGCAACGCAGGGGGCGTGGGTGGGTGGTTTGCCAGCATCGTTTGTGCGCTTCGGGCTTTCATCGCGGACGTATACGGTGAGCGTTTTCGGCCTCACGGTGTTGATGACTGCGGGATTCGCATGGGCACTGCGCAATCTGCGTGCTGGCCGAGCGATTTTCGCTACGGGATCAAATGCAGCCGCAGCACAACAGATGGGGTTGAATACGCAGCGTGTCATCTTCGGCGTCTTTGTTCTCACCGGCGCGCTGACAGGACTTGCGGCTACGTTGAATGCAGTTCGGTTTCAGCAGGTGCCAAGCAATAGCGGCCTCGGTATGGAACTGAAGGTGATCGCGGCAGTGGCTGTTGGGGGTGCTGCAATCACTGGCGGTTCTGCGACGATTACGGGCACAGTTCTGGGCGTGATTCTGCTCGGCATCATTGGTCCTGCGCTCACGTTCCTCGGCGTCAGCGCGTATTGGGAAAAGGCTTTGCAGGGCGCGATCATTCTGGTTGCCGTCAGCTTCCATGCGTTGAGCCAGCATCGTCGTAAGCGTTCCTCGGAGGTGGCTCTTGGTTAAGCGGATGCGCCTCTCCGTGAATGAAATTGCGCTGCTTATCTCGCTTCTGTTGGAGATTGTTTTCTTTGCCGCAGCCGCGCCCAGCTTTGCCACATGGGGCAACTTCTTTGAAGTGCTGCGCTTCTCCGTGGAACTTGGGTTGTTGGCCGTTGCGCTGACTCCCATCCTGATCACGGGCGGCATTGATCTATCGGTCGGTTCCACGATCGGCATCACTGCTGTTTTATTTGGTGTGATGACTCAGAGCGCGCACTGGCCCACAGGCGTTGCAATTGTGGTATCGCTACTGATTGGACTTGTTGCCGGCGGCATTAATGCTGCGTTGATTGCAGGGCTTCGACTTCCGCCACTTATTGTCACGCTGGGAACATATTCGCTGTATCGCGGCATTGCAGAAGGCATTACGCATGGCGCTGTGAGCTTCACGGGGTTCTCGCCTGCGTTTCTGCACTTCGGACAGGGATATTTCCTGAAGGTGATTCCGGTCCAACTGCCGCTGTTTGTATTGGTGGTGGCTGCGTATTGGGTGTTGTTGCATCGTTCGGTGATTGGGCGCGCTCTCTATGCAATTGGATTCAATGCAGAGGGTGCGCGTTATGCCGGTATCCCAGTACGCAAACGCATTGCACTGATCTATGTTTTGTCTGGATTGGTTGCGGCGCTTGCGGGCATCATTTACGTTGCGCATCTTGGGCTCGCCAAATCAGACCTTGGCACTGGCTATGAATTGCAGGCGATTGCCGCGATTGTTCTCGGTGGCACCAGCGTCTTTGGTGGTCGCGGCACTATCTTCGGATCGCTGTTGGGATTGTTCTTCCTGAGCGTGTTGCAGAACGGCATGCATCTGATGGCGCTGCCAAGCGAACTGAATGGTGTGCTGACGGGCGTGTTGCTGCTATTGATTGTTTCGGCAGATCAGCTTCGCAGGAAGAAGGCTCCGTCAGAAACAACAGCCACAAAGCGAACGCCTCTGATTGCAATTGCGGTGGTTGCGCTATTAGCGATTGGCATCTTCTTTGCGCTGCGTTCGAAGCATGGTGGTAGCGCACAACAGCTCACTATTGCGGTGATGCCCAAAGCTAAGGGTGATCCCTACTTCATTAGCGCGCGTGCTGGTGCGGAAGAAGCCGCGAAAGAGCTGCACGTGAACATGATCTGGGATGGCCCCACCAGTCTGGATGCATCACAGCAGAACGAGCTGGTGGAAAACTGGATTACACGCGGTGTGAACGCGATTGTGGTTGCAGTTGAAAACAAGGGCAGCATCTCCACGGTGTTGCGCAAGGCACGTGAACACGGCATTGCGGTGCTGACATGGGATGCTGATGCTCAACCGGATGCTCGTGACTACTTCCTGAATCAGGCCACGCCAGAAGGCATTGGTACGGCACTGGCCGATGAGGCCGCATTGCTGCTGCCGCAGGGAGGCGACTTCGCCATTGTTACGGGCGCGTTGAGTGCGGAGAATCAGAACGACTGGATTCGCAACATCAAAGCGCGTGTTGCGGCAGCGCATCCGAATCTGCGTTTGGCAACGATTCAGCCTAGTGATGATGATCGCGACAAAGCATTTAGCGCAACGCAGACGATTCTGAAGGCGTATCCGCAAGTGAAGATGGTCATTGCGATCTCTGCTCCGGCTGTGCCGGGAGCGGCGGAAGCAGTGCAGCAATCGGGTCGTTCGGATGTGGATGTGATCGGGCTTTCACTTCCGAGCATCTGCCGTACGTACATTCATCGCGGCACGGTGCAGGCGATCTATCTGTGGAACACGAAGGATCTTGGCTACCTGACTGTGTATGCCGGAGCGATGAAGGCAGAAGGAAAGATTCCTGCCAACGCTACGTCATTCCATGCAGGACGTCTTGGCGATCTGCAGGTGCAGGGAAGCGAGATCATTCTGGGTAAGCCGCTGAAGATCGACCGCAGCAATGTCGATCAGTTGCAGTTCTGAGCTTCTAGGGACGGGCGGCCCAGATCATTCCATCGGGCTCGTCACCTACTTCAAACTTTCCTGTCATCGTGAGCTGATTCAGGTCGATGACGGCGACGTAGTTATCCGGCGAGCAGGCCACGAACGCGCGCTTGCCGTCGGGCTGCATCACGATGCCGGCAGCGCCGTGGCCAATGGGGATTCGCTTTTCCACCTTATGCGTGTGCGCGTCCAGAACGGTGAGGTCCGGGCCACTCAAGCTGGAAACCAGCACGCGACGCCCATCGGGTGTGAACTTCAGGCGGTTTGCTCCGGTCACATTTACCTGCAGCGTTTGCACCACGCTTTTGTTCTGCCGGTCGATGATGGAGATGGTGCCGTCCTGCGCGTTGGCCACCCATACTTCGCGCCCATCCGGTGAAACGTCGAAGCCTTCGGAGCCATTGCCTACGCGGACCACGGTTTGATTCCAGTCCATGCGCGGTCCGGGACCACCCTGCGGAGGACGCGGAGTACCGGCAGGAGGTGTCATCCCCGGTGGTGGGCCGGGCATGCGGACGGCCTCTTTATCGATAAGGCTGACGGTGCCGGAACTGACATTGGTGGTGATGATGTGTTCACTGCCGGGTGTAACAAAAATCATGTGCGTGCGGTTTTGCCCTGTGCCCAGCACAAGATCGACTTTGCTTGTGGCAGGATCGTAGCTCCCGATCACCTTTGCACCCTCCGCGGTGAACCACACCTTGCCGTCGACAAAGGTCAGCCCGTGCGGTCCGGTGAGAGCTCCTAGGTCAATGGCGGTGAGCGGCTGATGCCGTACCAGATCGATGACCGCCAGGGAGTGATACGCCCCGGAACCGTAGTTGGACACGTAGGCGGTGTGGCCGTCGGCAGAGGCGGTGACTTCGTGCGGATCGTTGCCGACGGGAACCTTTGCGATGACCTTCAAACTGGAGGGATCCACGATGGCCAATGCATGCTCGCGTTTGGAAATAACCAGTAGGGCGGAATTTGGCGTGTCTTGCGCAGCGGCTATGCAGCAAGTGAGGAGAAGGCCGGCGGCAATTGTAGCTGCCGACAGGCTTCTCTTAAACCTGCCTATCGCGCTGAAATGATTAGCGCGAATGTACTTTGCGTCGCTTGCAGAAATCGCCATACCACCCTCCGCTATAGCCCATTCATGAGAATCGCTCTGTGCCTTGTCAAGCATTTACCGTAATCGGGCGATGCAATCCGGACGCCGCAACCGCAGTTGCAAATTCGTAGAAATCGCCAACCGCGGGGTGGGCTTTTATAATCGGCAACGCCAGCCGCCGCGTTGCGCCATTGCGGTGAAAAGCCTGAACGGAATCAGGCCGGACGGAATACGGAATCAAGCTACCTTCAATTTGTAAAGGACATCGCATGCGCTCTTCGCATTCCCTTCTTCTCTCGGCAGGCCTTCTTATGGTGCTGACCGGCTGCAAGTCTGCTCCGAAAACCGAGACCAGCTCCGGCCCCGCGCCGCTGACCATGGATACCGCAAAGGGGCCGCGCATCTATGTGTCGAATGAAGTCTCCGGCGAACTGACCGTGATTGACGCAACTACCATGACGCGCCTGGAGCAACTGAAGATTGGCACGCGCCCGCGCGGCATTCATGCAGCTCCTGACGGCAAGACGATCTACATTGCGCTCAGCGGTACGCCTATTGCTGGCCCCGGTGTAGATGAGAGCACTCTGCCGCCCAGCGATCATTCGAAGGATGGCATCGGCGTGTTTGATGTGGCGCAGAACAAACTGGTGAAGATCATTCCCGGCGGCAGCGATCCCGAAAACTTTGATCTGAGCAAGGATGGCAAGAAAATCTACGTCTCAAACGAAGACGAGTCGGCTGTCTCCATCATTGATATTGATTCCGGCAAAGTGGATGCGACCATGAAGATGGGGGCGCAGCCGGAAGGCGTGAAGACTTCGCCCGATGGCAAGTTCGTTTACGTCACCAGCGAAGAGACTGGCACGATCTCCGTGCTGGATCCGGAGAAGAAGAAGATCACTGCCACCTTCAAGGTGGGCCACCGCCCGCGCAATGTGGCCTTCACTCCCGATGGCAAGACTGCTTATATCAACGCAGAGAACGACGGTTCTGTGGTGGTGGTGGATGTTGCTTCGCACAAGTTGGTGAAGACCATCGAGCTGGGAACACCGGGACAGGTGAAGCCCATGTTTGTGCTGCTTTCGCCGGATGCATCCAAGCTTTACGTTTCTACAGGTCGTGGCGGCAAGGTTGCCGTCATCGATACCGTGACCAACACGGTCGCAGGCGATGTGGCTGTGGGCAAGCGTCCGTGGGGCATGGCACTGTCGCCCGACGGCAAAACTCTTTACACCGCCAATGGCCCTTCGAACGATGTAAGCGCAGTTGATCTGGCGACGCTCACGGTTAAGGCCAAGGCGCCTTCCGGCGGCAGCCCGTGGGGGCTGGCGGTATTGCCGTAAACTTTTCCGTACTGCGGCAAGCGGAGTTTCATGCCATGCAAAGTCATTGCAACGAGCCGCGACTTTGTATCTCCGTTTGCCGTCTATGCTTAGGACAGAACATATCCGGTAGTCAGTTCGCCGGAAAGGAAAATGATGCGACCGACCCTGACCCTTTCGCTCCTAGCCGCCACGCTGACCTTCGCCGCAGGCGCCCACGCTCAGTTGAGCGAGGCCGCAACCCACGGCAAGGCCACCTTTGATGCGAAGTGTGCCCTTTGCCACAACGCCGACAGCACAGACAAGAAGATCGGGCCGGGCCTGAAAGGTCTGTATGCACGCGGTACGCTGGCCGATGGCACCACCAAGGTGACGGATGCCACTGTCACGGAGCGTATTGAAAACGGCAAGGTTCCCATGCCGCCCTTCAAGGATCAGCTGAAGCCGGAAGAGATCAAGGAACTGGTGGAATATCTGAAGACGCTGTAACGCGGACATCAGAAAAAAACAGAAAGGGCGTGGCTGCGGCCGCGCCCTTTTGCTATTTCACATCCGTGGATGCGGAGTCGATGGCAGCTTGTACGCGAACTGGTCGGTCTGCGTGGAAGGTCTTCTTGTAAGCGCCGATCCAATCTGTGGCAATCTCACGTTGCGCTTCTTCTAACCCCATCTGGCCGCTGCACACCATGCCGTGCAGCCGTGTCTCCAGGGCGTCTTTAGCTTGCGCGTTCCAGACCGTGGCGTGATACGGCTCCGGCCACAGGTTCTGAAACTCGTCATTGCCGCCAAGCTGCGGATTGATGAGGTAATCCACCTGGTATGCGCGGGACGCTCGATCATCCAAGCCATACGCTGCAAAAACTGCACGCTTCTTTTCCGCTGTTACGACCGGGTCAAGATTGTCGTCCGGCATAATGCACAGTTCTGATAGCTCCGCGTTGCGGACCGATCCCGGTGTGATGCTGTGATTCGGCTCCGGGCCTGTCTCCTCATAGGAGACCATCGCGTTTTGCGGCAGCGTATAGAAGTGGCGATAAGCCAACGCGCCAACACCCAGTAGCAGAACTGCGGCGATCTTCATCAGCAGGCGTGGATGTAGCCACGCTGGACGGCGAGCCTCTGCAGTCACGGCCATACGCTGTGCAAGGCTTTCGCGTACGGTATTTGGCGGTGCGACCTGCGGTTCCAATACGGTGACCTCTGCGAGCAATCCAGTAAAAGCATCGCGGCGCTGACGGCATGCTGCACATTCTTCCAGGTGTTCCATTGCAGCGGCCGCCTGATGGTCCGGCAATTCGCCATCCATCAGGAGCAGGAGCGTCTCATCCGAAATGTGAAGGCTGTTCATCGCTGCTCCATCCTTTGCAGCCGATCAAATGATCGAGCCAAAGACGCCGCCACACTGCCAAGCGAGATTCCCAGCGTGGACGCGATTTCGCGATAACGCAAACCATCTGAACGCAGCAGCAGACACATGCGGTCTGTCTCTGTCAGCGCTTCCACCACAGAGCGAAGGCGCTGCTGGCGCTCCTGGAAAAGAACGGTCTCCTCAGGGCCGGGCTGATGATCACTGACTTCCATCTCCGCGTCCGTTTCTACGACGGTAACTTTCTGCTCTGCGTGAACGCTGGCGCGGCGTTTCAAAGAGAGATTGTGCGTGGTGCGATACGCCCATCCCGGCAGATTTTCGCGCGAGCGGCCGGCACGCAGATGGCGAAACAGGGCAAGGAAGACTTCCTGCAAAACGTCTTCACCATCGGGGACAGACAGTCCAAAGGAAACGGCATAGCGCAGCAAGCGACTGTGCAGCGTGTCGTAAAGAGAAAGCACTTCTGACTGCAGCGCCAGCGTCTCCTCCGCAGAAACGAGTGTTGCGGAGGCGTCGAAAAAGCCGTCAGTGCTGCTGGAAAGGAACGACATGGTTTGCGTTCCCCATTATGCGCGACACGGGAGAGAGTTGTCGCTCAAAAGAAATTTTGAAAAAACGCTGAACAAAACCGTCGCCATGGGAATTAGCAAGGGAACGCTCACTCTTTCCCTCCACCGGTTTGCACCGGTGGAGCGGGTTTTTCTCAAGGGCTATAACCCGACCCATCCGATTTATTTTTTTGAGGCGCTTCGCAACATGTACCGATACCAACGCACTGCTCTTCTGCTTGCCGGGTTAACTCTGTCCCAGGCGTGTGTCACCGCTGCGGCACAATCTTCTGATGGAAATCTTCGTCTTCATGTCCGTGACTCTTCCGGCGCAGCCCTACCTGCAAAGGGCACTCTTCATGGCCCAGGAGCAGGGCATTCGCAGCCTGTGGAGGCGGCGTCTGATGGATCGTTGCAGGTAAGCGATCTTGCACCCGGTCGGTACACGCTGGAGCTTTCGCAGCCTGGCTTTGCCGCACATCGCAGCACCTTTCTTATAAAGCCCGGTACCACCGTCACGCAGGATGTCATCCTGACGGTTGGTGGTGTGAATACGACAGTGGATGTAATTGCATCCACACCGATTGGTGCGCTGAATGTGTCGTTGAAAGATGTACCTCTGCCGGTGCAGACGCTGTCCGCGCAGACGCTGGTCGATACAAACGCCATTGATCTGACTGATGCCATGAAGCGCCGCCTGAACGGCGTCTACGTTAACGAGAACCAGAACAATCCATTCCAGCCGGATGTGAATTATCGCGGTTATACCGCTTCGCCATTGGTGGGATCACCTGCCGGCCTTTCCGTGTACATGGACGGCGTGCGTCAGAACCAGCCTTTTGGCGACGTGGTGCAGTGGGACCTGATTCCCAAAGTCGCTATCAGTTCCATGGAACTGATACCTGGTTCGAATCCGTTGTACGGTCTGAATACTCTGGGCGGCGCGATTGCTGTGCAGACGAAGGACGGTATTGCGAACCAGGGCTTTGTCATCTCAGGCTACGGCGGTTCGTTTGGCCGACGTGCAGTGGATGCTGAGTATGGCGGCAGCAAGGGGCCATGGAACTGGTTCGCGGCAGGCACGCTGTTCCACGAAGATGGTTGGCGCGTCCTTTCGCCATCCAGCGTGCGACAGGGCTTTGCCAAGTTGGGTTACGCACAGGGTGGCACGGTGGTGTCGTTGTCTGGCGGTTATGCCATTAATAACTTGACCGGTAACGGCACGCAGGATTTCCGCGCCATCAATCGCACCACTGGCTTGAATCACGGCTACAACAGTGTGTATTCCATTCCTGACGTTACGTATCAGCATCAACCATTTCTGACGCTGAACGTGACGCAGGCAATCTCCAGTTCTGTAACGATTAACGCGAATGCCTACGTTCGCTCTACGCGCCAGAACACCAGCAACGGCGACATCAATGACGATAGCTTCGATCAGTCACTGTATACGCTAAGCAACGGAGATAAGACCGCATTGACGAAGGCGGGTATTGCCTATCCGACAACGCCACAGAACGCCACCACTGTTCCGTTCCCCTATCTCCGCTGCATTGCGCAGACCCTGCAGCATGACGAGCCGTACGAAAAGTGCACAGGTGTGGATACGGATACTGTGACCCGGCAGCATGCCGAAGGTTTCAGCGGTGTTTTGAACTGGAACACGACACATAACAAGTTGTCCGTTGGAGCCGGATTTGATCGCGGTGCCTTGACCTTCGTGCAGACCGCGCAGTACGGCTACCTGAACACGGACGGCATCAGCATCACTCGCGTGAATGCTTTCCTGGACGGTTCTTACACGGACGACGATGGCAGCGTTCTGGATAACCGTGTGAATCTGCACGGCACCACGACAACCCCCAGCTTCTTCGTGACGGATACCTTCAGCCTGAATAAGTGGGTATTCAACGTTGGCGGTCGCTACAACCACACCAGCATTAACAACGTGGATCGTCTGCCTCCGGCGAGCTACCGCGGCACGTTGACCGCAGTGAATAACTTCCAGCGCTTCAATCCGAGTGCGGGCGTTGTTTATAAGGCCAACGGCCTGTTGAATGCTTACTTCAACTACGACGAAAGCAGCCGCGCCCCAACATCCACAGAGCTTGGTTGTGCCGACCCTGATTTTCCCTGCTCGCTGCCGAATGCGCTGGTCAGCGATCCTCCGTTGAAGCAGGTGGTCAGCCGCACGTATGAGTTTGGTTTCCGTGGTAATCCCGATGGGCGCTATCGCTGGTCTGCCGGATATTTCCACACTAACAACTACGATGACTTGCTCTTCGTAGCAGCGCAGGCCACTGGTTACGGCTACTTCCAGAACTTTGGCAAGACACGTCGCCAGGGCGTGGAAGCATCCGCTTCCGCGCATCTGCACAAGCTGGATGCAGGTGCGGACTATACCTTCCTGCAGGCGACGTATCAAAGTTCGCAGACAATTGAAGCGGACAGCAATAGCAGCAACAGCAATGCAAAGAGCGGCGAGAAGGGCGTGGCCGATGGCGGTCTCATCACCATCCAGCCGGGCAACAACATTCCGCAAGTGCCGCAGCACATGTTCAAGCTCTACTCGGACTACCATCCGCTGCGGAAGCTGAACGTCAACGCAGACTTCCAACTCATCAGCTCAAGCTACGTTCGCGGCAACGAGAACAATCAGCATCAGGCCGATGGTGTGTATTACCTGGGCAGCGGCAAGAGCCCTGGCTATGGCGTAATGAATCTGGGGTCCAGCTACAACATCACCTCGCACTTCCAGCTCTTCGCGCAGATCAACAATCTGTTGAACCGCCACTACTACACAGCAGGCCAGCTTGCCACCACACCGTATGACAACAACGGCAACTTCGTTGCTCGTCCGTTCGCGGCGTATGCTTCTGGTGACTATGCTGTGCGCAACACGACGTACCTTGCACCGGGGGCGCCGATCACTGTCTTTGGTGGGCTGCGCGTGACGCTGGGCAAACGTTAATTCCGCATCCAAACATCCACAAAGCCCCGCGGTATTCCGTGGGGCTTTTCTTTTACATCTTTCTTATTCCTGAGGCATTAGCATCAGAACTGTCGTGGCTGAATCCGTCCGCAAGCTGATCGCCCGTTTTGACTGGCATAAGTCCGAGCCGCTGCATGCGTTGCTTTGCATGCCGGGTTTGGCGTTGCCGCTGATTGTGGGCATCCATTATGGTTATCCGGGTACTGCCGCGCTGATGGTGGGCGGCGCGCAATGTGTGGGCTTCGGGTCGTATCAACAGCCACTGTTTACCCGTTCCGGTGCAATGCTGGCAGCATCGTTTGGCATCGCCATCTCTGCATTGGTTGGCGCTCTGTGCCGCGACAGCACGGTCGGGTTGTTCGTTACAACAATTCTGTGGGCCGTGTTGTATGCGTTTTCTAATAGCATCAGCACGGCGACGGCGTGGGTAGGGCAGCAGTGCTGCATCTTCCTTGTGATTTCGGCGGCCGCTCCAAATACGCCAGGAACGACGCATGATCTGTTTCTCTCCGCGCTGCTTCGTGGTGCGGGTGTGCTCGCGGGTGGCCTGCTACAATTTTCGTTTTTGTGGATCTTCCGTTTGTGGCTTCCAGAGGCGCACACAAAGTTCAGCCGTCATGACTTTGATCCAACGCGATTTCAACTGGCTTTCCTAAGGGAGCAGCTTTTACCCAGCAGTGGCACGTTTCAGTTCGCACTGCGTATGGCGGTGACGGCAGCCGTATCCATCTGGGTCTATCGGACGCAAACGTGGACGAGCTCTTATTGGATCGCCATGACCGCCTTGCTCCTTCCAAAACCGGAGTTTGTGCAGACGATGGCTCGCGGTCTGCTCCGCGCTGCAGGCACACTGATTGGCGCGGTGCTTTGCACGCTAATTGTCGTGGAGTTTCATCCTAGCGGCATGTGGCTTGCGTTTTACGTCCTGGTTTTTCAGGCAGCTACGTATCTTTTAAACACGGTCAATTACGGCGCGTTCGCTGTTACGCTGACCGGCTATATCTGCTTTGTGTTGGCGGTTGCGCACCAGCCACCACGCGAAGTGTTACTGCATCGCGTGATGGCCACGCTTATTGGTACAGGTATCGCGCTGAGCGTTCACATTGCATTCCGCTATGGACGCAGGCTGCTACACATTACGCCGCCAACGATTCATTCGCTGGAAGGAGATTCTCACGTCTGACGCTGGCTTTTACTGCACGCCGTGTCCAATGTCGCGTGCGCCACCAGCTTCGCGCAGATACTCCTCGATTGCATCGGCCAGCACGCCTTTTGCCTCCAGCACCAGTTCAATCGCATCACGCCCAGCACCATGGCCACCGGCATGTGACGTTACATAATGTGCGACTTCCTTCACAGGCTCACGTGCATTCCAGGTTGCAATGGCCAAACCCACAGCGCGCATAGGCGGTAGATCGATGATGTCATCGCCGACGTAGCAGATCTCCTCCAGCGTTACGTCGCCCTCCTGCATGATCTGGCGAATGGCATCCATCTTCTGCTGCGACCCCTGGTGGATGAACTCCACTTTCAGATCGCGCAAACGGACTGCGACGGTGTCGCTGCTGCGTTTGGTGATGGCACCAAAACGGAGACCGGCAATACGACCAATGCCCATACCCAGGCCATCATGCGCCGAAAATCCTTTTACCTCTATGGCGTTGATGAAACCATCATCACGTTTGCCGGTGGGAATGAACCACAGCGTTCCGTCTGTAAGTACTCCATCCACATCAAACACAATGACTTTGATCTTTTCTGCGCGCGCTTTCAGTTCTGCATCCATGTGTTCATCATCGCAGAGGTCGATCCTGACTGAGCAGTAGCAACGGCGTAATGTGGCCTTTGCGGGTGTTTCAGGCAGTGCATCCTACTCCACGTGCGTACCCAAACTTGCGCACGGAGGAATTCCCCCAATGAAGATCTTTTCCGCCAATATCGAATCGTTGACCGAGCTTTACAACACAGAACTGCGCAAGGCGCTCGATCTGGAAGAAACCATCGTCAAGGCATTGCCGGCAATGATTGACAAAGCCACGGACGAACAGTTGAAGCAAGGACTGAAGTCACACTTGCAGGAAAGCGAACAACATGTGGATCGTGTGAAACAGTTGCTCAGCGGCTTTGAAGACTCCGACTCGGAGAAGTGCAAGGTCATCCATGCTCTTGTTTCTGAAGCGGAAGATGGCATGAAGGACGCAAGCGATGCAGATGTGCGCGACATTGCTATCATCGGCGCTGCACAGCAGGTGGAACACCATGAGATTGCTGTCTACGGCACGCTGAAATCGTGGGCGCGCATTCTTGGCCGCACAGAGGATGTGTCTTTGATTGAGCTGATTGAACGCGATGAAAAGCATGCCGACAAGCTGCTGAGCGACATCAGTGACCGTGTGAATTCTGTGGCTCCCGTTTCGAAGGCGGCTTAACCGCCTGACTGAATGGGCAGAGCTTCAGGCTCTGCCCATTTTGTTTCGTGAAAAGCGAAGAAATCGCGAACAGAATACAATCACCGCATGGCTGCTGCCGCTTCCCCCATCTCGGCAATCCATGCGCCGCTGGCATGGGCGCACCCTGTGGTGCGGCATTGGTTCGTGCAGAAATTCGGCACACCCACTGAGCCTCAGGTGGAGGGTTGGCCTGCGATTCTTCGCGGCGATGACACACTGATCTCCGCACCCACTGGCAGTGGTAAAACGCTCACTGCGTTTCTCGTCGCCATTAATCGGCTTGTTACGGAAGCTCTGGATGGATCGCTGCCTGCGCACACGCAGGTGGTGTACGTCTCGCCGCTGAAGGCATTGGGTAACGATGTTCAGAAGAATCTTGATGAGCCTTTGCGCGAGATTCTTGCTCTTGCTTTGGAAGAAGGCTATCTCTGCCCGCGTATCCGCACGGGCGTACGCACTGGCGATACGTTGCCCAAAGAGCGCGTTGCAATGCTCAAAGAGCCACCGCATATTCTTGTCACCACGCCGGAGTCGCTGTATCTGCTGTTGACCGCCGGAAAGTCCCGCGAGAATCTTCGCCAGGTTCACACCGTTATCGTGGATGAAATTCACGCCATGGTGGATGACAAGCGTGGGGCGCATCTTTCACTCACGCTGGAACGTCTCGATGCGCTGGTAACGGGCGAGAACAGACTCGCGCCCGGCGGTATGTTGATGGGGCTTGCGAAACGTCCGCAGCGTATCGGGCTTTCCGCTACACAGAATCCGATTGAGCTGGTTGCGGACTACCTCACGGGCATCGCTGCAGATCGCACACGCGCCACAATCGTGCAGGTGGGCCAGCGGCGCACGCTTGATCTTGGTATTGAAATCCCATCTTCGGAACTCACCAGTGTTCGCGACAGCAAGATGTGGATTGAAGTAGTCGATCGCATGGCAGAGCTATGCACGCAGCATCGCTCGACACTGGTTTTTGCGAATACGCGCAGCATGGTGGAACGTTTATGTTGCGCGTTGGGCGAACGGCTCGGTCAGGATAACGTTGCAGCGCATCATGGTTCGCTCTCACGCGCGCTTCGTCTTGACGCAGAACAGCGATTGAAGGCCGGGCAGATCCAATGTCTTGTTGCTACAGCATCGTTGGAACTGGGCATTGATATCGGTGCGGTTGATCTTGTTCTGCAGCTCAATAGCACGCGCGATATCGCCGTGGCCATGCAGAGGGTAGGTCGCGCAGGCCATTGGCGCGGAGCCATCCCCAAAGGACGTTTCTTCGCTACGACGCGTGACGATCTTTTGGAGCAGGCAGCGCTCATTCGCGCAATGCGGAGTGGTCAACTCGATCGGCTTGAGATTCCACCGCAACCGCTGGATGTGCTGATGCAGCAAATGGTGGCGATGTGTGGTGCGGAGCCGTGGGAAGAGGATGCGATGTACCGCGTGATTACGCGTGCGTATCCGTATCGACTGCTAACGCGCGACGAGTTCGATGAACTAGTTACGCTGCTGCACACTGGCATTGAAAATTCGCGTGGCCGCTATGGCGCGTATCTTTTGCGCGATGGCGTTGCTGGCATACTGCATCCACGCCGCGGCGCGCGCATGACCGCCATCGGTAATGGCGGCGCTATTCCGGATACGTCTATCTTCTCCGTCATCCTTATGCCAGAAGGTGTGCAGATTGCAACGCTCGGTGAGCATTTTGCGGTGGATAGCGGACCCGGTGATGTGGTGCAGCTTGGCAATGCAAGCTGGCGCATTCTCACGGTGGAGAAGGAAGGCCGAGTACTGGTGGAAGACGCACACGGCGCGCCGCCGTCCGTCCCTTTCTGGGAAGGTGAAGCGCCGCAGCGCACCGCTGTTCTCAGTGACTTTGTAGCAGAGCTCCGCGAAGAGATCAGTTGCCGCACAGACGGCGTGCATCATGAGATGGTCACGCGTGACGATGTGCGCGTGGACGCAACGCTGGCATGGCTGATGGAAGAGTGCAGCTTGTGCGAATCCGCAGCATTGCAGCTGCTTCAGTACATCGTGAATGGTCGTGCAGTTCTTGGTTGCGTACCCACGAAGAACACCATCGTTGCGGAGCGCTTCTTCGATGAAGGTGGTGGCATGCAGTTAATCCTGCATGCACCGTTTGGCGGCCGCATCAATCGTGCGTGGGGATTGGCGTTGCGCAAACGCTTCTGCCGAGGCTTCAACTACGAACTGCAGGCAGCCGCGACGGACAATGGCATCAACATCTGTCTTGCAGAGCAGCACAGCTTCCCGCTGGCCGATGTCTTCCATTTCCTTACGGAAATAACAGCGAAGGAGCTGCTGGAACAGGCATCGCTGGCATCACCTATTTTCAAGACGCGTTGGCGTTGGGCTGCGAATCGTTCGCTGCAGTTGCTGCGTTTCCAGAAGGGCCGCAAGGTGCCACCGCAGGTGCAGCGCACGCGCGGTGAAGATCTGCTGGCCAGCGTGTTTCCACAGGCAGCAGCGTGCTTTGAAACGATCGTCGGCGATATCCAGATTCCTGATCATCCTCTGGTTCGCGAAGTGATGCAGGATGTATTGCAGGAGGCGATGGACCTCGCCGGCCTGCAACAGGTTTTGCGCGACATGGATAGCGGTAAGATCCGTTGCATTGCTGTTGATACGCCGGTGCCATCGGTCTTTTCGCATGAACTGCTCAATGCCAATCAGAATGCATTTCTGGATGAAGCCGATTTAGGCGAACGCCGCGCGCGTGCCGTGTCTTTGCGCGGCAGTATTCCGGATTCTGTTCTTGGTGAGGCTGGACGTCTTGATCCTGCAGCTATCCGGCAAACGCGTTGCGAGATATGGCCGGACCTGCGCGACGAACACGAGCTACATGATCTTCTCTTCAGCGCCATTGCTTTGCCTGTAGCTCTATTCGCAGAGCAGACTCACCTGGCTGCATGTGCCGATGAAGAAGTGCAGTCACATCGCATCCACAGTAGCCGTCACTGGCCGTTGTTCTTTGAACGCCTGCAGCAACGTGGTCGTGCAAGTCTCGTTCAATTTGGCGAGCAGGATTGCTGGGTGGCAACGGAACGTTTGCCCCATGCACAACTGCTGCAATCCATTTCGCATGCTTCGCCTCAGGAGGTGCCCCTTCCTGGGCAAGGCGAAGACACTGCGACTGTCAGCGAATCCCTGCGTCTTCTGACGCAAGGTTTTTTGCAGCTTCTGGGGCCAACCACCGCTACGCAGATTGCTGAACTCTTTGACCTGCAATCACGGGCCGTTGCGCAACAGCTCGTTGCGATTGAAGTGCAAGGCCTGGCGCTGCGCGGCATCTTTGAAAGCGGCGGTCCTGCGGAGAACGATCAGCATGTGGAATGGTGCGAACGCCGCATTCTGCAGCGCATTCATCGGCTGACACTGGGCGCATTGCGCAAGCAGATTGAAGCCGTTACGCCCGCTGTGTATCTTCGCTGGCTTACGCGATGGCAGCATCTGCAACCGCAGACACAGCTCAGTGGCGAAGAAGGCGTACTGGAAGCGTTGGTGCAGTTGGAGGGGTTTGAAGCGCCAGCCATCGAGTGGGAACGCAATCTGTTGCCGCAACGAGTGAAAGATTACGACGGCAAGTGGCTGGATGCGTTGTGTCTCTCCGGTGCTGTGGGATGGGGGCGAATTTCGCCACATCCTGCATGGGCTGCGGGTGACGGTGCTGCGCCGCGTCGGGTGATACCGACGAACATGGCGCCCATCACGTTCTATCTACGTGAATCTGCTGACTGGCTGCCTGCTGCGCTAGCACAGAAGTCGATTGATGAAACGAAGTTGCAACATGCGTTGAGTCCTGAAGCGCTTTCCATACGCAATGCATTGCGCGAACGCGGTGCATCGTTCGCCAGCGATCTGCAACGCTTCTGTGTGTTGAGCAAACAGCAGACACAGAGCGCACTGTGGGAGCTGGCCACGGCGGGTATCGCTTCGGCAGATGGCTTTGATCAACTCCGCATCATGATGGATCCGAAGCGCAAGCCGCTGGCTTCCGAACCGGTGACAAACGCCGCCAGGAGAGCCACGCGCAGCACCGCAGGACGATGGTCGTTGTTCATCGAGGATGAGCATCGCCAACTCACGGTAACCGAACGTGCGCGAGAAGAAGAGACCTCGCTCGTAGCCGCAGCACGCATGTTGCTCGCACGCTATGGAGTCGTGTTCCGCGACATCCTTACGCGCGAATCCAACGCGCCACGCTGGCGTGATCTGCTGCGTATGCTGCGACGTATGGAGGCACGCGGTGAAGTGCGCGGAGGCCGCTTTGTGCAGGGCTTCCACGGCGAGCAGTTTGCGCTGCCAGAAGCGGTGGAGAGTCTGCGCGCCACGCGTGACCTGAAACATGAAGAAGTTCTCGCCCTTACGGCAAGCGATCCCGTGAACCTCATTGGCATTGTTGTTCCGGGCGAACGTACGAGTGCCGTCGCTGGCCGGAAAGTGCATCTGCGTAATGGGCTGGCATGCGATGCTGAGGGGAGTCCCATTGACGCTGTTGCGACACCGCAGGGGATTCGACGCAATCCGTCTCCAAAGTTGGAACCGTCACAGGCGGAAACATCCCAACCCCAGGACAGCCTGTTCGCATGAGCACGCAGCCCGCTCTGACCGATGAGGATTTCTATTATGACGGCCCGTTCCTGGTCTTCACGGCGGCTTATCATCGCAAGCGTGGTTCCTGCTGCGGGAATGGCTGTCGGCATTGCCCCTACGACGAAAATGGAGATCTGGTGCCGGGCAAAGGCGAACGGCTTCGCGACAATTTAGAATAGAAACCGGAAAGAGACATACATGGCACACATGGTTTTCTGCTCAAAGTACAAGCAGGAGCTGGAGGGGCTGGACGAGCCTCCCTTCGACTCCGACTTCGGCAACAAGATTTACAACACCGTCAGCAAGAAGGCATGGGGCGAGTGGATTGAGCGCCAGAAGATGCTGCTGAATGAGTATCGCCTGCAGCCCTGGACCCCTCAGGCACAGGAGTTCCTGGTTGAGCAGATGAACGACTTCTTCTACGGCTCTGGCGGCGAGCTTCCCAAGGAATACGTCGCCCCCACGGCATAGATGGCAGACGTTTCTACAGTTCTCAAATCGTCAAAACGTAGCGTCTCTGATAGCCGTTTCGTACGTGCATGTCTGCGTCAGCCGGTGGATCGTACGCCGGTCTGGTTTTTGCGCCAGGCAGGCCGTTACATGCCGGAATATATGGCGGTGCGCCGTCAGCATTCGCTGCTCGATATTTGCCGTACGCCGGATGTTGCTGCTGAAGTCACCATTACCGCGGCGGAACGGCTTGACGTGGACGCAGCTATCATCTTCGCGGATCTGTTGCTGCCGTTCACGCCCATGGGCCTCGACTTTGAGTTCGTGAATGGGGAAGGGCCGGTGGTGCATAAGCCCATTCGCACGCGCGAACAGATTGAAGCTCTGCGTACAGACCGTGCGGAAGAACTGATCTACGTCGCAAAGGCCATCGAAAAGGTGCGCAGCCACTTCGCGGCACCGCGTGCCGACGGCGATCGTCTCGGCATCATTGGCTTCATCGGTGCGCCATTTACGCTGGCCAGCTACATGATTGAAGGTGGTTCCTCGCGCAACTACGTGGAGATGAAGCGCCTCATGTATGGCGATCCATCATCGTGGTCGCTGCTGATGGAGAAGCTGAACGCGGTGCTTGCGGAATACGCTGCGCAGCAGGTGCAGGCTGGTGCGGATGTCATTCAGATCTTCGATAGTTGGGCTGGCGCACTTGCGGTCAATGATTATCGTGACTTTGTGTTGCCGTACACACGCGATCTTGTGCAAAGAGTCAAGGCGCTTGGCGTGCCAGTGATTTACTTCGGTGTGGACACGGCATCGCTGCTTAGCACCATGAGCGAGACCGGCTGCGACGTTCTTGGACTCGACTGGCGCGTGCCCTTGGATGAAGGCTGGAAGCTTGCCGGAGATACATGCGGTGTGCAGGGAAACCTTGATCCTATTGCGTTATTCGCTCCACAGGATCTGCTGAAGCAGCGTGTGAAAGATGTTCTGGACAAGGCTGCCAATCGTCCGGGCCATATCTTTAATCTGGGACACGGCATCGTCCCCGGGACCCCGGTTGATAACGTGATTGCTGTCAGCAAGTGGGTGAAGGAGCTGAGTGCACGATGAGTCTGCGCGATCTTCCTTTCTTTCTGATCGGTCTTGCCAGCGAGAAGCTCAAGCTGCAGGATCAGATGGCCGTGCCCGCCGTGGCGGCGAAGGAAGCGCGCATCCTTGCGCAGTATGAGATCAGTAACGCTGATCAGATTGCCGCAGCGATGGCTGCGCCTGCTGTCGCGCAACCCGAGCCGGAAAACTTTGATGCTATCCTTCTCCTCGCGCACGGCACGCCCGATGTGCTGGGTGAGATGGATGAGTATCTGAAGCTGGTCACCGGTGGCCGTGGTGTTCCGCCTCATGTCGTGCATGAGTTGCAGGAGCGCTATGCAGAGATTGGCTTGAAGAATGAGCCAACCGCGGAAGGTCCGCATCTGACGCGATGGACGCTGCGTGAAGCTGAGCTATTGCGTGAACGCACCGATATGCCGGTTTACGTGGGTATGCGTAACTGGAAGCCGCTCATTGCGGATACCGTTGCGCAGATGAAGCAGGATGGCGTGAAGAAGGTACGCGCTATCTGTCTTGCACCGCAGAACTCTCGCACCAGTGTGGGTCTGTATCGTCGTGCGATGGAAACAGCAGCCGATGGCGCATTTGAAATCGACTTCGTTGCCGGATGGAGCGAACACTCGCTGCTGATTCGCGCCTTTGCGGAGCGCTTGCGAAAAGCGCTGGAAGTCGGCCCGCAAGATAAGAAAACGGCTGTGCTGTTTACAGCGCATTCCGTTCCGTGCCGCACCATTCAGTCAAAGCCCAGCGAACACCACGGCATGCTGCTGACCACTGAAGCGGACACGTATGCGATTGAATGCAAGGCCACTGCGACACTCATCGCAAAAGAACTCAGCGAACAGCTCAACGAAAGCGACTGGTATTTCTGCTTCCAATCGCAAGGCCTGAGCGGTGGCCCGTGGATTGGACCCAGCGTGGAAGACACACTGAAAGCGCTGCGCGATGGCGGCTATCAACATGTGATCCTTGATCCTATCGGCTTCCTCTGCGATCACGTTGAAATTCTGTACGACATCGATATTGCGTTTCAGAAGACTGCGTCAGAGTTGGGCATCACGTTGTCGCGTCCGGAGAGTCTGAACGATTCGCCGACACTCATCGGCGCACTTGCGGATCTGGCGCGTCGAGGCACGCGGAGTCTTCCACAGCATCTTCGCAACACAACGGCAGTGCCTGCGGAAGTTGTGCAGACACTTGCGCCCGTGGAAGAACAGGCGTCGGTGTAACGCATGAAGCGCGTTGCTATTGTGGGCGGAGGTTTGGCGGGCCTATCGGCTGGTTATGAACTTCAGCGCAATGGCCATAGCTTCACCCTCTTCGAACAAAGTGATCGCCTGGGCGGCATCGTAGATACGCTGCGGCAAGATGGCTTCGTGATTGAGCGCGGCCCAGATGGCTGGGTTACGGAGAAGCCGTGGGCGCGCGAGCTTGCTATCGAGCTTGGCCTTGAAGACGAACTCATCACGTCCAACGATCACGAACGCATTACGTGGGTATTGCAGCAAGGCAAGCTGCTGCCCATGCCGGACAACATGCGCATGATGGTCCCCGAAAACGTGGACACCATTATGCACTCGCCGTTGTTCAGTGAGAGTGCGCGCAGTGCATACATTGCAGAAGAGCAGCGCGCGGATGAGTTAAAGGCTGCAACGCCGGTACAGGATGAGTCTGTTGCCAGCTTTATCCAGCGTCACTTCGGTGAAGAGGTGTTGCGTGTCATCGGCGCGCCATTGCTTGGCGGTGTGTTTGGCGGCGACGTCTATCAACTCAGTGTGCGTGCTGTGATGCCGGCCTTTGTGCAGATGGAGCGCGAGTACGGATCGCTGATTCGTGCACTGGCTGCGAAGAAGGCTCAAAGAGGCAATCGACCAGCTTCGCCTGTCTTTACTTCACTGAAGACGGGGACGGGAACACTCGTAGAACGCATGGTAGAAACTCTTCCGCCTGCTTTCGTCAGTATGAATGCAGGTGTAAACCAGATAGAACGCACCGGCGATGGATGGCTAATTGACGGCGAGCCGTTTGATCATCTCATGTTGGCTCTACCAGTGCATCATGCAGCGCGACTCCTCACATCCACAGACGCACGTATGGCGGAGCTGATTGTGCAGCCGACAAGCTCTGCGATCATCGTTGGCTTTGGGTATCTTCCGGACAACGCGCCGGCCACTCCTAAAGGCTTTGGATTTCTTTCACCAGAAGGCGAAGCATGTACGTTGTTAGCTGCAACATTTTCTGATCAGAAGTTCACACATCGAGCACCGGAAGGTGGCAAGAGTCTGCGTGCCTTCTTTGGCGGCAAAGAGGCAGAAGCACTGCAACAGGAAAGAGATGAAACGATCATTGCAGCAGCGACTCGCGAGATGGAGAAAGTTCTGGGGCCGTTACCGCAGCCTTACATCGCCTTTGCGCGTCGTTTGCCGTGTTCGCTACCGCAGTATGGTGTGGGACACGGTGAGCGTATGGCGGAGTTGCGGGAGCGTGTGCATGCGCTTGGTGCGTTGCATCTGTTGGGGAACGGATATCGTGGCGTTGGGCTTCCAGACCTGATCCGCGATGGCCGTGCTGCCGCACGTGAACTAGTGGCATCCTGAGGATACTCGTATGGCATTGATCACCTGCCAGGAAGCACTCGACCTCGTCGCTGAACACGTCGCGGCGCTCTCCACGCGCACAAGCGTGGAGCATGTGCCGCTGGATCAGTCGCTGGGACGTGTTCTTGCCAAGCCGATTCATGCTGACCGCGATCAGCCGCCGTTTCCGCGCTCGACTCGCGATGGTTACGCTGTGCGCGCCGCGGATCGTGGTGCACGGAAACTCATTGGCTCCGTTCGCGCGGGTGAAGTGTGGACAGGCTCTCCGCTGGCAGAGGGTGAAGCAGTTGAAGTGATGACTGGCGCTCCGGTTCCAGATGGCGCTGACGCTGTCGTAATGCTGGAGCATGTGGAAGCAACGACTACAACGGTGAACATCTCTGGCGATCACTTGCCGAGTACTGGTGACAACGTCGTTCCGCGAGGACAGGAAGCGATTGCGGGAGACGTCCTGCTGCATGCGGGTGTCCGCCTGACTGCGGCGGAGATTGCGCTTGCAGCCTCTGTTGGTGCGTCGGAATTGGATGTGTACCTGCAGCCTGTGGCAGCGATATTGGCAACGGGGGATGAGTTGGTGGCGGTAGACCAAACTCCTGCACAGCATCAGATACGCAACAGCAACTCTCATGCGCTGGCGGCACTCGTGCGACAGCATGGTGGTGCGCCGCGCTTGTTGCCGCCTGCGTTGGATACTCGCGAATCTCTTTTGGAGCGCCTCACCGCTGCACGAGACGCTGAATTGCTTCTGCTTAGTGGCGGTGTTTCCGCAGGAAAATATGACCTGGTGGAAGACGTATTGCTGTCGCTGGGGTCGGAGTTCTACTTTACCGGCGTGCGGATTCAGCCCGGCAAGCCGGCCGTCTTCGGGCGTTTACCTGCGACAGACACACATGCAGAGCAATGGATCTTCGGCCTGCCCGGTAATCCCGTATCCACGTTGGTAACGGCATTGCTTTTCGCTATGCCGATGCTGCGAGCGCTTGGTGGTGAGTTATCCCCGCGCCCACGCTTTGTACAGGCGACACTCGCAACCGAAGTGAAGGTGCGTCCGGGCCTCACGCGGTTTGTAGCCGCAAAGCTCTCCTCCTCACTCCACCCTGTCACCGTTGAACCTGTGGCATCGCACGGTTCAGGAGATTTGGTCGGTAATGCTCGCGCCGATGCGTACATTGCTGTGCCGTCGGAGGTGGATACCCTTGCGGCGAGCGCCACCGTATCGGTGCTATTGCGGTAGGCTCATACACATGACTAAGACCACACGCCTGGGCAAGCTCTTGATTGGTGCAGCCGTGATTTTGCCTGCGCTGGCAGTGGCTGGGCTGATTGTGGAGAGTCATTACCTGCTGATCCACATTGAACAGAAGCAGCTATGGAAATGGTTGGCACTTGATGCAGGCATGTTGTTTGTGGGCTTAATGTTGAGTCGCGGAGAAGACCTGTGAGCAAGTTATCGCATTACAACGACGCGGGCGAAGCGCACATGGTCGACGTAAGCGACAAAAAACCGACCCGTCGCGAAGCGGTTGCAGAAGCCTTCGTAGAACTGAATGCCGATGTACTGGCTGCATTGCCCCAGAATCCCAAAGGCAATCCGCTGGAAGTAGCGCGTTTTGCGGGAATTACCGCTGCGAAGAAGACGGCTGACCTGATTCCCATGTGCCATCCGCTGCCGCTGTCCTTCGTGGATGTGGAAGCGACCATCGTGCATCCCGCAGCACTGTTGAAGACGGGCGGAGGCGTGCGCATTCGTGCCACTGCGGCGACCGTTGCTGGAACCGGCGTGGAGATGGAGGCGATGACCGCCGCCGCCGTCGCAGCTCTCACGGTCTACGACATGACGAAGGCGCTGGATAAGGGCATTCGCATCCGCGAGGTGGTTCTGCTGAGCAAAAAAGGCGGCAAGAGCGGCGATTACGTCCGTTCTGACGAGTAGAGCTTCTCGCGACAAAGGAGTGTGTCGCTTAAGTCCAAAAGGATCTCTGGCCCGTCAGTTTCAACTTAAGGGATAGGGGCAAATGAGCCTCGATGCGACCAAGTTTGTAGCCCAGATACTTCGCGACTGTGAGCATAATGGCTCGCGGAATGGCCAGCGGATCGTGTTTGCGCAGGTAGTTGAATTCCGAAATCACAAATTTGCGGCCTTCACGCCTGCTCCGCCATAGATATCTATTAGCTCTGGCTTGCGGGCGTGATACACACCTGTATCGAAGTAGCGGGACAATGTTTGAGAGAAATTGAAGTCGTGCGAATGAATGACCTTTGCCTCACTGCAGTAGGCGGTTTTCCAACCGCTTGCCTGCAACTTGGCCGCCATCGTTGAATCTTCTCCGATGATCACTTCTGGATCGAATCCGCCAGCGGCGTCAAAGGCATCTCGCCGGTACGCAGAGAAGCTATTCGAGAAAAAAATCGCACGAAAGCCTACTCGCTCGCGGTCTTCGTACACACGGACATAGGACGAGTCTGGATAGTTAAACAAGCGACCGTGGCGCTCGATGGCACCTGCACCCTTACGGGGAAGCTGTCGTCCGAAAGCGGCGCCCACTGTGGGATCATCAAAGGCACTGACAAGATTGGGAATAGCGCCCGCGTTGGCAAGCATGGCGTCCTGTGTCATAAAGACCAGAATTTTGGCCTGAGGAACAAAGCTTGCAGCAAACTGCCGGCTCTTTCCGTGACGGAAGTTACGTGCGGGAATAGTCTCTACTCGGAACCCAGCCTTCATAGCGATTTCGTGAGTCTGGTCTTTGGATTCCGAGTCCAAAACCAAAACCTGGTTTGGTTTCAAACCAGTGGCGATCAGAGAATCCCTCAAGAGCTCGAACTCGGACCCAGCATTGTAGGTCGGGATGATCACAGCGACGTCTTGCAAATGAAGGTGATTATCCTGTTCGCTATCTGTGGCGGTGGCAAACGTTCCCGATAAGTGGGACATCTCTTCCTGTGGTGAAGTCAAATTCATTTCCCGCTCTTCCTGTACGAGGGCATTGGGCGACTTCCAGAAAGATGATGTGTGCGATGCCACGATTGGTGTCTCCACTATTAGTACCCTCTACAACGCTGACCCTGGTTTCTGACACGAAGTTTCGTCATATTGAGCTCAGTCAGATAGAAAAGGCGATTTCCCAGTACTCTTTATCAAAAAAGCTCCTGACGCTCTCGTGAAGAACCTCTCCAGATTCTGCAAACGTTATTGTAAATAAGAACTCAGAGGAGGTAGCTCCATATCTATGGAGCTACCTCCTCTGAATGTCTGATGAACACCGTTACTGCCTGAGAAAAGTCTCAGGCGGATGTAGAAGTTAGTGTGAGCGCAGAGTGCCAATCGTCTTGCCAGGATCCCAGGTAATTTGAAGGCGAAGGCTACCGTTTGTCTGACGTCCCGGCATGAAGACGGGGATGAGGAAGCGCTCCACCTGCGAGAACAATTCCACGTTCCAGTCTTTTCCGATGGCATAATTTGCCTTCATAAATCCATCTGAGACGGTACCGCCATTAGCTAAATGCAACGGACTGATCTTTTCCTGGCGGTAGCCACCTTCGATGTGGGTTTTGGCGGAAACCCAATAGCCAAGACGACCTTCGAAAGTCCGCGCATCTCTGCCGGTGACATTCCCAAGGAGGAAGCCTTTGTTGGTGTTGCCATCTCGATATTGGTTGTTGATATAGATGCGGTGATCACCTTCATCCTGTGAAAGCTCCTGAGTTGAGACCATCTCCAAGCGAAAGTCCATGTGCGGAATTCCTGGCAATCGTGCGAGATATATTCCGGGGGCCCATGAATTTCTGCGTGGGGCAGCCAGTGGACTGAGATCGTCGTCCGCGTAGGAATCGGCGTAGATGGTTACAAGATTCTGCAGGCCGGGTACATGCAGACGGAAATCAAATGCACTTTTGCGGTCTCCTGGGTCATTGCGTGCACCATATCCTAGTGATCCTGTGGAATCTGCGCTGAAGAAATTGTCTTTGAGTGACCGGAGTGTCATGGGGTGGCCGACGCCCCACAGAATGGACCATCGAGTAAAGCTCATTTCGAGATTGCGGCCAAAGTTAAAGTTGATTTTCTGGCCGTTGAAGTAAGGTCGCGCGGGATAGTGGTGCCCGGAAAGCTTCCCGAAGACGAGATCTACGCTGTATGTTCCCAGGGATGGAATGAAAGGCAGATCGTGAGGGCGATTTGAAGCCAGGCGCAAATTGTATGTTGGTTCCGCATTGCTGGAGAACGAGAGCGGCCCCATGGTGTTTGGACCCCAGTAGATTTCCTGTTTACCGAAGGACAGGTTGTAGCCAGCAAAGGTCATACCTGCGTAGAGATCAATCGGTCGCTGTCGCACGTATGCAGGGATGGCCGGGGAGGCCAAGTTGAAACCTGGTGGCGTGCTTCCGAAACCGGTATTGTCGATCTGGTTGTAATAATCAGCTAGCTTTTGCGAGACCGGAGGCAATCCTGGATCGGTTTGCATTTCCTGGCGACTATAGAAAAAATAGCGTCCTGATGTGGCGCGCACAGCATAGCCAGCAATGATGCTTCCTCCGCGACCCAAGGGACGACCGTAATCATTCCACCAAGTCTGACCGATGTGGAAGCTGTCATTGAGTGCTGGACCCATGATGGAACCGTAGCGGGCGTAGAGGGATTCCAGTACGACTTTGGATTCTCCCTCCGGCTCTCGCAGATAGCGCTCCAGGTCCGGTAGCATCGTTTCCGCTTCAGACTGGACGTCACTCTGAACGGGATGGTCTAGGCTTGCGAAACCATGTAAAGAGTCTTCTGCCTCTCGCAATTGCCGTCGGCATTCCTGGCGTGTCCAGGGGCGAATGGCTACCTGTTGCGACGGTATGAGCCCCATAGCAGCCAGCCTCTCCAGTGCAGGATAGACCCAACTATCCATAGGAACGATAGTCGAACCAGAACGGTCGTTATCTACTGAGCGGGGCGGAGAAGCTGGTGAGGGGGGAGAGGTTTTCTTGTCCACCGTCGTTGACCTGGGAGGGATCGCCAGAGAGGCAGCCGCAACGGGAGAAAGGGTAGGTGCTTCCGGTAGCTGGGCCAAAGCTATAGAAGATGACATGAGCATCAGCCAGCACAGGAGATGTGGAAAACGGCTGAACGCGCTTCGTATCATCAGCATTGCTACAGGATAGACGGTTGGCTGCTGACTTCGAACGACGGGGGAGCATACTTTTCTGTTGTGAACCATTCGTATACCAGCAACAGCAATGCATATCGAATAAATGGGATTACCCATGAATCCAAGAGCAAATTGGTGCCGAACCAGAGGAGGACGCAGAAGGCAGCGAACGGATACAGCAGGACGCCGACTACACCGGAATGCCGCACGGAACGCCATAAGCCGCCGTAGATGATGCCGTATCCCATGAGCCAAAGCGGGGTGAACCATCCGAGGTCGCAAAAGATGAACCCGAATGTACCGAGAAAGATCATGGAACCGTTTAATCCCGCCCGTTCCACAGCTCCAAACTCTGAGGTCCACTCGTCGAAAAAGCCGGGCCAACGAAAAACGTGCTGCAACGGAACGATGCGATGCAATGGCTCATTCATGCTGAGAAAGGGGCTTAGATATACCCCGCGACCAGCGAATGGATAATGCAATCTGCCAAGAATCAGCGCAGCCAACCTGTTATAGGAAGCGCCCGAATAGCCAAGTAGCAGATTCAATTGCGCGTCCAACGACATACTGCCGCGCAAGAACGAAAAGAGTCCGAAGAGCAGCGTAACGCCCAACGCCAGGCAGCTAGCAACGGTGCCAATAAAACGCCAGGATAAGCGCCCTTCCGCTTCCCGATGCAACGTATATAACACTGTCATTCCAGCAACCATTTCCATGATTTGGTTGCGACTGACCATGAGGATGGCTGCGGATGTTGCCATTAACACAGCAGAGACTAGCATGAAGCGAACTGCATTCGCCTTCCAGCCCCGGAGCTGTAGTTGCCAATAACGCCACATGGTCCACCAGATCAAGGCAACCAAACCCGGGGCGGCATTCATAAGCAGCGCCATATCGTTATTGGAGTCGACACCCTTCAGATCTTGAGCCTGTTGATTGATCATGATTTCGATCAGGCTGGGATTGTTGTGAAATGCCTGCTGAAACCCCCGTGCGACTTGCACCATCCCGAATAAAAGAGGAAGCATTAGAAACAGCAACCCTGGTATGCGGGTTTTTAGGGTGGGCACCTCCATCGGAATGACCTTTGGGCAGACAATCCAAAAACCCGCGGCAAACCCTGCGACGCAAAGCAAATAGAAGAGGAATGTCTGAGGCTCCAGAAAGAGGAGGTCACGCTCGTGCATGACCGAGCTGTACAGGCCCGGAGGAAACAGCCACGCTATCAGAAACAATGCAAGCGAGATGGATGCCAACCCATAAGGCGAGACAGCATCCCGCAAAATGGGAGCTGAACGCATGGAGTTATCGTTCATGACCCCGCCTCGTTATGCAGTGTTGGAACGAATTTGGCGTAATCGTTGCTGAATACCGGATGTCCGCCAACGATCCTGGAGAATAAGGTAGAGAGAGCAGGCGCAGAATGCCAAACATGCGGCAGCTAAGACGATCAGAACGCGGAACTGGGGCAATTTCTTATCAGGTGGCGTAGCCTTGTCCACGACCTGCATAGTGGAGCCTTGTCGAGCTTCTTCCAGCTGCGCGGCTTCATACTGCTTCGCCAGCATTTCGAAGAGTGTTTCGTAATATTTCACGTCACGCATTCGCCGCACGTACTCAAGGCCGGCTTCAGAAAGTTCTGGCTTGGTCAACATCAGACCGTTCGAAGTGTTCCCTTGTGAAGTCAGGCGATCGAGTTGCGCCTGGAGCGCTGTCAGTTCATTTCTCGCCGTTATTAGGCGAGGATTCCCGGTAGCCGCGAAGCTTTCCAGGCTGCGGATTTCAACCTGTTTCGCAGCAATCTGCGCATTGATGGATGCTGCGGAGGTAATCAACGCACGTGCTTGGCCCTCCATTTGCAATAGGCCAGTACTATCCTGCGTGCGCTTCAAATCCTGTTCTGCCTGTGCTAGACGGTCTTTTGCATGTCCCAGCTCTTCCTGGTAAAACATCCTCTTTTTCTGTGCATCCGTGACGGCCAGGGTTGCGGAAAAGGACGCAAAGGTCTGAAAGTAGCCATTTGCCAGATCGGCAGCTTTCTGAGGGGATGTGCTCACAGCAGAGAGACGGATCATGCCGTCACGAGCACCATAGAAGACAGTTACCTTTTTCTCGAGTACTTTTCGCGCGTCCGACATGCGCTTCTTCTTATATTCATCCATTAGATGAAAGCGACGGATGACGGCGTCTTCAACGGTTTGGCTAGTGAACATCGAGACATAAGATTCGCCGGTACTCTTGCCACCGAGCGTACTTTCTGAAATCAGAGGCGCTGCACCACCCGCCAGTGCAGCGAGTGCACCAAGTCCGCTCGACGGAGACGAGGGGGGAATCAGCACGACCGTTGACTCGTATTCTGGTTTAAGGAAAAACGTACCAAGAAGTGCCAGTGCACCAACAGCGACGGTGACCCGAAGAAGTGTTTTTTGCCGTCGGATCAGGAGTTCTATGATGTGCCAAGAACCCTTGGAATCCTGCTTGGGAGAAGCCAGCGAGGCGGGAACCATAGACTCATCGCTAGAAGACATCTTCACACTCTAAACCTACCATGGAGACGATCAGGCTGGCCTTCCGTTATGATGGTTCGAATGTCTGCTTCTGGCAAGGAGGGGAATGAAGGTGCTCGCCGCCGGCTATTCGGGAACGTAGCGGCGCTGTATCTTCTTCAGGGTCTCAACTACCTGATCCCAATGGCAACGCTGCCATATCTTGTTCGTGTGCTTGGAATTCAAACCTATGGTTTGATTGCATTTACACAAGCATTTGCACAATATTTTGTGACCTTTACCGATTACGGATTTAACTTTTCCGCGACCCGATATATTGCACAAAATAAGCAGGAGCGATCGCTTGTTGTGCGTATGTTCTGGTGCGTTATGGTCGTCAAGATTCTGCTTATGGTAAGCGGTATGGTTATCCTGACCGCCATCCTTGTATTCGTGCCGAGATTTCACGCTGAGACCGCCTATTTTTCTGTTGCCTATCTCGCGGTCGTGGGAAGTGTTGTGTTTCCCCAGTGGTACTTCCAGGGAATGGAGCAGATGAAGCACATTTCAGTTCTGACCGGAGCTGCGCGTCTTGTGACCTCCGGGTTGCTGTTTGTGTTTGTGCATTCGCCTTCTGATGCTCTGACCGCGGTCGGGTTACTTTCAGCAGGCCCTTTACTGGCTGGGATTCTGGGGTTTGGGGTGGCGTATCTTGACCTGCGCCCCGAGTTCTATCTGCCTTCACGGCACGAACTTTGGGAAACCGCTAATGACGGCTGGCATTTGTTCATCTCTACGGCAGCAATCAGCCTTTACACAAACACTAATGTGTTCTTAGTTGGTTTGTTGGCAGGCAATACGGAAGCTGGATATTTTAGTGCGGCGGAAAAGTTGATTCGTGCACTTACTGGTCTTATCGGCCCGATCACGCAGGCGTTCTTTCCGCACATTAGTGCGCTGATTGCGGAAGGGAAGGCAGTCGCAGTTGTTTTTATCCGCAAGACACTTCGCTTGACGGGGGCTGTATCGTTTCTCGGGTCGCTCGTCTTGATGACCTTCGCCAATCCACTCGCACACCTGCTCTTTGGGAAAAATGCTGCTGGCAGCGTACCGATCATTCATTGGATTGCCTTTCTGCCCTTCCTAATCACAGTATCGAATGCGCTGGGTATTCAGACGATGCTGTCGTTTGGTCTTGATAAGTTGTTCAGTCGCATTCTGGTCGCATCGGGCATTTTGAATGTTGTATTGGCATTTCCGTTGATTCACTTCTTCGCTGCGAAAGGGGCTGCGATCTCGGTGCTGATTGTTGAGGCCGCGGTGACGGTTGCAATGATTGTTGTCCTCGAAGGCGAGGGGGTTCATTTGTTTCGAGGTACCAAAAGCGCATGAAAACGGATGTTTTGATTGTTGGTGCTGGCTTCGCCGGTTCTGTGATGGCAGAGCAGTTTGCCTCAGCCGGTAAGCAGGTTGTTGTTGTTGATCGCAGGGCTCATATTGGTGGAAACGCCTACGATGAGAAGGACGCTGCAGGGGTCTTGATTCATCGGTATGGCCCGCATATTTTTCACACGAATGCTCCGGCAATTGCTGAGTACCTCTCACGTTTTACGGATTGGATTCCGTATGAACATAAGGTGCTTGCCTCTGTTGAGGGACGGCTATATCCGGTTCCGATTAACCGCACAACGATCAACGCGCTATATGGGATGAATCTGGATGAAGCGGGAGTCGCTGCGTACCTTGAATCGGTACGTGAGCCACGTGAACGTGTCCTGACCAGCGAAGATGTTGTGCTGGGAAGTGTTGGCAGAGATCTGTGTGACAAGTTTTTTCGTAACTACACTCGTAAGCAGTGGAACCTGGATCTTTCGCAGCTTGGGCCCGGTGTTGCAGGCCGGATTCCGGTGCGGACAAATGATGATGATCGCTACTTCAACGATACATTCCAGAAGATGCCCCGTGATGGCTTTACTTCCATGTTCGCCAACATGCTGCAGCATCCAAATATTCGCGTAGAACTTGAGACGACCTATCAGGAAGCCCGAACACGCATCGGAACTGACCTGGTAGTCTTCAGCGGACCTATTGATGAGTTTTACGATTTCCGGTTCGGAAAGTTACCCTATCGTTCCCTGCGTTTTGAACACGAACATATTCGCGATCAAGAACGATTTCAGTCAGTGGGTACGGTGAACTATCCGAACGACTTTGCGTTTACTCGCATCACAGAGTTCAAGCACTTGACAGGACAGTTGCATCCTGGGACGTCGATTGTGCGTGAGTATCCAGTGCAGGAAGGTGATCCGTATTATCCGATTCCTAATGAGCAGACGTCCGCCCTGTATGAGCAATATCGGCATCTTGCACAGCAAGACAAGCACACCATTTTTGTAGGACGCCTTGCGGAGTACAAGTACTACAACATGGACCAGGTCGTTGCCGCAGCTCTCAAGACTGCAAAGGAGCGCGTGAATGCCTGAGACCGTCGCCGCCGTTGTTGTTGCATTCAACAGGAAAGAATTGCTGGTGGAGTGTCTTGAGGGACTTCTCAGGCAGACCTCGCCGGTGGATGCAATTTATCTGATCGACAACGCAAGTACCGATGGTACGGAGGCGTACCTGCGCGAGCGCGGCTATCTGAATCAGGAAAAGATTCGCTATTGTTTGCTACCATCCAATGTCGGTGGTGCCGGCGGCTTTGCGGCGGGCATGGAACGGGCATATGACGCCGGCTACGATTGGCTGTGGCTGATGGATGACGATGCTGAGCCTTGTCCTGACGCTCTGGAACACTTGCGCAGGTGCAGTAAGCCGAATATCGCGGTATTGGCCAACATGAAGGTTAATGTGAATGGTGAGCCGCTGATCTACCATCTGGGAGCAATTCAGTGGCGATCCAGCACCGCGCTTGTGCAACCCATTCAGTTAGGCGAGCAGATTTCTGCTGCACCTATACCGATTGATTTTTCTTCGTTTGTTGGAGTGATGATACGGCGTGAGGCAATCGCGAAGGTCGGTTTACCGCGAAAAGAGTTTTTCATCCATTTTGACGATGTTGATTACGCCGTGCGGCTTCTTACCGCAGGCGAAGTGTTTCTGGTCCCGTTGAGCAAAATCATCCATAAAGAGAAGTTGCTTCCGGCATCGAAGGAAACACATTGGGGAAGCAAGGCTTATAGGCGCATCTCGATTGAGAAATATGCCTTTGAGTTTTATGGAATTCGGAACGGTCTTCGGACGTTGCTTGAGCATTCACCAGAAAATGTTCTGTTGCGGTTTGTTCGAGTGGGTAAAGATGTCTTAGCCATGGCTATTAAGATTTTGCTGTACGAGCGGGACCATCGCTTATTACGGCTCAAACTGCTCACCCGCGCTGCATGGGATGGCATCTTCGCTCGTTTTGACAATACGATTCCATTTGAGCTTCGCCGAAGACTAGCCAATTCTGTGAAGTAGAGTGTTATGCAGCCGGGAACTGAGTGGTGGTGTATTCGGCTTCATTCTAGTGTTCAGTATGCGAATGATTGACTAGGAGGGCGGCGACGATGTCACAGGATGTACAGTCCATCTGCGCCGTGATTGTCACGTTTTTACCAACCGAGCAGTTGGTCAAAAACGTGCAGCTCTTACAGGAGCAGGTGCAGCAGATCATCCTTGTGGACAACGGCTCCACGGTGCAAGCCTGCGCCCTGCTGCAGACACTGGAACAGGCTGAGCATATCACCGTGCTCTGGAATCGCGAAAATCTGGGTATCGCGAGAGCGTTGAATCAGGGATTGCAACGCGGTATTGAGCTTGGCTTCCAATGGCTTATTACCTTTGACCAGGATTCCACCGTGACGTCTGGGATGGTCGCTCGCCTGTTGCAGTGCTTTGACAGTAGCTCAGGGAACATTGCCATTGCAGCCCCATGCTATGTTGATCGTGTTCTTGGGACCCGTCTTGGAGAAGATCGCGATGTACACGGAGAGGTCAGAACAGTGCTGACGTCCGGGATGCTGATGCCAGCCTGGCTTTTCAGTCACGTCGGTTTTATGGATGAACGCTTGTTCATTGACTCCGTCGATCTTGAGTTTTGCAATCGTGTCCGGTCCCATGGATACCGCCTAGCCCAGATTGACGATGCTACGTTACTGCACACGCTTGGACGGCTAACTACATTTCGACTCTTAGGTCGCGAGTTTGAGCTCACAAACCATAGCGCCGCTCGAAAGTACTATCAAACCAGAAACCGTCTTTGGACTCTCGGTATGCCGAAGGCTCGCCTCACATGGTGGAAACAGGCGACACACGAATTCAAAGGGATGATTTGGGACTTTGCCAAAATCCTTATGGCCGAGGATGACAAATGGCAGAAGACACGCCGTATTGGTTTAGGCGTAGTCCATGCCTTTTTCGGGAAGATGGGGAAACGTGTTGAGCTCTAGTCCACGAGTAGGCATCCTTTTACTGAACTGGAATGGCTGGAAAGACACAATTGAGTGCCTCGAATCCATCTATCGGCTGAAAGATGTACAGTTTCGTGTCGTAGTGTGCGATAACGACTCTCACGACGGTTCGCTTGATCGCATTGAGGAATGGGCTCGGGGTGACCGGCGCGCAGTCGCGTGCAATCCAACGCTTTCCAGTTTTATCTCGCCTCCTATTCGGAAGCCTGTTGTTACTCGACGATTTGAGAACGGTGAGATCTCAGCACGTCGCGATGAGAGCAGCGACGACCTGCTGACCCTAATTCAGACAGGGACGAATCTTGGTTTTGCCGGTGGTAATAATTGTGGTCTTCGTTACTTTCTAACCCAGGATGATTGTGACTATGTGTGGTTGTTGAACAACGATACGATCGCATCACCTGATTCACTGGCTGCCATGGTGACGGCAATGCAAAAGGACACGTCGATTGGGATTATGGGTTCCCAGTTGCGTGACTATGCACATCCGAGTCAGGTTCAGGTCCATGGTGGTAAGTTCTACTCCGTATGGAGTGCCCGTGTTCATGCCAATCTGGAACCTCGGCCGACGCGCAGGTTGGATTATGTGGATGGCGCATCGATGTTGGTTCGCCGTGCATTTCTCGAACAAGCAGGGTTGATGGATGAACGATACTTTCTATATTTCGAAGAATTAGATTGGTCCGAATCCGCGAAACGACATGGATTTGGCTTGGATTTTGTACCAGAAAGCGTCGTCTTTCATAAAGAGGGGGCGAGTTCGGGAACCAATAAGGATGCCTCTCTTCGTGGTCTTACGTCTGAACGTTTTTTGACGAGGAACCGAATTCTTTTCACGCGTCGCTATCACGCATGGGCTTTGCCTACAGTAGTGCTCTGGATTCTTCTGACAGTGTTCCGTGCTGTACTTCATAGAGATTGGAAGCGCGCCAATGTGGTGCTTCGAGCAATAGTTGAAGGAGTATGCCTCCCGGTAGCTCGATGATTAGACTGCCATGGCAATACAATCGATCAAAGGCTACTCTGTTCCAGAGTAGTTGGATTACCCGGATCGGCGCTTTCGCACACGCTGACATCTTTATATGAATATATTGTTTGCGACCGGACATCTGCCGTCTTGCACTGGAAGTCAGGCGGGGGCCAAGGTCAGCTATGAACTTTGTAGAGTGTTGGCCGAGACAGATACGATTCATCTGCTTGCGTTTGCTACAGATTTTGAAATGGAACGGTTTGCCTCCGCCGAGATGCAACTCTTTACGTCCTGGCAGCTGGTTCCTGTAGACCGAATCAAGCGAATCGAAGGGATCGTTCGCCGTCCGTGGTTGCCATTCGCAATTGCGGCACGCTGGCAGGAATCTTATTTGGCTCGGCTGAAACGCGCGATTGTTGAATTGAAGATTGATGCGGTCATCTTTGATCACACTGCCATAGTGCAGTACAGGCGGTGGGTGCCTTCCAGAGTCGTCACCGTTGCGTCTCTTCACGATGTCTTGACACAGAGTTGGGATCGACGCTGCCAGTCACGGTCGGGCTTAGCGAAACCTGCATTTTATCTAGAGTCTGCCCGCATCCGTCGGTGGGAATCGCGTGCGCTTGCTCACGTCGACTTTGCCACAACATTGAGTTCCAAAGATCAGAAGCTACTTGAGGACATAACAAAAGACAGACTGGAAGTCATGACAATTCAGCCGTGGGTGGATTCGTCCGTTCTTCAGCGGGTAGAAGAGAGAAATGCGATCCTTCCCGATTCGTTGCTGTATTGGGGAGCGATGGACCGCGCTGAAAACGTAGACGCCGTTCTCTGGGCAGTGGCAGAGATTATGCCTCGTATCTGGAAAGAACGACCAACAGCCAGGTTCTACATTGCAGGCAGCAAGAGCGAATCACTAAAGAATAGGCTTCCTGAAGACAACCGAATTGTTGTGATGGGTTTTATTGACGACGTACACGCGATGATGTCAAGCATGCAGATTGCTCTACTGCCATTGCGGCTGGGAGCAGGGATTAAAATCAAGACTCTAGAATGCATGGCTGCCGCCCTTCCGGTTGTTACGACGAATGTGGGAATCGAAGGCATTGAAGCTGAGCCGGAAGTCGAATTTCTGCAGGGTGAGACAGCGGATCGTTTGGCTGAACAGGTTCTATTATTACTGAACAAGCCAGCTAGAGCGAACACGATAGGACGTGCTGGACGTAGTTTCTTGTTGCGGTGGTATGACTTCAATGGTCGAGTGAGAACGATGCGTTCGCGGTTGTATGAGCTTGTGAGTCAACGAGCAGTGTAAGGGCATATACTGTAGCGCGAATTTGCCCGTGTGCCATTGAGCTCCGATGCTTACCAAGCGTCAAGCTTCGACCGGCGGATCGTATTTTCGGCAGTACATACATATACATATTGCGTGTCAGACCATAGCTCACCCGTGACGCAAGTATCGTGTGAACTCTTGGGCGTGCCACGGCTTGTTGTAATGGAACGGGCTGCCACTGAACCTTGTGACGCGATGTCTCCTGTTTCGCCCAGTTGGACAATATCCATGCCATCTTTGTTCTCAAGGTGTATTCCAGTGCCGAGGCTTTTCAGGATGACATGAGACTCGCGATCAAAGAGGAAGACATCACGAAGCATTTCAGATCCAGGTTTTGAGGTGGCGTCGTATACAGAGATGCTGGGAAAGTGCGGTATACCGTACTGAATGGTCCCATAAATATTGCCAAGAATGATGGGCGCATCTTTGAAGTAGCTGTTGCCAAGGTCAATGCCGGAGAGTGCGCCATACCAGTGACATGCGATGCCCTGAACATGCGATTTGTGGAATACCGCTTTGAAGGTTTCGTTCGTCACTGCTATGGGATAGATGTCTTCCTGGTGGTCACCGTTATCGCAGGACGCCCACATCCAGTTACCGGCCAGATCATTAATGGGTTGAGAAGATCGCACCGATTGAATCTGTGTGGATGGTGTGACTGCTGTTGCTAGTACAGCGCTCCATGGTTCGAATGTGCCCAGGCAACCATATCCTGGAATTCCTTTTGGAAGACAGTTGGAGACATTTTCCGGGGTGTTGCCAATCCACTCGGTTGAGACGCCATCCATGCGGAAGCCGGTACGGTGTGTACCGTGTGCTCCGCCGATGCGCAACACGGTTGAAGCTGGATATGGAGACCCACCGACAAACTTCATCTGATCAATGCTGTAGCGAACGTCTTCCGGTGTGAATCGTCCGAGGTCTCCTTCAATGCCAATTGCAGGACCTTCTGCCCAGGCATTCACCACGTAGTTCAATCCCCAGACTGGTCTGTGTGACACTCGGCCTTGCACTGAGGTATAGATTCCTACAGGGTTATGGATGACAGGATTCGTTGTAGGGATAGTCTCGCCGATGAAGATGCCCAATCCAGCAGAGTGGCCAGCCTCATTGTCTACAACATCTGTGAAGATATCCAAAGCATTCGAGCGCAGGTCCCATATGGTGCAATTGGACGGAATCGTTCGGTTGCGCCACGCCTCTTTCGTGTTCAACGAATGGGTCAACAGAACAATGCCTCCGCCAGCTGAAGAGCATTGCTGCAGTGATTTGTTGAGAGCATCCTTGCCGTCGGTTGCTGCGGATGGTGTTGGTGTGAAGAACACGTGATCTGTGCTAACCGGGGTTTGTCCAGTTAGCCGCACACACGTGATGAGCAGGGCTAAGATAAAAGAAAGCTTCATACGCCCTCGTCAATCTGCCATAGACATTGAGACATGTGCATCCTGAAGGTTGCACATGTCTCAAATGTCTATGGCGGCAGCGATGTCGCTGCATTGCTTAACTTACCGTACAGTCGCTAACACAGCAGCCAATACGCCGAAGTTTGCAAAGATCTGTGAGTACTCCAACACTGTGTGCAGTGCGTCCGGCTTGATCATCTTCTCCGGAACCACAATCGCATCACCAGGATGAATCACGGAGTTGTCAAAGGTATTCGTGAAGAAGCCCTTCGCATATTCTCGGCTGTACACCGATCCGTTTGCACGGATGATGAATGCATGCTTTGCATCTGCAATACGGTTGGGATTGCCCGCCTGGCTGACATAGTCTCCGAGATGTTTCTTGGAGTCATATAGGAAGACACTCTGACCGTAAACAGCACCCAGTACTCCGACCGTGTTTGGCCTGGAAGGTACGTGGAAGACGTCGCCATTTTCCAAAGGGATATTCGGAATAGAGTCGATTGCCGAGCTTTCAGGCGCGAAAGGTAGTACTATACGCCCTGTTGCCCGCATACTACGAAGCTGGTTCACAATGCTGCGCTGGGCGGTCAAGGCGGTAGGATCCGTGGCGCCTGTAGTAGACGAAGCGCTTCGTACGGCAGCGGCACGGTCCAGATCTGCTGACAGGCGCGTGATGTACTCATCGAGCCGCTGCTGCTGGAATCCTCGTGCTGACTCTCGATAGAAGCTGCTGCCATAGAGATAGGCCTGTGCCGTGATCCCACCGGCGCGGCGAACCAGATCGTCAAGGGTTTCGCCGGGCTTCACGCTGTAAACTCCAGCAGCGACAAACTCCCCTTCCAGGCGAACATATTTTGTCTGTTCTTCTACAGGAACAGAGATATCAGCTTGAGACAGGATCGTGACTATGTCATCGGGTTGAAGCTCAAGGTTCTGAGAATCATCGTGATCCTTGACTAGCTTTCCTAGATTGAATGGCACCAGTACGCTTTTCAGCGTGTTGGGATCCAGCCGTTCAATGACAGCGTAAGACCAGTCAATCTCCCCTATTGGTATTTGAATTCGGTTCAGCTTTGCGCCAGTGGGGCTGATATCTTCGTTGTTTGCATCAAGCGGTGATTGGCTTCCCCCGTTTCCAGTATCGACTGAGCTGGATGCAAGGCGCTGATTTTGCAGGGCAAGGGCGGAAGCACTAGCTCGTTTGGCACGGGTGTTCTCTTCAGTGGAGAGCTCATCGACATTTCCTTGGTTTTCCCCGCTTCGAATTTGGGATGTGGTTAGGGGGGACGATGTTTGGCCCTGCTGATTTGTGGAGTAGCCCCTGGTATCAGTCAAACGCTGCTGCTTCTGGGTCAAAGACAGGTTCGTTTTAGACATTGGTTCGAACAGCGGTACTGGCACGCCGAGTTGATTGCGTGCTGCCCAATAGTCATTGGTGAGCAGAGACATGCGATCTGGGATGATATCGCTCAGTCGCATTCCCGGATGCCAGGCAAATCTTCCCGGATTTGCAAGATTGCCACGAATAGTCACCGATTTGGAATAGGCCGGGCTAATGTGCTTGGTGGTGACGATATCACCGTTGCGAAGGATGGTGGACTGGCCTTCCGTCGCGATATCAACTGTGGTGGCGCGGCGCATGTGATCTGTGTCGATACGCTCCAACGAGACGGACATGGTATCTGCGACGGTGTCGAATCCTCCACCAAGCTTCAACAAATCGGACACCGTGGTTTCGCCGCGAAGTTCGTAGATGGCGGGGCGCCTGATGTTGCCCGCCAATGCAACCTCCTGCCCCTTTGCGGGGATGAAGATTACGTCACCCTGCTCCAGATGAAGATCTTTCGTCTTATCGCCTGCCAGAAGTAGATCGTAGAGATCAAGTATCTGTGGTGGCTGGTTGGCACGTCGCAATTCAATCCGCCGCATGGAGCCTTGGGATGTCGGTCCGCCTGAGGCAAACAGAACATTTACCATCGTGCTCAGTGCACTTACAGTGTAGGCGTTGGGGTATCGTGCATCGCCTACGACATACACCTGAATCGATCGAAGATGGCCAAGGTTTACCGAGACGTCAAACTTCCGGTAGATCTGGCTGATCTCCTGACGGACGTGTTTTTCCAATTCGTCATAACGCAACCCAGCAACGTGGATTGAGCCGACCTTCGGGACGTAGATCATTCCACTGGGATCAACCGTAAGCTGACTATTAAAGGTCTCTGGTCCCCAGAAGCGCAGCAGTATCTGGTCGCCGGGCCCAACCACATAGTCGGAGCTGGCAGTCGTTTGTTCCGGCGGCATGAACGTGGATTGTGGACGCTCGAAAAGATTGCGACCGAACAGCGGCAATACTTGTCCAGTAGAGGCTCGTGCGAGTCGCTGGAAGTCTGTTTGGGGTTCGGGAGGCAGGCGTTGCAGCAAACTATACGGGGAGCCATTGTTCTGGCTATATGGATTGTTGCTATTCCGGCCATACGAAGAGTCATTGGTCTGGATGCCTGGCCGAAGCTGCTGGTCCATGCCGCCCTGATCGACGTACATCTGATTGGCGGTTTGCGCCATCCCCTGCTGAGGGAGGGAGGATTGTGGGGTAACCGTTTGGACTGGAATTGTTGCGTCTTGCGTTGAGCAATTCTGCGTCGTGGCCGAGCAGTCAGTTGCTGCATCTGACCTTTGCGAGGTTTGAGCAACTAGCGAGGTCTGGACGCTGAGTGGGGCCAACAGCAGGAACGCCAAGCCTATGTGCCAAATGTACTGTGCTCGTTTTACCGGCATGTTCTTTATACCGCTTAACCGGCTCAAGTAGGCCCAGCTTTCCTTACGCAAACCAATGAATCGCATCACGCTGATGATATTGCATGCTGCATGTTTGTGCATGGGAAGTGGAATGCGTCTTCTCTGGTTGAGCGTGACGTTTTGATGCGAGGGGAATTGGTGGACCTGATCGGGATCGAACCGATGACCTCTTCCATGCCATGGAAGCGCGCTCCCAGCTGCGCCACAGGCCCACTGGTTCTTAGAATACCGTGATTCTGTGATTCCGTAAACCTTACGACAACGTAAGAGGCCACCCGCTTGAGTGGCCTCTCGATGTCCTTCTAGCGCCAGTAACCTTCGCGCCAGACCCATCCACGTGGTGTGCTTATCCAGCGTCCTGAAACCCAGATCACGCCAGGACGGGGTGGGGCCATATAGCTGCCAGGAACCCATACGTACCGGCCGCCGCCCCAGCGGTAATAGCCTCCATGCCATGCCCATCCTGGACGTGGCGGAGGAGGGCGACGTTCCATTGGCGGTGGCGGAGGCCCCATCCGCGGTCCCGGAGGCGGTGGACCGTAACGAGGTTGAGCGACGACGACTGCAGGAGCAAGCGCCGTTCCCAGCAGAATGGCCGTAAGTCCGATTCCGGTAAGTTTCTTCATTTGTATCAACCTCCTGGACGGCCAATACTCGGCCGCATGGTGTTCGGATAGACACGGCCATCTTATGTCGGGTTGCTGTCAGAAAAGAGAAACTTTTCTGGCGTGTCGTGAAAATCTTTCTCGCAGGACGGGAACAAAGCCTGCGGCATCCGGTGTCTATAGCTTCAGAGTGAGCGAGAGCACTCTTTCATCCGCCGGCGGATGAGCCGTTTTTCTCCACCTCGGGAATGCGCCATTGCAAGGAAATGCACTGGAGCCGTACCTTAAAAGGAGTAGTACAGATGAACGGGGCAGCGGTGATGGATCCGGTTACCGGCACGATCGGTGGATTTTCCAAGGCGGGCGGCTACACTGCTGCGCGTGCGGAACTTCCTGTGGAAGAAGTGGCCTTGGTGGCTGCTCTCCAGGCGGGTTCTGAGGACGCCTTCCGTCAGCTCATTGCACAGTTCAGTGGTCCGCTGTATTCGCTGTTGCTACGTTCGTTGGCTGACCCGGCGGACGCTGCGGATGTCACGCAGGACGTGTTCATCAAGATCTTCCGTTCCATTGGCAGCTTCCATGGCGATAGCAGTCTGCGCACATGGATTTATCGCATCGCCATGCACGAGGCTTCCAATAGCCGCCGTTGGTGGGTGCGCCATAAGAAGGCGGAGGTCACCATCGATAGTGATAGCGGCGAAGACGATGGCGAGTTGAACTTCTCGCTGCGCGATACGCTTGCCGATCATCGTGAATCGCCGTTTGAAAGCGCGCGGCAGTCACAGCTGCGTACGGTGGTCGAAGGTGCGCTGCGTGACGTGCCGGAAAGTTTTCGGACAGTCGTTATTCTGCGCGAGATCGAAGGCATGGCCTACGACGAGATTGCAGAGATTTTGAATATTCATATCGGGACGGTGAAGAGCAGGCTGATGCGTGGTCGCGCAGCTCTGCGAACAAGCCTGGGCGCACGCCTTCCCGAATTTGCACAAATCGCGCCCAAAAAGATGCCGCAGGCCGCAGCGAAGGCCCCCTCTGCGACATCCAAGGAGGCACGATGAGTTTTTCGTCCAAAGATTTGGAACACCTGCTGGAGCGTCTGCATGAAGACGAGACGCCGCAGGAAGAACTGGGTTTTGAGCGTTCGCTGACGGATAACGCGTTGCGTACGCTTGCTCCGGCACAGCCACCGCGCGATCTTTCATTGCGCATCCGTGTCGCGCTTTCTAAGGAACGTGTACGCGCGCAGCATAACTGGCTGCATCGTGTGAAGGAGCGCGTGGAGTTATTCCTGGAAAACACGCTGCGTCCCATGGCCATTCAGGCAGGTGTTGCAACGGTGGCTCTGGTCGCCATTACAGGTGGTGCCCTGATGCTGGGTGCTCCACAGCAGGCTGTGGAAGCGAACGACGAGCCTCTGGCAGGTTTCTCTGCACCGCGTTATCTCTATTCGCCTGCGGGAGAGCGTCCGCTGGGCAGTGTGAATGAAGCGCCGCTCATCGTAAAGGCGATGGTGGATTCCACCGGACGTGTGTATGACTACCAGGTGCTGTCGGGTGGCTTGGATTCCAATACTTTAGAGGCTTTGCGCCAGCGTATGCTGACGGGTGTCTTCCAGCCTGCGCGTGTCTTTGACCATCCGGTCCGGGGTAGTGTCCTGCTCACCTTTGGCGATGTTGTGGTGCGTGGGTAGTCGCAGCGCCGGTTTGACCACCCTTCGTCATCAGCCTAGACTCAGCCTTTGGTACACCTTTCGCTGAGGTCCGTCGAACATCCGTGCGACTTTTTTCCCGTTCCGTTCTTTCTCTCGCAGCATTGCTGGTGCTGCTGCCTGCGCATGCGCAGCAATCGTCCTCGTCTTCTTCGTCCACAGGTGAGCAGATCGAGGAGCGCCCATCTTCCACGGTGATCCCGCGCCGCGGTGTGGAGCAGGCTGGTTCTGCTGTTTCGCTGGAAACCAGCGAGACCATGTTTACCATGGCGACTGCGCTGAACTCCTGCGGCTATGACAACGGATTGGAAAGTTCGCTGCCGGTGCGTGCGGAGATTCGTGCTGAAGTTAGCGCGGCGCTGGACCGTTCGGTTGACGTTCGCGAGAGTCAGATTGCTCTTTGCAAATACATTGCAAGTCATTCGCAGGGGGGAGCGCAGAACCTGGCGCAATACGTGTCGCTGGCGTTGTTTCTGTCGCCTCCGCCGGAACTTACATTGTCGGTAAGCGAAGGCGATCTTTCGCCCGATGCAGGGCAGGTTGTTGGTGTATTGCCGCTGCTACAGGATTTTGCGCGGAAGGCGGATCTGCACCTCATCTTCGTGCGTCATCATGCGGAGTACGAAGCGGCAACGGCGCAGGTGCATGACAGCATGACTCGTCTTCTGTTGGAGACGAACTCGTATCTGCATCAGCCGGTCAGTATCTATGACGGGCGTCGTTTCCTCGTTTTGCTGGAGCCCATGCTTAGCCCGCAGGCTGTAAATGCGCGTGTGTATGGTTCGGATTACTTCGTCGTAACGTCACCATCACGTATCGACGAGAACACGGCCACTAAGTCGTCGTATGGTTCGCGTTTGTCCATCGGTTCGCACGCAGGTGGATTGCAGATGGAACAGGTGAAACACATCTATCTGCTCTATCAGGTGGACCCGCTCATCTATGCGCGCGCTCAGGCTACGAATCGTCTGCTGCCTATTCTGAAGGTCGTTCAGGATGCGCCTATTGACTTCAACTACAAGAACGATATTGTTGCGTTCACGACGGAATGTCTTGTGAAGGCAATCGAAGCACGCACGATGGATGTGGGCTTCGACAAGCCGCGTAAGCCAGGAACGGTAAAAGCACGCGCCGATATTGGCGATTACAACCAGGCGTTGATCGACTATGAGCGGCGTGCTGAAGCTGTTCGACGCAAACAGGTCGTGCTCGACATGGAGTCGGGCTGGGTACTGACGGGGTCGTTCTATGACTCGCTGATGAAGGAAGACAAGGACGGCATCACGCTGAAAGACAGCATTGCCGAGATGGTTTACGGCATGGATGTGCCGCATGAAGTGGATGCGGCGAAGAAGATTCCGTTCTTCGCGCCAGACAGCAACAACCTTGTTGCTGGTGCAGGAGTGACACGCGCACGCGCACCCAAACGCACCTTCTCTGTAATGGATCAGGCCGAGTTGAACTTACAGAAGGGCGACAAACTTGGCGCAGAGGAAATCGCTGAGAAGCAGCTTGCAGCCAACCCTTCTGACACAGAAGCGCAATACATGATGGCTCGCTTGAGGCTGCTTGGTGGCGAACCGCAGGATGCGTTCGATCGTTTCCAAAAGATTGTGGCTACTGGTAAAGACGCACGCACCGTTGCATGGTCGCATGTCTATCTCGGTCGTTTGTACGACGCGCAACAGAACCCGGATCGTTCGAAGGCTGTTGCTGAATACAAGGCTGCGTTGAATACACCGGGCGTACAGTCAGATGTGCGCGCAGCTGCGGAGCAGGGAATCAAACAGCCGTTTGCCGCTCCGAAACGTGCGATCCAGAACAGCGATCAGCGACCTGAGGCTGACGATGAGGAGCTTGATCCCACTGGCAAGAAGCAGAAGGAAAGCTACAGCCCCAGCGAAGAAAAAGCACCTCAACCGCGTTGATCCAGAGGCAGAGAGATGAAGTTAGGTAACCTACTTACCGAATCGCGCAATCCCGCATCGGAAAACATTGACAGCGTTTCGACGGAAGAGATGCTGGCCATCATGAATCGCGAAGATGCCACCGTGATTCAACGTGTCAACGAAGTGCTGCCGCAGATTGCAAAAGCAGTGGACGCTATCTACGAGCGTGTTTCCAAGGGCGGGCGGCTTTTTTATATGGGGGCCGGCACCAGTGGGCGGTTGGGGGTGCTGGATGCCAGTGAGTGTCCTCCTACGTATGGGGTGCCGCGCGACATGGTGGTGGGTATCATCGCCGGTGGTGAACCTGCGCTGCGTGTCAGCCAGGAAGGCGCGGAGGATAGTCGCGAGCAGGGTAGTGCAGACCTGTTGCTGAATGGGTTCAACCAGTCGCCGGGACTGGATGTGTTGGTGGGGATTGCTGCCAGCGGCCGTACGCCATATGTGTTGGGGGCGATGGAGACAGCGCGCCGTCATGGCTGTCTTACCATCGGTCTGTCGTGTGTGCCGGGATCGCCTGTAGAGCAGGCGGCAGATATCGCCATCTCACCTGCTACCGGAGCGGAAGTGGTGACGGGTTCCACGCGTATGAAGGCTGGCACCGCGACCAAGCTGGTGCTGAACATGCTCTCGACCGGCCTGATGATCAAGCTGGGGTACGTTTACGGCAACCTGATGACGAATGTGCAGACCACCAACATCAAGCTGGTGGATCGCGCCGAACGCATCATCAGTGCCGCAACAGGCATTCCGCAGGAGCAGGCAGCGGAGCTGTTGCAGCAGGCAGGCAGTGTGCGCGTTGCCATTGTGATGCAGAAACGCGGTATTTCCCGCGCAGACGCGGAAGCGGCTCTGGAAGCCTCCGGGCAGAGCATTCGCCGGGCATTGCAGTAGTCAAATCTTCAGAAACCCCTAAAACTCCAGTAAACTGGAGGGATGCAGCACGACGCACCCTCCACCCACCCCAAAGCACACCTTGGCTTCCTTGGCCTCTGTTGCGGCGTGGGTGTGTCAACCATCTACCTTTGCCAGCCACTGCTCCCTGAGATGGGGGCCACCTTCGGCGCCGATGCGGCTGCTGCCGGGCAGGTGGGTGTGGCGACGCAGGTGGGGTATGCCATTGGCATGCTCACGGTGACGCCGCTGGGCGATATCCGCGAGCGCCGGGGGATGATCCAGCGGATGTTCGGCCTGGTTGCAGTGGCATTGCTGTTGCAGGCCTGTGCGCCGTCATTGCCGCTGCTGTTGCTGCTGAGTGCTACTTCCGGATTCATGGCGTGCGTGACGCACCTGGTGCTGCCAATTGCGCCGGATCTGGCGGCTCCTGAGGAACGTGGCAAGGCTATTGGCGCGGTGATGACGGGCCTTCTGAGTGGTGTTCTGCTGGGCCGGACGTTTGCCGGATGGCTCTCTGAGGCTGCGGCGCACCTGACGCATCGCGTGGCAAGCTGGCGTGTGGTGTTTGCCGTGGCTGCGCTGGTGTCGGCTGCGCTGGTGCCGCTGGTTGGCCGCATGATGCCGGAGCTTCCGGCGAAGAGTACGTTGACCTATCCGCAGGCGATGCGGTCGTTGTGGGAGCTGCTGCGTGAGGAGCCGTTGCTGCGTGAGAGCTGCTGGATGGGCGCGCTTTGCTTCGGTGCCTTCTCTGCTTTCTGGAACACGTTTGCGTTCGTGATGGAATCGCACGGACTTGGCGCGGCTGTGACGGGGAGCTTTGGGTTGGTGGCCACGGCGGGGGCGCTGGGGGCTACCGTGTGGGGCCGGATGGCGGACCGTAAGGGGCCGCGGTATGTGTTGTCCATTGGCGTGGCGCTGATGGCTGCGGCCTACCTGAGCATGTACCTGGTGGAGCGTTATGCCGTGCGTGCGCAAGCGGCTGGGCATCTGCATGTAATCGTTTACCTGCTGTCGCTGGGTTTTGCCGTCATCTGGATGGATGTTGGCATGCAGGGTATGCAGATTGGCAATCAGGCCCGCAACTTCGCCCTGAGGCCCGAGGCGCGGGCGCGGCTGAACACCATCTACATGACGGCTTACTTCATCGGTGGTTCCATTGCGTCGGCATTCTCTCCGGTGCTTTGGCAGCACTTTGGCGCTGCGGGTATCACTACGCTGGAGTTCGTGGTGATCGCTCTGGCAGTGCTGCGTCACATTACTGGCAAGCCGATTATGGCCAGCTCAACAACTGAGCCTTATACCGTCGCCGAATAGCGTTTGATGGGCATCTCCGATGGGATTGGTGGCCTCTTACCGTCAGCACAGGAGGGCACCACGATGAGCTTCTCTGGCAAACTTGCACTTCCTATTGTGGCTGTGGCGCTTATGGCGCCAGTTGCCATGCACGCACAGAGTTCCGGCTCGAACACCTCGGGTTCCACCAACGCAGGATCCACCGCGTCCAGCACGGGGACTTCCCCCACGGCTCCCCAGCCGAAACACACAACCACAAAGCATCGTGGAACAGCCACATCCACCAGCACACCGCACGCGAACAGCATGGATGTACCGAATACCCCAGCCGGTGACAAGCCTGTAGCTGATCCGATGAACCCGAGTTCCAGCCCGGAACCGCCGGTTCCTACGACCTCTGGACCGCCGCCCGCACCCACAACGCCGCCGACTAACCAGCCGCAGTAAAGAGAAGGGGATCGCCGCATGGCGATCCCCTTTCTCATGTGCAATCTGTGGTGAACCAGGCAGGACTCGAACCTGCGACCCTCTGCTTAGAAGGCAGATGCTCTATCCGGCTGAGCTACTGGTTCTTCCGGCTTTCAGCATATCGCGTGCAGCGCTGGATACGAACTTTGCTGTATCCGAGGGGTACCCCCTCCCCCCCCGTTTTTCTAAAATCGTCTTTCTATTGGGTTTACGGCGCGAGTGGCTGTAAAATCTTCTTTCTGTTGGGGTTAGAGGCAAAATCGTCTTTCTAAAGCATTTAGCCATTGGCTTTTAGCTCTTAGTTTTCCCCTTGGTTCTATTGTAGAGATTTCAGGGAAATAGAATGCCAACTCTATTTTCTTTCATTTGTTAGGTTTAGGTGGTCGGGGGGCTTGACAAGGATTTTGCATTTGATGATTTCCAGTCCAACGGAAGTGGGGTAGGATGGGGCTGCGTTTTCTGTTTTCGCATCCCCCTATTTCTTTTGCATTTTCTTTGAAGGAAACGAGATCTATGAGCTTTCGTCGGCTTTCTTTTGCCTTGCTGTTTTGTCTTGCGCTGGCAGTACCTGCTGCCTGGTCGCAGACTTTGATCCGTGTGTATGTGCAGGCTGGCAATGGCGATTTTGCTGCGAATGGGGCAGGGGATTCCGCCCTGGATTTGCGCAAGGCGTTGCTGGGTAAGGCGCGGACGCTGGTGTTGGCGAATTCGGGCGCGGAGGCGGATGTGGTGGCGCGCGTGGATTCTCGCAACGTCCGCAAAGAGACGTCTGCGGTGAACACCTATTCCAATAAGAGCGACGATGGTAAATCCACAACAAAAACGACCGTTCCAACTGTCCAGACGATCAATGAACTGCATGTGACGCTGCTGGTGGGGACTTCTGAGATTCCGATGCAGTCGGAGTCGTCGCTTTCGTGGCGGCTGGCCGCGAGTGACATGGCTTCAAGCATTGAGCACTGGACGAAGGAGAACTACGCCAAGCTTGTTGAACGTCGTATGCGGCAAGAGCCCGCTGCGGCTGCTGCACCGGCTGCGGCAGCACAAGCACCCGCTGCGACGCAGGAGGCATCCATTGCTCCCGGTATGACCGAGGCCGATGTGTTGAAGGCGATGGGAGCTCCGGATAAAAAGGTGAGCTTTGGTTCAAAGGCTCAGTGGAGCTATCGCGGGATGCAGGTAGTGTTTGAAGACGGTAAGGTTACGGACGTTAAGTTTTAGGGTTTAAGCCCCTTCCCCTTCCTAGCATTTGGATGACCTTCTGCGTTGTAGAGGGTTGCGGGTCCTCAGCTTCGTTCAGGATGACGCGCTAGGCGCGTATGAGCCTCGCTTTGCGAAGCTGGTTGGGTTTAGCAGGCAGGATAGGGCGGGCCTTTGGCCCTTGGATTTTCAACGCGGACCCTACCTAGGCCTTCGGCCTAGGCTAATATCTGGTCGCGCCTTTGGCGCTTGATTTTCTGGCTCTTTGGAATG